>CAYUFY010000132.1:0-12509 GCA_964443795.1 uncultured Anaerolineales bacterium | reverse complement strand
CGGCCCCCTCTCCTGACCGCTGAAAGGCGCGGTCAGGAGAGGGGGAGTTAAGCACAGTAGTCATGCACCACATCATAGAGGACTTGCAAGCCCCACCCGAGACCGGCAATAGGAGTGCGCTCGTCGTGAACATGAAAGAGGGCGTTGAAGTTGAGGCCGGGCGGCATTTGCACCGGGGCAAAGCCATAGGACGGGACGCCGAGGCGGGCGAGGTATTTGGCATCGGTGGCGCCGACCATCATGTGGGGCACCACGCGCGCGGTGGAGTCGTGGTGCTGAAGTTTGGCAACCATGAGTTGGTAGAGCGGTGTGTCATGCGGGGTTTCGAGCGGCGGCGAGACGTTGGTGAGTTCGATGTCGAACCCTTCGCCGATGACGGCGGTGACTTCGGCGAGGAAGGTTTCGGGGTCGAAGCCCGGCAGGGTGCGGCCATCAATGACGGCCTCGGCGGTGGAGGGGATGACATTGGTCTTAAAGCCCGCGCTGAGGCCAGTGGGGGTGGCGGTGTTGTGGAGCATGGCGTAGAGTTCGGGGCGCGCCTCGCGCTGGAAAACTTGCGCCGCACCCGCCGGGGTTTTGAGTTGTTGCAAGGTCGCGCCCAGGTCGCCGCCGAGGGCCGCGCTGGCGGCATCAAGGAAACCGGCGGTGGCCTCGCAGAGGTGATAGGGCAGGCCCTGCGTGGCGAGGCGGTCAATGGCGCGGGCCAGGTGCACCACCGCGTTATCAGGTTGCGGGCGCGAGGCGTGGCCGGGTTGGCCCTTGGCTTTGATCTTAATCCAACACGTCCCCTTCTCGGCCACTTGAATCATATAGAGTTGCTGGCCCGCGAATTCCTGGTTGTACCCGCCCGCTTCGGTCAGGCCGAATTCAGCCCGCAGGAGGTCGGGGTGATTTTTCACCACCCACAAAATGCCGGGGCTGTTCTCGTCACCCACTTCCTCATCGGCGGTGGCGGCGAAGATGACATCGCGTTGCAGGGCGACGCCCGCGCGATGGAGCGCGAGAAAGACCATGAGCTGTTGCGCGACGGTGCCTTTCATATCCACCGCGCCGCGCCCCCATACCATGCCGTCGGCAATCTCGGCGGCAAAGGGCGGGTGAGTCCAGTATTGCGGCTCGGCAGGAACCACATCGGTGTGGCTGTAGAGCAACAGGGGCGGCTTCGCGCCCGTGCCTTTTAGCCGCGCCACCAGGTTGCCCCGGTTGGGGGCGGACTCAAAGGTTAGCGGTTCAATCCCCTCCGCGCGCAAAACTTTAGCGAGATAGTCCACCGCCAGCATTTCGTTGCCGGGCAAGTTGGAGGTGTCGAGGCGGATGAGGGCCTGGAGGTGGTGGACAACTTCAT
This sequence comes from uncultured Anaerolineales bacterium, assembly GCA_964443795.1. Lineage (GTDB taxonomy): Bacteria > Chloroflexota > Anaerolineae > Anaerolineales > UBA6663 > DATDRS01. The sequence continues at coordinate 11,164 of CAYUFY010000132.1, read as the reverse complement.
CGGTGGCGGCGGGCCAGTTGGGGGAAGACATGAGTGAGGTAACTCCAAGGGAAGTGGGTGAAGCTGAGTCAGGCCATTGTACCGGAAAGAGGGGCTTTTTATTTCGACTTCACTTCCCTCACTCGAATCCACTCGCACGTTAGCGGCCCATCAACACATTGCGCGTTGGGGTCGGGGCAATGCTCGGCGTGCGAATACGTGCGGGTCAGCCGCACCCCGCGCAGGGTCACGGTCTGCCCGGCGAGTTCGGAGAACTGCGCGTTTTGCGCCTGCAAGCGCGCGGCGAAATCGGCGGCATAGGGCAAATCGCGGAACGAGTTGAGGAGGTATTCATCCGCGCCGCTCACCAGCACAAAGTAATCACTGCCGCCCTGACAATAACTCTGCTCGGTCTTAGCCCAATCGCCTGCGACAAGTGTGCCGGTGAAGTCTTGTTCGATGAGGGTGGGCGTTGAAGTGGCCGGTAGTGTGGTCGGGGTGGCGGCGCAAGCGGTGAGGGTGAAGAGGAGCAGGAGGGCGAGCAGAGGTTTGGACATATCGTTATCCGTGAATAAATCCTAATCTCAATTGACTTTCAAACTAATCCGCGCCCGCGCGGTCACTTGAACCCGAGCGTTAGCGGGTTCCCATAAATTAAGCCAAACCCCATTCGTGCTCATTCGCTCAATTCGCGGCCAATCTTTTCCCGCCCCGCATTATAATCCCCCCATGCTCCGCCCTCGCTTCTTCCTGCTTCCCGCTTCCTTGCTCTTGGCCCTCTATCTATTAACAAGAATTACCAATTACCAATTACTCTTCTCCCTCACCGGCGAAGAAAACACCTTCTCCCAAATCCGCGCCCTGCTCGACCTCGGCACCGACCTCATCCGCCCGCCGCTCGACCTCCAACCCGAAGTCCCCATCCAATACAACGGTGTCAACCCGTTTGGCATCAACACCTTTCTGCAACACGAAGTGGAGCCAGCCAAACGCGCGCGGCAAGTGCAACTCATCGCCGCGGCCGGGTTTCATTGGGTGCGGCAGGAGTTCCCCTGGTACGACATCGAGATTGAAGGCAAAGGCAACTTTGAAGACTGTCGCTTCCCGCCTTGCCATTCCGCGTGGGACAAGTACGACGAAATCGTAAATCTCGCCGAACAATCTCAACTCGAACTCATCGTCCGGCTGTCCTCGCCCCCCGCATGGTCACGCGCCGACGGCACCGCGCGCGGCGACTACGCCCCGCCCGACAACTTCACCGACTACGCCGATTACACCGCCGCCGTCGCCGAGCGCTACAAAGGCCGCGTGCGCTTTTATCAAGTTTGGAACGAGCCAAACATCTACTACGAATGGGGCAACCAACCCGCCGACCCCGAAGCCTACACACGCCTGCTGTGCGAAACCTACGCCCGCCTCAAAGCCGTTGACCCGAACATCGTCGTCCTCTCCGGCGTACTCGCGCCCACCAGCGAACTCGGCGCGCTCAACGACGTCGGCGGCAACAACCTCAACGACTTCATCTTCCTCCAGCGCATGTACAACGCGGGCGCGCAACCCTGCTTCGACATCCTCAGCGTGCAGGGCTACGGCCTGTGGAGCGGCCCCACCGACCACCGCCAGCGCCCCATCAACATCAACTACGCCCGCAACCAACTCATCCGCGACCTCATGGTCAAAAACGGCGACGCGCACAAAGCCATCTGGATTTCGGAAATGAATTGGAACGCCGTCCCCGCCGGGAGCGGCCTCGCGCCCAACTACGGCCAAGTCACCGAAGCCCAACAAGCCCACTACGTCCCCCTCGCCTACCAACGCGCGCAAGACGACTGGCCCTGGGTCGGGGTCAACACCTACTGGTTCTTCAAACGCGCCGACGACTCCGAAAAAAATCAAGCGTGGTACTACTTCCGCATGGCCGAACCCGACTTCACCCTGCTCCCCGTCTACCACGCCATGCACGCCTACACCCGCCAACCGCCCCTCATGCACCCCGGCTGGTTCCAAGAAGACCATTGGGCCGTGACGTGGGACGGCAACTGGCAACTCGCCGAAGACCCACGCTACACCTTCAACCACGCCATGCTTGGGGAAGATGACTCCGCCCGCGCGCGATTCGCCTTTACTGGCACTGACCTCAGCCTCAGCGTGATGCGCGGCCCCGACGCGGGAACCCTCACCGCCCGCATGGATTCGGTGCCCCTCAACCTTGACCTGCACTCAGACGTTCCCCACCTCGCCATCATCCCCCTCGCCCACGGCCTCACCGACGGCCAACACACCGTCGAACTCACCAACACCAGTGGGCACAATGTCATTGATGGTTTCATTGTAAAAAAGGTGGCAGATAGAACCTGGGCATTACTCATGACGCTGATGCTCGTTTTAGGCGTATGGTATGGGACTAAAAAATTTTCAAGCTAATCCGCTCCCGATAGTGATTGCCCATCCCGAACATTTTCCCAAACCCTTCGCGTTCTTTGTGCCTCCTTCGCGCCCTTTGCATTAAAACTTCCCCCTGCTCCCCTGCATCTTTCCCCCATGCTCCCCCGCTCCCGCGCCCCCCTGCTACTCGTTCTCCTCCTCGCCACCCTCCTCCGCTTCTACCGCCTCGACTACCAAAGCTACTGGAACGACGAAGGCAACTCGCGCGCCATGACCGCAAAAAGCGTCAGCGCCATCCTCCGTGACTCCGCCGCCGATATTCATCCCCCGGCCTATTACCTCGTTCTCAAAGCCTGGGCCGCCTTCACCGGTGAAACCGAATTCGCCCTCCGCAGTTTCTCGGCGCTCACGGGCATTGTCCTCATCGCCCTGCTCTACCGCCTCGGTCTGCAATACTTCAACCCCACCGCCGCCCTGCTCGCCGCCCTCCTCAGCGCGGTCAATCCGTTTCTCATCTACTACTCCCAAGAAGCGCGGATGTATGCTTTGCTGGTTACATTGGGCGCGGCCTCATTTGGGTTATTCGCCAAATGGCTTAAACCTTCAAGGGGTAATTGGGGATTGGAAATTAGTTATTGCTTTGTCACAACGTTGGGGCTTTATACCCATTATGCTTTCCCCTTCATCCTCCTCGCTCAAAACCTCGCCGCGCTGGGCGACAGCGTAATCTATCATCGCGCAAAATGGCGCCCCCGCCTCACGCAATGGTTCACCCTCCAATTTTTCACTTTATTACTTTTCACTCCCTGGCTCCCCACCGCCTACCGCCAACTCAGCACTTGGCCTTCAGCGCGTGAGTTTCCAGCCTTCTTCACTGCTATGGCCGACGTTACCCGCTATCTCACCTTTGGCCGCACCATTGAAACGGACAAGGTCATGCTCGGCCTATGGGCGGTTGGCCTCTTGTTTTTCCTTACTCTCACTTTTCACTTTTCACCCACCCCATCTCGCCCCTCACGAATTACCAATTACCAATTACGCTCTCCCGTCCTCCTCTGGCTCCTCGTCCCCATCGGCCTCACCCTCGCCTTCGGCCTCTTCACCGAAGCATTTTCCAAATTCCTGCTCATCGCCGTGCCGCCGCTGTGTTTGTTGTTAGGCCATGCGCTCGTACCGCGACGACCAAGTCTCTTTTCGCTTTTTCACTTTTTACTTTTCATCCCAATCGCCTATTTCACCTATACATCTCTATCTAATTTATATTTCAATCCAACCTACTTCCGCGACGACTACCGCGCCATCGCCCAACGCCTCCTGCAAATTCACCGCCCCACCGATGCGGTCATCCTCAACTCACCGAATCAAATCGAAGCCTTTGGTTATTACTACCCCCACGAGATTTTTCCACTCCCCACCACGCGCCCGCTCGACCCGGCGACCACCGAGGCCCACCTCACACAAATCGCCAGCACACACCAACGCCTCTTCGTCCTCTATTGGGGCGACGAGCAAGCCGACCCCGACCACTTCATCGAGAACTGGCTGAACGCCAACACCTTCAAGGCCGGGGACGAATGGCATGGCAACGTGCGCCTCGCCACCTACGCGGCGGCCTCACCCGCTCGGGAACCGGCAGTCCGCGTGGGCGCAGGGTTTGGGACGCACATCGTCCTCGAAGGTTACACGCTTCAGGCCGTCGACCTCGCACAGGGCGACATCTTACAAATCACGCTCTTCTGGACAACGGACACACAACTCGCCGAGCGCTATAAAGTTTTTATCCATCTCTATGACGCGCTCGACGCGCCGCCCGTGGCCCAATGGGATAGCGAGCCCGGCGGTGGCCGCCTGCCCACGGTGGACTGGCAACCCGCGCAGGTTTACCCCGACAACTACGGCGTGCTTGTCCCGAGCGACCTGTCCCCCGGCGCTTACACGCTCATGCTGGGCCTATACACCCCAATTGACTCAAGCCGATTGGGGGTTACACTGAATGACAATGAAATCGGCGACCGTTTGGAAGTTGAACAAATTGTCGTGAAGTAAGGTCTCACCTCAGACAATCCTTGGAGCTAACTCAATGCGCATCCTCATCACCGGCGGCAGTGGTTTATTGGGCCGCGAACTTACCCACAGTTTGACCCGCGATCGACATGAAGTCATCATCCTGACCCGCGATCCCGCGCGGGTCACCGGCCTCCCGACGGGCGCGCGCCCCGAGCGCTGGGATGGGCAATCCGCGCAGGGCTGGGGGCATCTCGCCGACGGCGCGGGAGCCATCGTCAACCTGGCGGGCGAAAGCATCGCCGGGCGGCCCGGTATTGATCGCTGGACGCCCGCGCGCAAACAAGTCATCCGGGACAGCCGCCTCAACGCGGGTAAGGCGGTGGTCGAGGCGGTGCAAAATGCCAAGCAAAAACCGGTGGTTATTCAGTCCTCGGCGGTGGGCTACTATGGCCCCTGCGGCGATGAGGAAGTGACCGAGACCCACGCCCCCGGCAAGGGTTTTCTGGCGCAGGTCTGTGTGGATTGGGAAAATTCGGTGAAGCCCATCGAGGGCCAAACACGGGTGGCGATCATCCGCACCGGCCTGCCGTTGAGCAAGAGAGGCGGCGCGCTCGCGCCCTTGTTGTTGATGTTCAATCTATTCGCGGGCGGCCCGCTGGGCAGTGGCAAGCAGTGGTGGCCCTGGCTCCACATGGCCGACGAGATTGGCGCGCTACGGTTTCTGATTGACACGCCCAACGCAAGCGGTGCCTTTAATCTCTCGTCGCCCAACCCGCTCCGCATGGGCGAGTTTGCCAAAGTACTGGGCAAGGTGATGAACCGCCCGGCGTTTATGCCCGCCCCGGCCTTTGCCCTACGCCTTGTCATGGGCGAACTCGCCGACGCCCTACTCCTCAGCGGTCAGCGGCAAATTCCCCAACGGTTGTTGCAAGCCGGGTATAAATTCAAGTTCCCCGAAGCCGAAGCCGCGTTGCGCGACACGCTGAAGTAAACCCTGGTGAATGGCTAGTGGGGAACCACGACATGGGGTGGAGTTCTGAAAAATAAAAAATGCGCCGAGTAGCCAATAACTACTCGGCGCATTTTTATCCAGCAGGCAGGTTACGCCCCAATAATCCGCGCTAACTCTTTACGGATGGTTCCGAGGGCCAACAGGGACTGAATCAACAAATCCAGTGACACCGACTCATCTCCGGCTTCCATTTTCGCCACGCGCGATTGACTGGAACCGAATAGCCGCGCCGCTTGTGTTTGAGTTAGCTTCTTCCCCCGGCGCAATTCGCGCACTTGCCGACTCAAAGCCAGCTTCAAATCAATATAGGTTGCTTCGTCAGCCGTTAAGCCGAGGAAGTCTGATACGCTCCCGACTTGCCAGCCTTTTGTCGCCAAACGCTTCTGTTTAGTTTTGCTCATCAGATATTGTCCAAAACAATTTCTTGCCGCGAATTTCGCAAATTATCTCAAAAATTTTTTCGCGCAAATTCGCTCAGTTCGCGGCAAAGACATGGAGGGCGCTTGTTCTACTTCCAGATTTACGGCCCGCGCTTTTCAAATTTTACTTCAGGATAGTCAATTGCTGGCCCGGCTAACAACGGCGCATCTTTGCCCTGCAAGTAATGCTCAAAAAACGCCACCAAGTAATCGGTGATGATTTGCATTCCGCGCGGGCCGTTGAGGGGGCCTTTGAGTTTAAGCGCGGGGGCGAGGGGTGTAAGCAACGGGAGCAAAGTAAAGTCGTAGTGTTTGGTGCCGAGAATGGTCATTCGATAGGCCTCCGACTCTAAGTGCGCGCCATAGAGGGTTTCCATCTTGGCTTTGTTTTTGGCCGATGCCCAGACCTCGCTCTCCATAAAAAAGAACGGTTGCGTCAGCCCGGCGGTAATCGCGGCCTCGGGCACAGGGACAACCCACGCGTCCATACCCAAGCCGGCTTTACAGCGGGCATCGGCTTGGCAGGCTAGGACCGTTGCCCCACCGCCGGTGGAATGCCCGAAAACTCCGAGCCGCTCCAAATCCAAGCGGCCCGCAAAGCGCGCGTCAATTTCTCCGGCGTTCAGACGCTCCAGGGTGTCCATCACAAAACGAATATCGGCGGCATACACGCCTTCCACCATCTCACTGGCGCGTTTATACTCATCGGCCCCGACGCTGGTCTCGGAGGGCAAGGCCTGTGGGTTGTTGAGGGCCACGCGGCCATCGGGGAAGACCGTGACGAGCGCGCCATAGGTGTGGTCTATGCTGACGACGATGAAGCCGCGACTGGCGAGGGCTTCCGTCTGATTGGTGTTGATGGTGCGGAAGCCGCTCCAACCGTGGGAGTAGATAACGATGGGGTAACGGGATTCCGCCGGGGCCACGGGCGCATCGGGGTAAGAATTTGTCACGATGAGGTTGGCATGGTCAAGAATAAACGAGGGGAGTTTGAGATAGGTGGCGATAGCTGGGCCGGCCACGTCGAGGCGGTTCATCCAGCCACCGGTTTTCGCGCCCGACGCGGGGGAGGCGGGATACCAGATTTGAATCATCAACTCGCGCGGGGTGTTGGGCGTGGGAGCGTAGGGGTCAATCCGCGCGGGGTCGGTGATGGCGAAGGACGTTGTGCCGATGGCATAGGGGCCACCGGGGTTGGGCAAGACTGGCACGGGGAACAAGATGGGCGGGGCGGCGCAAGTGAGGAGCACGCCGAGGCTGGCAATACCCGAGCCAATGAGTGACCACAAGCCGCGCGGTTTTTCGGGCGAGGGGCGAAAGCGGCTGAGTAACGCGCTGGAGACAAGGATGGCGATGAGCGCGTAGGCCGGGACCATTTGCCAGCGTTCGTGTTCGAGGCCGAGATGGATGAGCGCGAAGATGAGCGCGCCGCCGGCCGCCGACCACGCTACGGGTCGCCGTAACCCGGCGGGCCAGAGAAAGGCGCTGAGGGCCACGCCGAGGCTGAGGAGGGTTAATATTTCAAAGAGTCGCATTTCATTTCTCCAGCTTGGGATGAGCCAAGCGCCACCACACTCCGGCGGGGTAGCCAATCATTTTGGCGATGTCGCCGACGAGGCGGATGAGGGGGATGTAAAAGAGAACCTGCAGTCTATCAGTCCACGCTAGTTGGGTGAGTTGCGGCCAGACGCGGCGCAGAGGCAGGCGGATGTAAGCCAGCCCGGCCAGCACGCCCAGGAGCCACAGCCAGGCGCTCACGGTGAGCGCTGCATACGCGCCCAGGGGGGCGGCAATTAGATAAGCAAAGTAGCGGATGGCGTGCAAACGCGGGAACAGGTTGGCTTTGCCATCACCGCGCGCGTAACGGTAATACTGTTTAGCGAGGGCGCTTAGACTACCGCGCGGGCGAAAATGCACAATGGCCTCGGGCACAAAAATGAACGGGCCGAATCGCGCGCGCAGTTTCAAATCAAACAACACGTCCTCGGAGAAGTCGAGCCATTCGGGATACCCGCCCACCGCCGCCCACGCGTCTTTGCGGAACGCCACGCTCCGGCTCGAGGGCAAATAAGTCTGCGGGTTGATTTCACTTGCGTCGGGCAGACCCGTCGCGCCCATGGCGATTTCAAGCACGTTGGCCGGGTCGGATTGGAAAAATCCCGCCACCATCATCGGCTCTGCATTGGGGGTTTGGGGTTTTGAATTTTGGATTTTGAAATTTGAAGTTAGTCTCTCCAACCATTCAGGCTCACACCGCACCCCGGCATCGGTCACCGCAATCACCTCACCACTGGCCGCGCGGATGGCGGCGTTGCGCCCCTGGGAAATGTTGGCCCCTGGCGCGCTGATAATCTTCAACGGCAGGCGGCCAACATACGCTTGCATGAGCGCCATGGTGTTATCGCGCGAACCACCATCGGCAATCACCACCTCATCGGGCAGACGGGTTTGCGCCACCAGGGAATCTAACACCGCGCGCACGGATTCGCCTTCGTTGAGCACGGTCATAATGAGTGAGACTTTCATCGGGCGAGATTATAAAGCGGTAATGGGTTATTGGGGATTGGTAATTTTAGATTTGGGATTTACTCTTTCCTCCCTTATCATTCCCCTGTGCTCACGCTTACCATCACCACCCTCTCCCACGCCGCCGAAGGCATTGGCCGCCACGAAGGCCGCGCGGTGTTTGTGCCCTACGCCCTCCCCGGCGAAATCGTACGGGTGGAAATTGTGGAGGAAAAGAAAAACTTCGCGCGGGCCAAGTTGCTGGAAGTCATTAAACCCTCGCCTGACCGCATCGCCCCGCGTTGCCCCCACCACTTCTCCCTTCCCCTGTCGCTGAAAACCGCGATAGGGGAAGGGCCAGGGATGGGGGTTGACTCCCCTCCCCCGTCGCTGAAAACCGCGACAGGGGAGGGGCCGGGGGTGGGGGCCTGCGGCGGCTGTCACCTCCAACACCTCGCCTACCCCGCACAACTCGCTTTCAAACAGCAAACCATCCGCGACCAACTCACGCGCCTCGGCGGGTTCACCCATCCGCCCGTGCGCCCGATCATCCCCGCGCCCAATCCGTTCAACTACCGCAACCACGTCCAATTCAGCCTCACCCCGGCGGGCCAGTTGGGGTTACGCGCCGCCCATTCGCACACCCTCGTCCCCATCGCCGAATGTCACCAGCTGTTGCCCACGCTCAACGCGCTCTTCCCGCACATCGCCATCGAGCCCCAAGCGGTGCCCGAACTAGACCGGGTGACATTGCGCGCCAACACCGAGGGCGAGGCACTGGTGATTTTTGAAACCGAGGCCGACCCGCCCGCAATGGAATTGGACTTGCCCGTCGCCGCGACGCTACTGCGGCCCGACGGGTCCACGCTTCCCCTCGCGGGCGGCGACTCGCTCACCGAAACCGTGCGGGGCCGCGCGTTCCAACTCTCCGCCGGGTCGTTCTTCCAAATCAACACCCCACTCGCCGAGCGGCTGGTTGAACTCGTCCTCGAAGGCCTCGCCCTCACCGGTCACGAAACCGTCCTCGATCTCTATTGTGGCGTCGGCCTGTTCACCGCCTTCATCGCGCCCCAAGTCAAACAAGTGATTGGGATAGAGTCGTACGCTCCCGCAGTGAACGATGCGGCGATTAACCTGGACGAATTCGACAACGTGGAAATATATGAGGCCCGCGCGGAAGATGTGCTTCCCCAGCTGGAGGCGCGGCCCGACGCGGTTGTGCTCGACCCGCCGCGCGCCGGGTGCGCCCCCGCCGTGATAGCCGCCCTCAACCAACTCGCCGCCCCGCACCTCGTCTACGTCGCCTGCGACCCGGCCACCTTCGCCCGCGATGCCAAACTCCTAGCGACGGGGGGTTACAGTTTGCAATGGGTGCAACCTTTGGATCTGTTCCCGCAAACCCATCATCTCGAATGCGTGTCACTTTTCGCTCATCACTCTTTAACTTGACGCTCCCTCCCCTCCCATCTACAATCTTAGCGTGCTTTTGAAATTTAAATCTTTGAATTTGGAATTTTAGACTTTGGCCATCAATATCGGCTCCATCCTCATCGTCGAAGACATCGCCTCGGTGCGCGAGTTGATTGACATTCAACTCAAACTCCGCGGCTACGCCACCCAGACCGCCAAAGACGGGCAGGAGGCGCTTGACCTCATCGCCCAGGAAAAGCCCGCCGTCATCCTCACCGACATTCTTATGCCCCGGGTGGACGGGTTCGCGCTCGCCCACACCCTCCGCGCCAACCCGCAGACCGCCAGCATCCCCATCATCTTCCTCTCCGCCACCTATGTCTCCGCCGAAGATGAAAAGTTCGCTCTGGGGTTGGGCGCCATGCGCTTCCTCCCCAAACCCATCAACACCGATGAACTCCTCATCGCCGTGGCCGATGCGCTCACGGGCCATGCCCAAACCACGCCCACCATGTCCGAGAAAGAGTTCTACACCGGTCACCGCCAGCGCCTCGAAAGCAAGCTCCGCCAAAAAGCCCAGCAAATCGCGCGGAGCAAAGAACAACTGGCCCTCCTCCCCGAAGAACAGAAAGAAACCTACCGGCGACTGGTCGCCGAAGTGCAGGAACACTACAACGAACTGCAACGCGAGCTGGCGGTGCTGGTAAAAACCTTACAAGACTTAAGTCAAGATAATTCTGCCACCCCGGAAGCCCCGAAAGATGCGGCCCCGCCTCCCTCGTCGGACATTTCTAAAACTTAGCGGCACCACTCTCGGGGCCGCCTTATTACCTCGCCCCAGTCTCCGGCTCGCCGCCACCCTGCCGCTCCCCTGTCCGCATTCTTTTTTCCCCAGCGCCGAGGCCCTCCTCCCGCACCTCGCCACGTTTGACCTGGCGCTCCTACCGGCCTACGCCGCCGCCCAGCTTATCCAAAGCCATCAATTACGCGCCATCCCCGGCCAACCGGGGCGCGCCCACGACCCCGACGGGGCCTATACCCTCCCCTACGGCCCAGCCTTAACCACGATCCTATATCGCGCCGCCCCGCCCACCCCTGCCGACCTATGGACTCATGCTACCCTCTGGCCCGATTCCCCACGCTTTGTCATCGGACACGCGCTCATGCGCCGTGGCTACTCACCCAACGATTCACACCCCGGCCACCTGGCCCAAATCGAAAGCGATCTACTGGACGCGCGCCCGCAACTTATGACCGATCCCGAAAGTGGGTTACGCGCGGGCCGGGGAGATTTTGCCGTGACCCTCGCCCTCGGGGAATTGCCGTATCCCGGCGTTAAATCTTTGCCCATCACCGGCCAACCCGCCATTCTTCTCGAACACGATTGGGTCATCCCCCTCTCTTCCGCCAAGCCTGACCTCGCCCTGGATTTCATCACATCACATTC
>CAYUFY010000131.1:6558-12509 GCA_964443795.1 uncultured Anaerolineales bacterium | reverse complement strand
AGGCGGGAGTGCCTAATACGCCTCCGGTTTGGGTTAACTTAAATGACGTTTCCACGAGTTTGACCAAACCAAAATCACTCAGCAGGCAATTCCCTTGCTCATCCAAAAGCACATTGCTGGGTTTTACATCCCGATGAACCAGACCATGCGCATGAGCATAATCCAACGCTTTGCCAATTTGCGTGATGAAGGCTGAAACTTGAGAGAGAGGCAACACTTGGCCTTGCATGAGGTTGGCGAGCGTGCCGCTTTGAATGAAGGGCATCACAATGTAAGTGTAGCCATCGGCTTCACCGAAATCGAAGACGGGCAGGATGTGGGGATGCTGGAGTTTGGCCAGGACTTTAGCTTCCTGCTGGAACCGGGAGACGAACTGCGGGTCGCTGGCGAAGTGGCGGGGGAGGACCTTGAGCGCCACATAGCGATCCATGGCGGGCTGGTAGGCTTTGTAGACCGCCGCCATGCCGCCTTCGCCCAAGGGCGCGACGATTTGATAGGGGTTGAGTTGCTTGCCGGTCAGGTCTTCCATAAAAAATTATGGCCCCCAAGTGGCCATGAAGTCATTGCCGCCGGTATTCATGGTCAGGCGTGTTTGGCCTGAGCCATCGGGCCGCATCACATAGATTTCGTCATTGCCATCGCGGGCTGAGTTGAATAGGATGAAGCGCCCATCCCAGGTGCCAAAGGGGCCTTTGTCATTGGCCGGGTCAGCAGTCAGTTGCCAAATATCAGCGCCTTCGATGTTCACGGAAAAAATGTCGGTCTTGCTACCGTTGGGCGCGACAAACAAGATGCGGTCTCCCGCCCAACCACTGACATAGCCATCGTCCTGCCGGAGGAGCACCCGGTCATCCGTGCCATCGGGGCGGATGAGTTTGATAACATCGCCTTCGGCTTCCACCGAGCCATAGGCCACCCACTGCCCATCGGGCGACCAGGCGGGGAGGTTTTTGCCGTTGGGGCCGGAGGTCAACTGCCGTAGCTCGGTGCCATCCCGCTTGATGAGCCACAACTCAAACCGCCCGCCTCGGCTGGAAGAATACACAAGCCATTGTCCATCGGGGGAGAAATACGGGTCGTATTCCTGGTCGGCCTGGCCGTCGGTGAGTTGATGTTGGTCGGAACCATCGGTGTTCATAATGAAAAGTTTGTGCCCCCCCGCGCGTTGGGAGACGAACACAATCTGCGTGCCATCCGGACTGAGGACTGGTTCATTGTCGGCGTACTGACTGAAAGTGAGACGGGTTTGATTTGAGCCATCGGCATTCATGCTATAGATTTCTTCGTCGTTATCACGGCCCGAAACAAAGACAATGTGCCCGGTCAAAACATCGGGCGTGGAGGTGGGCGGCAGTGGGGTGGGCGAGGCTGGGATGGCGGTGTCGGTGGGGAGTGGCGTAGGTGAGGAAGCCGGTACGGTGGGGGTGGCGAGCGGCGCAGTGGGTAAACTGGTGGGGAAAGCTGTGGGCGTGGGGGCGGGTTGAAACAAGTTAAGCAGGGTGGGCACGGTCAAGATGCTGGCGGCGATAATCACCGCGAGACCCAAAAAAATTAGCGGCTTGTTGAGCGAGGGCTGAGGCGCATAGGTAATGGGTGGGGGAGCGCCGGGCACCGGGGGGGAGGTGGCGAGCGGGGGAGGCAGGGACGTGACACTGGCCGGCGGAATGAATTGCGCCGATATTTTTGGCGCGCTGACCGCGTTGGGGGCCGATAACGCCAGTTGTAACGCTTCGGCCATATCGCCCGCCGTCGCAAAGCGGTCTTCAGGGTCTTTAGCCAGCGCTTTGAGAATCACGCGCTCGGCCGCCGGAGGAATTTCGGGGTTGATGGAACTGGGGAGGGGCAAAGGGTCGCTGATGTGCTTAATCATCACCGCCATGGGGGTGTCGGCCGTGTAGGGGGTGCGACCGGTGGCGAACTCGTAAAGAATCACGCCGAGAGCGTACACATCGGTGCGCCCATCCAGTTTGCGCCCCATCCCCTGTTCCGGCGACATGTAGGCGGGCGTGCCCATGATGGCCCCCGAAGTGGTAAGGTGTATCGCCCCCTCCATGATTTTGGCCAGCCCAAAATCAGTTAGCAAGCAATGACCGCTGTCGTCAATTAAAACATTGGTGGGTTTAACGTCGCGGTGAATTAAGCCGTGGGCATGGGCGTAATCGAGTGCGTCGGCCAGTTGGGTGATGATGCTGGAAGTTTTCGGCCACGGGCAGGGCTGGCCAGTCAATAGTTCGGCGAGGGTGCCGCTTTGAATATACGGCATGACGATGTAAGTGTAGCCATCAACTTCGCCAAAGTCGAAGACCGGGAGGATGTGCGGGTGTTGGAGTTTAGCGAGGACTTTGGCTTCCTGCTCGAAGCGGGTGACAAACAGTGGATCACTGGCGAAGTGACGGGGGAGAATCTTGAGCGCCACATAGCGGTCCATGGCTGGCTGATAAGCTTTGTAGACCGCCGCCATGCCGCCTTCGCCCAAGGACGCGACAATTTGGTAATGGTTGAGTTGCTTGCCGGTCAGGTCTTCCATTGCACTGCCCTCCCGAATGCCAGCGCAAAAAAAAATCCCAGCGGATGAGATTATCCGCTGGGAGTATTGTATACCTGATTGGAGAAGATGATATTGTTGTCAGGGCACATTATCCGCCGCGCACCGGAAGCCGATGGTTTCTTCTTGCGCGGTGGGCGCGTTGCGACTGCGGTTGGCGGCGCGGATGGAAACTTGGGTGGTGCCCCACGAGCCGCCGCGCAAGACGCGCAAGTTGTTGGGGCCGGTGGTGGGGCTGGGCGGGTCTTCCAAGGGCATGGTTTTGTAGATGTCAGCGACATACCAGGCACTGGTCCATTCCCATACGTTGCCCGCCATATCCAAAACACCATAGGCCCGGCCTGCGCCTTTGGGGTAGCTACCCACCGGCTGGGTAGCCTTGCCGGTGAAGTTGGCGCGGGTATCATCGGGGGCCTGATTACCCCAGGGCCAAATAAGCCCCTCCGGGCCGCGCGCGGCTTTTTCCCATTCGGCCTCGGTGGGGAGGCGGCGACCGGCCCATTCGCAATATTGCCCGGCTTGCACCCAATCCACGCCGACCACGGGATGGTCGGCGTAGTCCGGGTCGCCGAAATGATCCGAGTTTGGCTCGGTGCAGGGGCCGAGGTCCACACAATCGAGGTATTGCAGATTGGTAACTTCGGTCTGGTCTATCCAATAGTCTTTGAGGGTCACAATGACGGAGGGCTTTTCGTTGGATTGCCCGACGGGGTCCTGGTCATCCGAGCCGATGCGGAAGGGGCCAGCCGGGATGAACACCAGCAACGCGCCATCGGTTGAGGCTTCGGCGGTGTCACCGACTTGCAGGGCCGGGGTTTCGGTGGGCGCGAGGGTGGGGGGAACCGTGGGGGACGCGGGTAGCGCGGTGGGGGCCAGTGTCGCGGCAGGGGGCGGAGTCGCGGTGGGCGCGGTGCGCGTCAATAAGGCAATCGCTTCGGCGGTCTGGGTGGCCTGCGCGGTTTGTTGCTGGTTGCGCATCAGGTTCCACGCTCCACCAATCAGCCCCAGGATAATTATGGCCGCCACGGCCCAGCCCCACACCGGCACGCGCGCGAACGCTGGCGGCACGGTCAAAGTGATCGTGCCGGGTTTGGCTTCATTGGCCGGGAGCGTGGTGTTGGGCTGGCTCGGCGATTTCATCGCCGCTGTCGAACTGATTTTGCCGGGCCAGGTGCCGGTATCCGCGCCCTCGGGGATGGCGGCTTGCAAGGCGGCCACCATGTCCCCGGCGGTGGCAAAGCGGTCATCGGCATCTTTGGCCAAGGCTTTAGCGAGGACGGCTTCAACGGCCTCTGGCAGTTCGGGGTTGAGTGACCGCGCGGGCGGCAGTTCCGCCTGGATGTGTTTCAGCACGACGGCCACCGGCGTCTCGGCGCTGAAGGGCACCTGGCCGGTCACCATCTCGTACAAAATCACGCCGAGAGCGTAGATGTCGGTGCGCGCGTCCACCTTGTCGCCGCGCCCCTGTTCGGGCGACATATACGCCGGGGTGCCAATCAACGCGCCGGTCGTGGTGAATTTTTCTGTCCCGCCCTGCACCAGTTTGGCGATGCCGAAGTCGGTGAGCAAACAATTGCCGCGCTCATCCACCAGCACGTTGCCGGGCTTGAGATCGCGATGGACCAGGTTTTGGGTATGCGCGTAATCGAGCGCGTCGCCGAGTTGGGAAAATAATTTGCGGACGCGCGGCAGGGGCAGGGGGTCGCCTTTGAGTAGGCCGCCGAGCGTGCCACTGCTGATGAGCGGCATGACCAAATAAGTGTAGCCCTCGGCCTCGCCGAAATCGTGGATGGGGAGGATGTGCGGATGCTGGAGTTTGGCGATAACCCGGGCTTCGTTCTGGAATCGCCCGAGAAACTGCGGGTCTTTGGCTAGGTTTTGGGGCAAGACTTTAAGGGCAACATGACGATCCATCCCGGCCTGATAGGCTTTGTAGACCGCCGCCATGCCGCCTTCCCCCAGCGGGCCGATGATTTCATACGGGCCAAGCTTTTTTCCGGTGAGGTCTTCCATAACTTGCACGCTCCTAAATGGGCTAACCACTTACTGACCCAAAGTATACCCGACTTTCGCCCCTCTCCAAGACGCGCTATACTCGCCGCATGACTTGGGCGACCGACGAAATTTTTGTGGCCGGCGGTGATTTGGCCCTGGCCGATTGGCGCGATTTTCAAGGGCAAACTGGCGTCTCAGCGGTGATTGTGGTCTCGTCGGAGAATCCGCGCCCGTTGGGGGAGCCGTTGCCCTGGGCGCTGTTGTGGCTCCCGCTGGCCGAAGAACCGGACTACACCCTTGACCAGCTCAAGCTCGGTGTGCAATTCATTGAAGCCGCCCTGGCCGCCGGGCGCAAAGTTTTGCTCTACGCGCCGTTGGGCGTGCACCGCACTCGTCCGCTGGTCGCCGCCAGCCTGCTCGCGCGCGGCAAAACCTTGCAACGCGTCCTGCGCGAAATGACCGAGCGCCCGTGGCTGCCACCGTATAGGGGCAGTACCGAGTTATTGGAACAGTTTCAAAAATCTTTGTCAACGGATTGAACGGATTTTACAATCTGATTTATCCGTTCCATCAGTTGAGAAAAAACACCATGCCTCCCCTCTACCTCGGCATTGACCCCACCGCTGGCAAGCGCCCCATGGACTACGCCGTGCTCGACGACGACTTGCGCGTGGTGCAAAGCGGCGCGGGTAGTCTCGAAGAATTGCTCGCCCTCATCCGCGCCCAGCCCTCGGCGGTGATAGCTATAGACGCGCCACAAAGCCCCAACACCGGGCGCATGGCCGACCCCGAAGTGCGCCAGCGCTATGGCCTCTCAGTCAATAGCAAAATTTGGACGGGCTATCGAGCTTGCGAACATGAACTGAGGAAGCGCGATATTCGTCTCTACACCACCCCCGTCGAAACCGAAACCGCGCCCGCGTGGATGCAAGCGGGCTTTCAACTCTTCAACACCCTGCGCGCCGAGGGTTACGAAACTTATCGGCCTAACTCATCCGCGCCCAAGCAACTGCTGGAAGTTCATCCGCACGCCTGTTACACCGTTCTGCTCGGCCATCTCCCCTTCCGCAAAGACACGCTCGAAGGTCGCCTGCAACGCCAATGCGTGTTGTTCGATGAAGGCCTCGACATCCCCGACCCGATGGACTCGGTGGAAGAAATCACGCGCCACCATTTGCTCGAAGGCACGCTAGACCTGCCGCACCTATTCTCACACGACCAACTCGATGCCCTCGCCGCGGCCTACACCGCCTATCTCGCCGCGCATCACCCCGAAAAAATCACCCTCGTTGGCGACCCCGCCGAGGGGCAAATTGTGGTGCCGGTGGCGACGAGTGAATTTAAAGACACCTACCGTAAAGCCAGTGACACGTGACACTTTAATGCCCGTCGCTCAACTTAAAGACCTCAC
>CAYUFY010000131.1:0-6458 GCA_964443795.1 uncultured Anaerolineales bacterium | reverse complement strand
ACCTCACTGGAACCGCCGACCCGCCCGTGCTTTTCCTGCATGGCATGGGCTCCTCGTCCGCCGACCGGACTTTGCAAGTCCCTGCGTTCTCTCCCACGCACCGCGTCATCGCTGTTGATTTACGCGCGCACGGCCAATCGAATAACCCCACTGGCAGTTTCACCATCGAGCAAATGGCCGACGATGTGGCGGGTTTGCTGACCCAACTGGGACAACCTCCGGCCCATGTGGTCGCGCTCTCCCTCGGCGGATGCGTGGCCCTCGCGTTGGCCCAACGCCACAGCGCGCGGGTGCGGTCACTGACCCTCGTCAACACTTTCGCCAAATATCAACCCGCCGGGTCGCGGGGCCTCGCGCGCCAATTGCAACGGCTCTATTTGTTGTCCTTTGGGAGCATGCCGCAAGTCGCCGCCTTTGTGGCCCGGGGCCTCTTCCCCAAACCCGAGCAGGCCCCTCATCGCCAGGCCGCGATTGCCAGCCTGAGCCAAAACCCGCGCCGCACCTACTTCGCCGCCATGCGCGCCCTCCTGCGCTTCAACGTCCTCGACCAACTCCCCACCCTTCAGCACCCAGCCCTCGTGGTCACCGGTGACCGGGATACCACCGTGGCGCTCTCAGCCAAAGAAACGCTTCACCGTGGTCTCCCTCACTCCCGCCTGCTCGTCATCCCCGACTCCAGCCACGCTACACCGTACGACCAGTTTGAGATTTTCAATCAAGCAGTCATGGAATTCATCGCGGTTAATTGAAACCCCGGATTTCACGGATTATTTCTCAAGACAAAAATCTGTGTAATCCGTGGTTGCTTTAGAAAACCCCTTGCATGCTACTCACATAACCCGTTAGTTCAATATACCCATTGCCCGTCACCGCCCCGCCATTACTCGTCCCCGTTATCTTCACGGCCCCCTCCCAATAGGGAAAACTCACACGCATTTCCTGCCCGGCCAGCCACGGTTCAATCTGCAACTCAATCCCCGCTGAGGGGATGGATAAACGCCACTCGTTAGGGTACGCCCCTTTGGTCGCCGGGCTAATCCACTGGCCGGTCACTTCCAATTCAATTTCACTCGCGGCCAGTTGGCGCGTACTGCCATCCTTCTCAATCAACGTCGCCGCCGACACCGCGCTAATTTTGCCATCCGTCTCGCGCAACTGAAAAAACATCAACTCGCGCCCATCGCTCAGTTGCAAAGAAAACCAATCCCACCCCACTTGGTTCGCGCCCAACGCGCTCGTGCTCCACTCGTGGTCGAACCAACCCTCGCCGCGCACCGCGTAAGTCTGCCCATTCAAGGTCACTTGACCCTCAGTATCCATCCGCGTGAAACTGAGATAATACGACGCGTTGCCAGCCGCCTCGCTCTTTTGACTCAACCCCTGCTGACCGTGCGCCACGACGGGCTTTGCCGCTTTCAACGTTAAATCCAAGCCCACCGCGTTATCGCGCGCCCACAGGTGGACGGCATCCCCAACGGCAGTGAGTGATTCGACTTTCCAATCCTCCAGCCAGACGCCAAAGGGCTCGCCGCTGGCCCCCGCCAACCCCGCCGCGCCCCGACTAAACCGTTCGGCGAATAAGTGTTGCGCGTTTTGGGCGTCCGTCAGCGCGAAGTGCGCGAAATAAATTTGGTTCGTCCCAAAATCTGACGGGCGGGACGGGGGCGCGCCGGGCGTGAGACCGCGCCGGAAGAAAGTCAGTTGATACCCAAAGTGGCGGCCATCGGCGGCCTCGAGGTTGCCGGTGTAATACCACCACTCGGTCTGAAAATCGAAATGCGGCCCGTGGTCGCGCGGAAACTCAAACGCCATCGGCGCGAGCGCGCGGGCAAAGCCGCTGGTGTCGGCTTCGTTCCCGAGGATGCTCGGCGCGGGTGTGGGACGGGCGCAAGCACTACAGAATAATGATAAGGCTAGAAAGAAAGAAAGAAGGCGATTAAGCATGGTTGACCTGAGTGTTATACAATAAGCGCATGGCCTCCAAATTAGACCGCGTGACCGTTCTGCAAACGCTTAGAGGCTATGCCATCGTTAATAAAATCACCGAGGCTGAGCGTCGCGCTCGTCTGCAAACGATGACGGATGCTGAGGCCCGTGCGATTTTTGTCGCGTTGTATGTGACCTGGAAAAAAACTGGCCGACAAGCAGGCGGCGATTGGGAGGCTTTGGCCCGACAAAAAATGGAATATCATTTGCAACTCCGGCGCGCTTTTGAGACACTAGCGCGGCATAAAGGCTGGTTATGATTGAACCGTTTGCGGCCGCCTGGGAAGTGGGCAGTTTCTTTGAGACCCATCGTTTGCCCTACGCTGTCATCGGCGGTTTGGCGGTGCAAATGTGGGGCGAAGCCCGGTTGACCAAAGATGCCGATATCTCGGTGGCTTCTCCGCTCGCTACCGGTACAGCCGAATTAGTGCAATTGATCGCCACTCGCTTTGCTTCGCGTTCCAGTAATCCTGTGGACTTTGCCCAGACCACGCGCATGGTGTTGATTCGGACTGATAATGGGGTTGACGTGGACATCTCCATGGCATTGCCGGGGTACGAAGATCAACTCTTTGAGCGGGTGGTTGATTACGAGATCGAACCTGGAAAAACCATCCACTTGTGTTCTGCGGAAGACCTCATTATCCACAAAGCCGTGGCTGGACGCCCCCAAGATGTGAGTGATATTCAGGGGGTGGTCTATCGGCAGGGCGAGAAACTGGATGCGGCTTATATTCGTGAATGGCTTGACCAGTTCGTTGAAATTCTGGAAGCCCCGGCCATTCGTGAACGTTTCGAAATGGCGTGGCGCAATCGTTAGTTGGGGCTCCTAACCTCCAATCGTTCCCTATCATTCCTGCCTCAGCGCCGTCGCCACCGGCATCTTCAACAATCTTCGCATGGGGTAGATGGCGGCGAGCAGGGCGGCCAGCACGCTCACCCCGAAGGCTTGCACATACACCAGCCACTCGGGTTCCATCTGAATCGTCCAGCCAAACGAACGCAAGTTAATCACATAGATAAGCACCAGCGCGAGGACAAAGCCAGTGGGGAGCGAGAGTAATCCGGCGGTTGCGCCCATGAGGCCGGTTTCGAGCAGGGTTAACCGCCACAATTGCCCGGCGGTCAGGCCGAGGGCTTGCAGGGTCGCGAGTTCGCGGGCGCGCTCGATTTGCAAGGCCATGAGCGCGCTGAGCACGCCGATGAAGGCCACAACCACCGCCAATAAGCGCAAGGCATTCGTAATAGCAAAGGTGCGGTCGAAGACCATGAGGGCTTCATCGCGCAGGGCGCGGTTGACCTGCACTTGCAGGGCCGTGCCGCGCAGTTCCGCGCGCAGTGAGTCCGCCAGCGCCGCCGGGTCAACGCCCGGGGCCGCGTACACCGCGAGGCCCGAGATGGCGCGGTCGTTCCAATGGCGGTGATACGTCTCTGCGCTCATCAACAATCGCCCCTGATCGGAAGCGTAATCGTAATAGATGCCTGCCACCGCAAAGGTGTGGTCGCCCGAGTCGGTGCGGAGCGTGAGGGTGGCGTTGTGGGCGGGCAAATGGTGATGAAAGGCAAACGGCTCGCTGACGAGAATCGCGTCGCCCTGCAGGGCCGCCCAGGGATCAACATTATCGGCGGTGCGATAGAGACGCGTCGAGCGCGGTCGTTGCGAGGAAGTCGCGCTCAGGCGCACATCGCCAAACTCGCTGGAGATTACGACCTGCCGCAGGGTTTCGAGGTCATGCACGCCGGGGAGTTGAGCGAGACGCGCGGGCAGGGTGGCATCAATGGTCACCGCTTGCGCCCCAGCGATGACCGTGGGCGAGACGTAGATGTCGGCCAGCAGGGTGATGTTGAGCCAGTTGATGAGCGTGGCGCGGAAGCTGGCAATCATCACGCTTACGCCGATGGTAACGGAGATGGCGACCATGAGCGCGGCGATGGCGACGCTGGTGCGACTGAGGGTTTTGACCACGGTGCGCGCCGCGATCCGCCCGAGGACTCCGCCCGCGTGGTTGAGCGTTGGCCCGAGCAGGTGCATCAGCCCGACGGTGGTGGCGGGCACGAGCAAGGCCAGGCCGAGGATGATGGCGAACAGGCCACTAAAGGCCGTGAAAAGTGATGAAGTGAAAAGTAATTCGAGGGCGGTGCCGAGGCCGATTAGGAAAACGCCGCCGAGGGAGAGTTTGGGGAGCCACGCCCGCACCCGGTCTTCAAGGGTGCTGGCACGCATGATGGTGACGGGTTCGACATTGGCGGCTTCGAGCGCCGGGAAGAAGGCGGCCAGCAGGCCCGCGCCGAGCCCTGCGCCCACGCCTTTGATCACGGTCAGCGCCGTGAGTTGCGTCTCGCGCACGGTGAGGACGAAGTAGAGGTCGTTGATGGTCTGCGTCACGAGGCGCACCGCGCCTTGCCCCAACACCCAGCCGAGGCCGACGCCGAGCGTTGCGCCAATGATGGAAACGACTCCAGCTTCAAAGAGGATGAGCGTAAAGATTTGTCCGCCGGTGACGCCGAGCGCCCGCAAAATGCCCAGCACCCGGCGGCGTTGCACGACGCTGAACATGATGGTGTTGTAGATGAGGAACATCCCGACGACGAGCGCCAGCAGGCTGAGGGCGGTGAGGTTGAGTTGAAAGGCTTCGGTGAGTTGCGCGGCGGTGGCGGCTTGTTCATTGGCCGGGGCCAGGCGAATGTGGGGGGGCAATAAGGCCGCGAGGGCGTTGGCTTCGTCCGGGGTGGCGATCACGTCAATGCGGGTGAGTCGGCCCGAGAGTCCGAGCAGTTCTTGCGCGGTCGAAATATCCATCACCAACAAGCCGTCGAGGGCGCGGCGGTTATTGGCGTCTTGCGGGTTAAGCAGGCCGACCACGGTGACTGTGACCAGGCGGTCGGCGATTTGCAACGCGATGGGGCTGTTGAGGGTGAGGCCGTAATGTTCGGCTAGACCCGCCCCGATGAGGACGGTGCCCGGTTCGGTGTAGAAGCGCTCGATGCCCGCGCGGCCACTGAGTTGCCCGCCGAGGTAACTGCGGAAGGGTGCTTCGGCGAAGGGGTCAATGCCGAGGAGCCGCAGGGGTTGTTCGTCGAGGGCGGGCGCGAGGGCCAGGCCTTCGACTACGGGGGCGAGGTCGCGGTAGCCGTGTTCGATGCGCAGTTCCCGATACAGATTTTCGTCGAGCCCGGTTGGCCCGCTGAGAATGTGATGTGTGGCGCGACCAATGACGGCTTGCGTGCTCAGGTCAAACGCGGTGCGCGCGCTGGTGTTGGCGAGGTCAATGGCGATGACGACGGCCACCCCGAGCGCGAGGCCGAGGAGCATGAGGCCGGTCTGCCAGGGGCGGCGGGTGAGGTCGCGGAGGCCGGTGAGGAGGAGGGTGCGGGTGAGCATGGAGGCGAGTAATTGGTAAGTGGTGATTGGTAATGGGGAGGATTTGAGAACTGGAGAATTACAATTTACCAATTACGCCCTGGGTTCTTCCACCAACTGCCCGTCATGGATTGTCATCACCTTATCCGCGAGGCTGGCGATTTGGCGGCTGTGGGTGACCATGAGCAGGGTCTTGCCCGCGCGGCGGGTCATCTCGTCGAGGAGGGCCATGATGTCGTCGCCGGTTTTGGTGTCGAGGTTGCCGGTGGGTTCGTCGGCGAGGATGAGGCGTGGGTTGGTGAGGAGAGCGCGGGCGATGGCGACCCGTTGTTGTTCGCCGCCCGAAAGTTTGTCGGGGAAGACGTTGAGCCGGTCGGCGAGGTTCACGCGGGCGAGCAGGGCGGTGGCTTTTTCGGTGAGCGTTTTTCCGGTTTGCCCTGCGAGTTCGGCGGGGAGGCGCACGTTTTCGAGAATCGTCAGCGTGGGGATGAGGTTGAAGAATTGGAAGACGAAGCCCATGTGGTCGCGGCGGAAAAGCGTGCGGGCGCGGGCATCGAGCCGGGTCACGCACACCTCGTCAATGTAAATGTCGCCGGAGGTGGGGGCATCAATGCCGGCGATGAGGTTGAGCAGGGTGCTTTTGCCCGAGCCGCTCCGCCCGCGAATGGCGATGAACTCGCCCGTGGCAAACTCGGCGGTGCAATCGCGCAAGATGGCGCGGGTCGCGCCACCTTCGGTGTAGTCTTTGGTGAGGTGGGAGAGACGGATGAGAGGGGGCATTGGCAACGGATGGGTAGCCGCTACGCGTGTAACGGGTGGTGGAGGAATTGTATCACCCGGTTAGAGGAGTGGGCGGGAATGTATAAAGAAGCGCGCCACAGTGGTGAACGGCGGCGCGTGGGGTCAAGTCTGCTATCGAATGTGATTTGACGGCTGGTAGAGCGTAAAACCTGCGAAGCGGGTTTGGTTTTAGCGTAGCCGTCGGCTTCTAGCCGATGGTGGGGGAATGCAAAGATACGCGCTGCCGGGGGAACGGCGGCGCGGGGTTGTCGGATGGTGAACAGAGGCGGCAAATGGATCAGGGGTGATGATTGGGGTTGTCTGTCGCTAG
>CAYUFY010000130.1:0-12571 GCA_964443795.1 uncultured Anaerolineales bacterium | reverse complement strand
AAAACGCCTACGGCTATAGCGCCTATTCCCTGACCCGCCAATTCACGACCGATGGCAGTTGGCCGTTGCGGCCGCAACCGGCGACTAAGCGCTGAGACCCGGCGGGTGGAGAATGTGCCGGTGTCGGGTGGGTGGACACCGGCTGGGTTGTTTTATGGCGCGGCGGTGACGGCCCAGGAGGCCCACGCCGCCGGGCTGGTGGACTTCCTCGCCGATGATGTGCCCGACCTGTTGCGCCAGCTCGATGGGTTTGTGGTGAACATGGATAGTGAGGAGCGGGTTCTGCGGACGGCAAACCTGACCGTGCGCGACGATCCGCCGAACCTGTTAGAGACTCTGCTCAACATCCTCACGAATCCCAATATCGTGTATCTCCTGCTGTCGGCGGGCGGCGCCTTGTGGATGCTGGAACTCTCGGCACCCGGCGGGTGGGGGGCTGGTTTTCTCGGCACGGTCTGTCTGGCCCTGGCGTTTTACGGCCTGGGAGTTTTGCCCGTCAACTGGTTCGGCATCATTTTTATCATTGCCGCCTTCGTCTTATTTGTGATTGATGTGCAGGCCCCCACCCATGGCGCACTCACACGGCGGGCGCCGGCTCGCTCATCGTGGGCGCGTTGGTGCTGTTCAATTCGTCCGGCACGCCGGATTATTTTCGCGTGAATGTGCCGCTGGTGATTGCCACTTCCGTGGTGCTGGCCGCCAGTTTCGCGGCCCTGCTCATCTTCGCTTTTCGAGCACAATCCCACCCGGCCATGGGCGGCGTGGAAACGCTGGTCGGTAAAGCCGGCGAGGCGCGGAGCGCCAACTCGGCGCAGATTGCGGGCGAGTTGTGGACCGCCGAAGCCGAGAGCGGTTCCCTGGCCCCGGGCGATAAAGTCGTGGTCATCGCCGTCAAGGGGTTGAAAGTGATTGTGCAGAAGCAATAGTTTGTCGCCAGTTCTAATCGGCATTTACTTTTTTTTCAACGGCTAGCGCTGGTTTATCGGATTTTGTGGAGCGGTTCAATTCGTTCCAGCCGTTTCATCCGTTGACAAGATTCATTCAGGAGGCAGTGCCGAGTATTTAATCAACCTGGGCTATGCGGATGCGAAACGGACGTTGGAGAGGTGATGGTTTTTATAGTTACCATGGTAGGGGCGACCCTTGTGGTCGCCCTGGGTTGGGGCCAGCCGGGGCAGGGACAAGCCCTGCCCCGACGGTTATTCATGGCTCCTCAATTTTCACGTGCGTGGCTGTTACCGAACGACCAGCGGCAAATACAGTTTGAACAGCACCGCCCCCGGTTCGCGGATGCTGAAACTCCGCGTCACCTCAGCGGCGGCGAGATAGTTGGCATTGCCGGATTGGGTGGCCGTGATGGAACAACTGCCCGCGCCCGTGAGGGTGACGGTGATTCCGCTGGTGGTGCATGGCCCGCTCGCTCCGAAACTGAGCGCGAGGCCGGAGGAGGCCGTGCCGGTGAGGGTAAACGGCGGGTCGCCAAAGGTCTTGTCAGACAGCGCGCCAAAGGTAATGGTTTGCGAGGCTTTGGCGATGGAGAACACCTGAGTCATATCAAGCGCGGCGGCGTAGGTGGCATCGCCTGCTTGCGTGGCGGTGAGGGAACAACTGCCCGCGCCCGTGAGGGTGACCGTGTTGCCCGAGACGGTGCAACTGCCGCTGGCCGTGAAGGCCACCCCCAAACCCGAAGAGGCCGTCGCGGTGATGGTGAAGGGCGGGTTGCCGTAAGTCTTGTTTGGCAATGCGCCAAAGGTGAGGGTCTGCGCGGACAGGCTGACGGCGAAGGGCTGGCCGTGGTCGAGGGCGAGGGCCACGTTACCCGCGCCATCCACGGCTTGCGCGAAGTATTCCATCGCGCCGCTCACACCGGGGGCGCTCCCGATTGCCAACTGAGTGGCCGGGTTGTAGGTCAACTCCGCAAGGCTCCACGCATTGGTTGCCAGTAAACGATATAAGACCACCACCCGCTGAATCGCTCTCATGTCATCCGTGACCTGCACCGCAAAGTTCGTGGTTCCTCCGCTCACGGTCCGGGTCACTTGGGCGATGCGCGGCGCGATGAAGTCGGTGTTGGTCAGGGGCGTGTGATAAATTTCAAACGACAGTGAGTTGTACAAACGTTGCGTGCCGAGGGTTGGCGTGGCTGTCGTTGTAGCGCGGAACTGGCCGGGGATGACCACCAGCCGGGTGTGCAGTTCGCCTTCCACACTGGCGAAGCGATTGAGCGAGCCGAGCGCGTTGGGGAACCACGCGCCGGTCGGGAAGGGTGGCTCGGTCTGCGCGTACAGGTCGTCGGTGATGATGCGCGCGATGCTGGGGTCGAAGTCCGGCGTGTCGGTGAAGGAACCGCCCACGAGCAACACGCCATGCGCCAGCCGGTTGCCCTGTTGCACATCGCGGCTGGTGGTGGGTTGGATGGGCCGCCCGCCCGCTGAATAAGTGTCGCTGTCGGAATCATTGAGCAAGGTGTAATACGCGCCGCCCAATGGCGAAGTCTGCGCGGCGTAAGTGAAGGTTAAAGTATGCGTCGTGGTCAGGGGCGCGTCGGGGGCCACCAACGCGCGGGGCGCGAGACCGCTGGGGGCGCTGGTGGTCGTCGTCGCGGGCAGAGTCACGCGCAACATGGGCAGGCCGTAGAGGGTCGCCTCCCCCATCACTTTCTCATCGTAATTGCTGAATGACCCGGCGGGGAGCGTGTTGAAGTAGCGCTGTTTGGCTTGCAGGAGCGCGCGCCCCACCGTCTGCGGGCCACTGCTCCAATCGCCGAGCGCGCGCGTGAAGTTCACCATCAGCCGCTCCGAGTAGCCGAGCGTGGCCCCATCCCCATAACCATAACCCGTGTTGCCGATGAAGACCGCGCCCTGCCGCAAAAACGCTTGCGGCCAATCGGTGGGGTTGGCATCGTCGGCATCCGGCACGCTGAGGCCGGAGTGACAGCCAACCGAGAAGGCCAGCGTGCCGCTGTAGTTGGTGGTGGCGGTCACTTGCATGGCGAACACATCATTGGCATCGTTGGGGAAGAAGCGGTAATGCTCGAAGTGCGCGTTGAGCGAGAGCAGGCCCGGCGCGGTGGCGCGGGTGAACAGGGCTTGATTGAAAGTTGCGCCGCCCCAACTGTTGTTGATGAGCAGAGTCGGCGAAAGCACGGTGACACCGCGCCCAGCGAGGGAGTTCGTGATGGCGGTGGCTTGGTCAAGCAGAAAGTCATAGCCTGTCACCAGCGCGTCGGTGGGTTTGATTTCGGGGCGTTGGATGAAGGCGGTGATGTAAGCCGCGATGTCGGCGGGCGTTTCCACCAGCCGCCCGAGGGCGATTTGCGGCAGATAAAACTCGCGCGCCCGGTAGGGGGCGGGCAGAAGCCCGGCGTAATAATCGTCGCTCAGGAAGTAGCGCAAAGCGAAGGCTCCGGCCACGCGCGGCGCGTTGGGCGTGAGGTGCGTGCGCTCGTTGGCGTAAACGGCTTCGTCCTGAATGCGGCGGAACGGAATCATCCGGTCATCGCCGACCAGTACCAGATATTTGAGATTGGGGTAGGCCGGGGCCAAACGATAGAGCAAGGCTTTGAGGCTACTCGCCACATAGTTGGCCGCCTGCGGGTTGCTGGGTTGAGCATCCCACAGCGCGTAGGTGTTGGAGACGGTGGGATGCGCGCTCAAATCCACCAGCACGCCGTTGACATTGGCATTGCCCGCCAGCGCGGCCAACGTGGATGACAGCGTATTGCTGAAAGCGTTGGCCCCATAGAACTTATCCACGCGCGCGCTATGGTACAGGATGAGCGTTTGGATAGCGGTATCCGTGACGGGCGTGGTGAAGGTCGTCGGCACGCTGACCGTGATGGGCGTGTAAGTTTCCGTGGGCGCGCCAATCTCCGCCAGCAGGGTGTACGTCGTCCCGACGGCGGCGGTGGTGTGCGGGCTGACCGAGATGTAGTAATCGCCGAATAACTCATGCACTTCATGGACAATCTGCTCGGTGACTAGGCCGCCGTTGGCCGAGACCCCAACCAGCGAGCCGATGTCGCCCAACTGGCCGATATTGTCCATGCGCCCGATGTTGTCCATCCGCCCGATATTATCCATGCGGCCAATGTTGTCCATGCGCCCGACATCGGCCAGTTCGCCGACGTTGTTGATTTGGCCGATGTTATCCATCCGCCCGATGTTATCCATGCGACCAATGTTGTCCATGCGCCCGATGCTGACAATCTGTCCGTAGTCGCGCAACTGCCCGGAAGTCGCGTCCACCGTGGGGGCGAAGAGAAACAAATCATAGTCGCCCGTCAAGTTGTAGAGCGTGACGGTGAGGGTTGACCCGGCCTGCGGCACATTGACCCGATGCCAGTTGGACCCGCCCACCATGTTGACACTATCTGTGATAGGCACGGTGGCGCTGACGGGTTGGGCGTTGGCGCGGTAGGCGTTTAGCACAAACATATCCACCGCGCTGGCCGATTGAACCGCGCTGGGGATTTGGGTATCGCTCATGCCGGTGGCGGTGATGACGGTGAACGCGCCGACGCGCGAGGTGTACGTGACGACTTTAAACGACGCGGCTAAATCGGGGACGTAGCCGCCCGTGAAATCGGCGCGGACCGCGCCCGAGAGGACCGCCGTGCCCTGCACTTTAAGCTGGCCGAAGTCGGCCCCTTCGTTTAGGCCGCTCACGGCCAACCGAGTCTCGCCGCTGTTGTTCTGGGCGTAGTTGCCCACAATGGTGATGACCCCAAACGGCGCGCCGGGCTGAACCACCCCGCCGCTGTTGGTCAGGTTGCCGGTGATGATGCCCGTGCCGGTGAGCACCCCGCCTTGAATATTAAAGGTGGGGCCGTTGATGGAGAGATGGCCGCCATTGAGCATGAGCGCCCCGGCGGTTTGGCTGTAGTTCACGCCCACCCCCATATCCAACGTGCCGGTCAGCACCTCGACCCGCCCGGTGTTGTTGAACGCGAGGTTGAAAATATGCGTCGTGCCGCTCACCACCGACTTGCGAAACACCCCGGCATTATTGAACGCCGCCGCCGCCCCGCCGGAGAATGAGATTTCCATCAGGCCCTGCGCTTCAAACGTGGCGTTGGCCGTGTTGCTAAAGACCGCGCCGTTGGAGATGTAGAACACATTGCCCGCGTTGCCTGTCAGAATGGCCGGGCTGTTGTTCACGAGCACCCGGCCAACATCCAAAGCCGCGCCGCCCGCAAAAATGTTCAGGCTCCCATTGGCATACGTCGTGCCCGGCCCGCTCATGCTCCCGCCCGTCCAGGTAATGGCATTGGTCACGGTCAAGGGGGCGGAACTGGTGAACGTGCCGCCTGAGAGAATCAGGTTGGGTATTGTCAACGCATTGCTGGTGAAGTTGGCCGTGCCAGCGCTGATGGTCAGTGGATTGCCCACGCTCACAACCGTGCCAGTGAAGGTGGCGGCGCCGCCGTTCAGGGTGGTGGTGCCAGTGATGTTATAAGTTCCGCTGATGTTTAAAACACTGCTGGTATTGACCACCGCGCCCGCGCCGTGGATGCTGGCGCTTGGGGCAACCGTGTGCAGGCCACTGAAGAAATTCAGCCCACTCCCGGCGGCGACGCTGAATGCGCCCGTGTGCGCGCCGTTGCCCTCCAGCCGGAGCGAACCCGTCAACACTTCCACAGTGCCGATGTTGTGAAAGGCCAGACCATTGCCAGCACTGGAGCCAACGAAGGTCGTGCCGCTCACCACTGACTTGCGAAATACCCCGGCATTGTAGAAGGCCGAAGCCGCGCCGCTGGAAAACGCGATTAGCATCGTGCCCTGGGCTTCAAATGTCGCGTTGACTGTGTTGCTGAAGACCCCGCCGTTGAAGATGTAAAAGACGTTTCCGGTGTTGCCCGTCAGGGTCGCCGGGCCGTTATTGATGAGCCAGCGCCCATCGCGCAGGGCTGGGCCGCCCGGGGCCGCGATAGCGAGCGCGCCATTGCTATACGTTGTGCCTGACCCGCTCATGTTCCCGCCCGTCCAGGTAATGGCATTGGTCACGGTCAAGGGGGCGGAACTGGTGAACGTGCCACTGGAGAGAATCAAATTGGGAATGGTCAGCGCGTTGTTAGTGAAGTTGGCCGTGCCGCCGCTGATTGTGAGCGGGTTGCCTACACTGGCGACTGTGCCAGTGAAGTTGACTGTGCCGCCGCTGACGGTAGTGGTGCCAGTGACGTTGTACGTTCCATTGAAGTTAACGGTTGCCCCTGTGAAGGTGACATTGGTGGCGGTGAGGGCGGCGCTGGCGCTCAGGGAGTGTGTGCCAGTGTTGAAGTTCACCACGGCCTCCGGTGTGGCGCTGAACACGCCGGTGTGGGTGCCAGTGCCATTCAGTTGCAGGGTGCCGGTCAG
Organism: uncultured Anaerolineales bacterium; assembly: GCA_964443795.1. GTDB lineage: Bacteria > Chloroflexota > Anaerolineae > Anaerolineales > UBA6663 > DATDRS01. The sequence continues at coordinate 6,215 of CAYUFY010000130.1, read as the reverse complement.
GACTTCCACCGTGCCGCTGTTGTGGAAGACGAGCGCGTTGTTCCCGATGCTAGTCACCCCCGCCCCGCTGGACTTGCGCACCAGCCCCTGATTGAAGAACACTTGCCCCGCTGAACCAGCACTGACGATAGCGGCATCGCTGGGGATGTCAATCACCCCGCTGGCCGTGTTGGTAAACACGGCGCTGTTCTCAATTTGTAGAGCGGCCGTGAGTGTGAGTACCCCCGAATTCACCAGCGTCCGTCGGTTGAGAAAGCCGACAACGCCACTCAAGGTCGCGTTGCCGGGCAGATAGGTCGTCCCGCTCCCGCTCATCGTCCCACTCGTCCAGGTGAAGAGGTTCGTCACCGTAATCGGCGCTGTGTTCGTCAGCGTACCGGCTGTAAACGTCAGATAGGGGAACACCACCGTATTGGTCAGAAAGTTGAGCGTGCCCCCGCTAAAAGTGGTATGGGTGACAGCATAGGTACCGTCGAAGTTAACGGTTGCGCCGGTGAAGGTGACGGTGGTGGCGGTGAGGGCCGCCGCCGCGCTGAAGGTGTGCGTCCCGGCGTTGAAGTTCACCACGGCCTCCGGCGTGGCGGTGAACACGCCGGTGTGGGTGCCAGTGCCATTCAGTTGCAGGGTGCCGGTCAGGACTTCCACCGTGCCGCTGTTGTGGAAGACGAGCGGGTTGTTCCCAATGCTTGTCAGCCCCGCCCCGCTGGACTTGCGCACCAGCCCTTGATTGAAGAACACATTCGACGCGCCAGCAGAGGTGGCGATGTCGGCATCACTTTGGATATTTACCACCCCACTGGTGGTGTTGGTGAAGACCGCGCTGTTGTTGATAATCAGGCCGACATTAAGCGTCATCACGCCTGAGTTCACCAGCGTCCGCCCATTGAGCGTGCCACCAAGACTGCTCAGGGTCGTGCTACCGGGCAAGTACGTTGTTCCGCTCCCGCTCATCGTCCCGCCCGTCCAAGTGAAAATGTTGGTCACCGTGATGGGCGCGGTGTTCGTCAGCGTACCGGCTGTAAACGTCAAACCGCTCACCGTCACATCGGTGGTCATGGTCACCGTGCCGCTGTTGATAATGGCGGTGTCGCTCGCGCCGGGTATAGCGAAGCATGACCATTTGGCAGGGTTGTCCCAATCGCCAGCCGAGCCATTCCAGGTGCAATCGGCGGCGAGGGCGGCGCGGGGTGTGGTGAGTAGCCAGAGCAATCCGGCCAGCACGAGAGGGAGAAGGAGACGAAAGAGTGAGCGTGGCATGGGAGCCTCCTGTTGGTAGTGATGCCCGATGGTGAACCATCGGGCTAATGGAACCAAGCCCGCTTAAGCGGGCTTCGCCTATCAGCCTGACCGTTTACGGTCAGGCGAAAGCGGACTGAACCGGTCCTGCAACTCCCGCGCGGCGGCCAAATCCAGCGCGGCCTCTAGCCGCTCGAACACGGTCACGGCCTGCTCGGCCAGCGCGAGTCCTTCCGGGCCGCGACTTTGCGCGGCATATACCTCGGCCAACGCCAAACGACTGCGGGCCAGTTCGTATTCGTTGCCGATTTCTTCAAAGACCCGGCAACTCTCCTGTAATCCAGTTTCGGCTTCCTGAGCGCGACCTTGCGCGGCGGCCAGTTGGCCCAGGGCGCGCAGGCTGTTGCCGACCTCGGCGCGGTTGTCCTGCTCCCGCGCCAAACTCAAGGCCAGTTGCCCTTTTACTTCGGCTTCTGTGTAATCGCTTTGCTGGAACGCGGCCGTCGCAAAGTGGCGATACAGCTCGGGCAACCAGTCACGCGCTTGGGCCTGGTCAAAATAGCCGAGGGCGGCGTGCAGGTGCGGGAGGGCGGCTGTCGGGTCATGTCGCCGCAAATGCGTCGCGCCGAGGTTGCTTTCGAGGCCGCCGCGCACCCACAGCGAGCCGCCAATTTCATCCAGCGCCCGCCGCGCCGAGTGATAAAACTCCAGCGCCTCGTCCAGCCGCCCCTGATAGAGCGCAATCTCGCCCAGGTTGTTATTGGCCAGCACGGTGTTATAGACATCCCCCATTTGCTCAAACGCGGCGCGGGCGGCGCGATAATGCCCATCGGCCTGACTCCATTGCCCCGCGTCAAAGCCGGCATTGCCCAGCATATTGTGGGAGGTGGCCTGCCCGCCCAAATGCCCGGCCTGTTCGTACAGACGAAAGGCGGTCTGGAAATAAGTGACGGCCTCGGTGGGGTCGTGCCGCAAGCGCAACAGGCCCAACAAATTATCGGCCCGCGCCAGCACGGCCAGCTCGCCCACTTCCTCGGCCAACGCTTGGGCCGCGCGCGCTGACTGTAAGGCCGGGTCATTTTGACCTTGCCGTTTGTAAATCAGACCCGCGATGAGGCGCAGTTGCGCGGCTTCGGCGGTGGGCGTGTCGCTCCCGGCCAGCGCCTTTAGCCCCTTCTCAATCCACTCAAACGCGGGCGGGTACTCGCCGCGCAGTTCGTGCAGGCGGGCCAGCCAGCGGCAGGCGCGGGCTTCACGCTCGGGGTCATGGTGTTCCAGCGCGAGGGCGCGGGCCTGCGCCAGATGGTCTTGGGCGGGGTCATACTGCCCGGTGGTGGTGTGCAGTTCGCCCAGCGCCAAGTGAACCGCGAGCCGTAGTGGGAGGGTCTCATCGGGCGGCAGTTCCTCAGCGCTGTGCAAGGCTTTAGTGTAATGCTCCAGCGCGGCGACGTTGGCGAAAAGTTGTTGCGCTTTCTGCCCGGCCTGCCATTGATACGGCAACGCGCGTTCCCAGTGCCGCCCCAGAAAAGCGTGATAGGCGATGAGCGGGGTCAGCACATCGGCCTCGCCCGGCCCGGCGGCGTGACGCGCGTCCAAAATCTCGGCCAGCCGCCGATGATACACACTCCGCGTGCTCACCAGCAAAGTCTCATAACACACTTCCTGGGTCAACGCGTTACGAAAGATGTAGGTCAGCTCGGCGGCCTCGGCCACTTCGGTGATGAGTTGGGCTTGTTGCAGACGGGCCAGCGTGGCCCGCAGGGCGGGGCGGTTTTCCGGTTCCACCTCGGCCAGCAGGTCGAAGCTAAAAGTGCGGCCAATCACCGAGGCAATGGCGGTGGTGTGGCGGGCGGCCTCGTCCAGCGCGTCCAAGCGGCTGATGAGCACGCCCTGCAGGGTGTCGGGGAGCGGGGTGGTCGCCAGGTCGCGGCCCGCTTCCCAGCGGCCATCGGCGCGTTGCGTCAGCACGCCCTTTTCCATCAGCATCTGAACCATCTCTTCCAAGTAAAACGGATTGCCTTCCGTGCGATTCAACACCAGCGCATCAAAATCGGCCGGGCGCTGGGCCGGGGGGATGAGGTGGTCCAACAGGGCGCGGCTGTATTCCGGCGCGAGCGGTTCCAGAGTCACCGCGGTCGTCCGGTGCGCGAACTCACGCGCCATCCGCTCGTGGATGGCCCAACAGCCCTTGGTGTGTTCCGGGCGATAAGTCAGAACCAGGAGGATGGGTAAACGCTCGGCGAGGGGCAAGAGGTAGTTCAACAGCGCCAACGACCCGGCATCCATCCAGTGTATATCCCCCAACACCAGCGCCAGGCGTGCCTGGTCATCGGCGGCGCTGACTTCAAGCCACCGGCCCAGGGCGATGAAGGTGCGCCGTTGCAGGGTCTCCGTATCCAGGTGGCGCACCCGCTCACGATGAGCCTCGCTTAAGGGCAAGTCGAGGAAGTTAAGCAGATAGGGCAGGACGTTGACCACCTCGGCCGGCGGCAGGCGGCTTTCTACCATTTCAATCACTTGGGCAGCCGTGACCGTGTCACCCTGGCCCGTTGGCGCACTCAGCAAGCGGCGGGCGATGATTTGAAAGGGCTGATAGCTGGTCGCTTCGGTATAGGACAGACAGCGCCCGACCACCCAGCGCAAGTTCAGGCCCCGTTCCGTGGCGTGGTCGTCCAGCCAGGCATGGAGGTCGGTGGTCAGGCGGGTCTTGCCCAACCCGGCCTCACCCACCAGCGTGATGAGTTGCCCGCGCCCGGCCAAAAATTTTTCGGCGCTGGTCGTCAGGCGATTCCATTCCAGGTCGCGCCCCACCACGGGTGGAATCTCTCGGACTTCCTCGACCGGCATACTCACCCGCTCATCCAGCGTGTACAAGTCATAGGGCTGGCTTTTGCCTTTGAGCGTCACCGAGCCGCGCGAGGTAAACGAGAAGAACGCCCGCGAGCGGCGCAGGACACTGCCGCTGACGGTCAGGCTATCCGCGCGGGCCGCCGACATCAGCCGGGCGGCCAAGTTCACCTCATCGCCCATCACCGTGTATTCGCGCCGCCACTCGGTGCCCATGTACCCGGCGAACACAAACCCATAACTCACGCCCAGCTTTTGCCGTAGCGGGGCGCGCCCCGGCCACGCGCGGTTGACCTCCGCCAGCGCGCCGCGTTGCATCTCCCACGCCGCCCGCGTCGCGCGCTCCACATCGTCCTCGTGGGCCACCGGCGCGCCGAAGAACGCCAGCAGTTTGTCGCCGTGTTCAGACAAATCCAGTTTGTTGACCACCCCACCAAATTGCAGAACCGCCGCGCTCATGGCGGTGAAGTAGCGATTGAGGGCGGTGGTGATTTCGATTTCCCGGCCCGGCCCCAGTGCTTCGACCAAGTCGCCCAGCCCGACGACGTTGGCAAAAGTGACCGCGACCAAGCGGTGTTCGCCTTCCAAGCGGAATCGGCGGCCCGAACTTAACCGGGTCAATAAGCCCGGCGGCAAATACGGGGTGAGGGCATCCAGCAGATTCACGCCCCGACGAAGATTATCCAGTTTGGGTTCGCTCAAACGCGGCAGGGCCGATTCGCTGGTGGCCGCGCTCGCGCCGCGCCATTCATCCTCCAGCCCCTCGACCACAAAGTAACCCGTCGGGCCGGGGCTAACGCGCGCGGGCACGGTCAGCGCCTGTCGGGTGGCCTCATCCAGCAAGACCTGCCCGGCCACCGCCGCCCCCTCAGTCACTGCGGTGGCGTTCACATCCGCGCCGAGCAGGGCATATTCCATATCCTGCGCCGTACCCAACTCGGCGGCGAAAAAGCGCCCGCGCTTCAACCCGACTTTCATCCGCAGAGGGAAAGTGCCGCGCGAGGTCTTGGTCTCGGCAAACCCGGCCATGGCGTGTTGCATTCGCCACGCGGCGTGCGTGGCGCGGGCCGCGCTCTCCGGCTCCAAAAAAAGCGCCAACAAAGCATCGCCGCCAAATTTAATTAACTGACCATCATGCTCGCGGATGAGGTTGAGCATGACGCTGAAGTAGCGATTGACGATGGCGGTGATTTCTTCGGCCCCCTCGCGCCCACCCCGGCTGAGGCTCTCCGACATGGCGGTGAAACCGGAGATGTCGGCGAAGGCGAGCGTGCCATTCAGGAACTGGCCCCCGATGTGGCCCGGGCGCGGGTCGCGCGCGAGATGGTCAACTAAATAATGAGGCAGATGGCTGGCGCTGAGGGCGAGCAATTGGCCGAGGTGGGTTTGGCATTGCTCCAACAACCGCGCTGACGGGGACTGGGCATCGAACCGCAATTCTTCCAGCAGGTCGGCGGGCAAATAACTGTGCAGGTGGTCGAGTTCCGCCGGGGATAACCCGCGCGCCTTTAACGCCGGGGCTTCCAGCCGCGCGCCGCACCGCCCGCAAAAAGCAAACCCCTCGGGATTATCAAAGCCGCAATTTCCGCATGGCATCGCTGGTCCATCCTGAAGACATCTACTTTGGTACGGGGCGAAGTATAGCCCCTCCCACTTAGCCGGACAAACCAGATACGGCCCGTCGTATTAGGCGAGGCAAGTCATGCCCGCGTGCCTTTAGCGGGCATCCAGACTCATAACGCGTGAGGGCCGCTGGATGCCCGCCACGAGCGCGCGGGCATGACCAGTGCTTCCGGCTTTCACGACGTGAAGAATGACTACAACACCAATCTCAGTAGATGCAAATTTACGGGCGAGTCATGCTTTGCCCGATGGTAAATCATCGGGCTAAACGGACGAAGGACGCTAAAGCGCCCTGTTTTAGCCAACTAAAGTTGGCTTGGTGATTTCAGCCCGACGGTTCACCGTCGGGCACGGTGAACGAAAAGCGAAATTTTGCATCTACTGAGACTTTCAAATAAACATTAAGAAAATGACCGCCTAAAGCTGCACTTTAACCTCCTTTCTCCAAAACAAGTGTATTAGTCACGAAAAGGACAAACACCTAGCTACATAAGCCAAATGCGTTTGGC
>CAYUFY010000129.1:1394-12702 GCA_964443795.1 uncultured Anaerolineales bacterium | reverse complement strand
AGAATTGTATCACACTGGCTGAAGGTGGACTTCAGCGCCGGGCCATGAATCAGCCTATTCTGGTCGGGATATTACGCCACCGGGGCCGGCTCTTGCGCGCGCATGGTGTTGAAGGCCTGGATGGCGACTTCAAGCATGTGCAAATCCGGTTCGCGGGTGGTGAGGCGTTGCAGAGCCAAATTGGGGATAATGAGGAGTCGGACGAGGGGGTTGCTCAGATGCCGCGCGGTGAAGCGGATGTATTCATAGGCCAGGCTGGCAATCACCGGGATGAACAAAACGCGGCTCAGCAGGCGCGCCCACACTGGGAGCGGCCCGAGGAGCGCAAACAGCACAATGGAGAAGATGACCACGGTGAGCAGAAAGGCGGTGCCACACCGGGGATGTTCCAATGGGAAGCGCGCCACCGACTCGGGCGTGAGTTCGGCGCCCGCTTCGAAAGCGTTGATGGTTTTGTGTTCCGCGCCGTGATACCCATACAGCCGCCGGATGTCGGGCATGAGGCCGATGGCCCACATATACCCAACGATGAACGTCAGGCGGATGAGGCCCTCAGCGAGGTTGCTGACCAGCGAATGCGCGCCGAGCCAGGTTTCGGTGAGTTGCGCCAGGGCCGCCGGGGCCAGGAAAAACAGCCCTACGCCCAGGGCCAGGGAAAAGGCAATCGTCCCCCAGGCCACCGGGCCTTCGATTTTCACATCCTCCCCGCCCGCCACGTTGGCTGAAAAAGTGAGGCTTTGCCAGCCCAAAACGAGCGCGTCCCACAGGCCGATCAGCCCGCGCACAAAGGGGAGTTTGCTCACGCGGTTGCGATAAATCACGCTGAGGGGTTGGGTATGCAGAACAATACTTTGATCGGGCGCGCGGACGGCCACGGCCATGACTTGCGAGCCGCGCATCATTACGCCCTCGATGACGGCTTGACCGCCGTAGGCAATCGGTTGAGGAGAAGACATGGGACAACACCCCCGCGCGAGTCATCCGAGTGACTCGCGCGGGAACTGAGGCTACTTGGGGACGGGGAAGTTTTTTAGGATATCCGGGTTGAGCAAGCCGGTGCGAGCTTTTTTGACTTTAGCTTCATGGGCGGCGCGCCGGAAGGTCATTTCTTCCATGACTTTCGCGCGGATTTCCATCCATTCGTCGCCGGGGACAGCGACGAAGGCCGCCACCGCCATGGGATCGAACTGTTTGCCCGCCTCTTCTTCGATGATTTTGCGGGCCACTTCGTAGGGGCGGCCTTTGCGGTAGGGCCGGTCGGAGGTCAGCGCGTCAAAGGTATCGGCGATGGCGAACAGCCGCGCCCCGAGCGGAATAGCCTCGCCCGCCAGACCATTGGGGTATCCCTGGCCATCCCAGCGTTCCTGGTGGGCCACGACGATTTTGACCTCTTCGGTCAAATAGGGAATCCCCGCCAGCATATCGTACCCGGCTTGCGGATGGCGCTCGATAATTTTGCGCTCTTCCGGGTCCAACGGGCCGGGCTTGTGCAAGACCGCATCGGGGACGCCAATTTTGCCAACATCGTGAATGAGCGCCCCACGCCGGAATTCCTTGATGACAGCATTGTCCAGCCCGATTTCTATGGCTAGGCGGGCGGTGTATTCCACCACCCGGCGTGAGTGGCCCTCGGTTTCGCGGTCACGTAAGTCGAGCGCCGCTGACAGCGCGTCTAGCGTGAGGTCATAGCTGGTCGCCAACTCGGTGACCAATTGAGCGTTGCTGATGGCCAGCGCGGCGCTATCGGCAATCCGTAGAAGCAGGTCGAGGTCTTCTTCATTGAACAGCGCGCCGCCGCGTTTGTTGACCGCTTGAATGGCCCCGATGGATTTGCCTTCCAGGACCATGGGCACGCTCATGAGGGTGCGGGTGACGAAACCGGTTTTGGCATCGGCGGGCCGGTAGACGCGCGGGTCGTTAAGCGCGTCGTCAATGAGCAACGGTTCCTGTTTTTCCACCGTGGCTCCCACAATGCCCTTGCCGATGGGGACACTCACTTTCTTGACTTCCTCTGCGCCGGGGCCAGTGGCGAAGCGGCAGTAGATCATGCCTGTATCCGTATTGAGGAGCCAAATGGTCTGGCCCTCGGCCAGAATGGCTTTGTTGACTTCGTCGAAAATGCGGGGGATCAGCAGATCAATTTCGAGCGTTTGTTGCAGATAGCGGCTAATTTGGCTAAGTAATTTTTGCCGATCTTCAATTTGCTTTTGGTGCCTATACAACTGGGCGTTTTGGATGGCGACCGCCGCGTGCCCGGCCAACGCCGCCAGTAAATCGCGGTCTTCGGTGGAAAAGCTTTCCGCCTCCAACTTGTTGACCACATTGATGTTGCCCAAAACCTCGCCCCGGGCCACCAGCGGGACGATGATGAGATTGCGGGCGCTCAAGCGGAAGTAGGCCCCCAAACTGGGGGTCCATTGGGATTGCGCCACATCATCAATTTTGACCACCCCCCTCGAACCGCTTTGATAGGCGGCCAGAAAATCATCGGCCGGCAGACTGCGCCCAACGATGCCCTCTGAATCCGGGCCAATGGAATGGGTGCAACGCAGTTGTTTTTTGTCGGAACTGACAAGCCACACCGACCCCCCCTCGCTCCGCACGGCGCTTTGGAGTTGTTTAAGGATTGAGACCAGCAGAGGGTTAAGCTCGAGTGTGGAGTGGAAAGCCTGCCCCAACTCCAGGAGTAGGGCGAGTGGGCTGGATGAAGTAGTAGGATCTGTCATATCTGGTAAATGCCCGTTACTTAAGGCTATGCAAGTGGTCTGATTATACTGTCAAACCGACTCTAGCCCAAATCTTTTGGGTTTGTAGGAGGGGGGTATAATTTGCCGCGCTAGATATTGGACAAACGTTTTAACCTGCCGGTATTCAATGGCGCAACAGATGTACCATGCCCTGCTCATCGCTCGTTCCCCTCTTGCCCGCTTCGCGCTCGGTTTCATTTTTGCCCATATGAGCTTCGCCATTCCGGTTCAGCGCCTGCGTGAGACGACAACGCTCATCGCTTTTCGCCATCCCCAGCCCAGTTACCCGGTCCATATTTTGCTCATCCCCAAACGCGCCCGCGCCTCGTTGGCCAGCCTCACCCCCGCCGATACCGACTTTATGGCCGATTTGTTTGCCACTGTCACCAGCCTGGTCGCCGAGTTGGATTTGGAAGTGTCCGGCTATCGGTTGATTGCCAATGGCGGGGCGTATCAGGCTGTGGCGCAGTTGCACTTTCACTTGATCTCCGAAAAAAAATAGGCATCCCCCATGGCCGAAGAATCCCTCCCGCCCGACGCGCGCGCCGCGATGCGGGCTTTCCTGCAACGCGCCGAAGTCCGCCTGTCAACCATGCATCGCATCGCGGGCGTGTTTATCAATGGCGCGGGGTTGCTCTTTCTGTTCCCGATCCTGGTTAAAGATGCGGTCCGGGAAATTATGATTTCGTTCATGAGCCAGTCGGCCACCTGGCATTTAGCCCTGGTTTATCTCGCGCTGTCCATTCCATTCGTCATTTCACTCTTTATTCCGATCATCGCACTCTACCTGCTCATCCGCGACCTCGTTTATTTTTACTTCACTACCTACAGCCCGGGCTTTCCCTCCGAGATTTTCAACCCGCGCTTTACCCTGGCGGGTTTGGCTTTCTCCCCAGATGAAGGGCCGGAGCAAGTTAAGCAGGCTATTTTCCGCACGCAATACACCAGCCTGCTGTATTTCATTCTGCCGTTCAATCAAAAAGCCGCCGCTTATTTCGATACGGTCAACGCCGCCCATCGGGGCACCATTATCCCCGCGACCCGCACCCGCCCCAAACTGGAAGCCGCCCATGTGTTGGACGGCCTCACGCCAGAAGACCTCAAGGACGTGGACCGCTTTAATGTGGCCCTCGGCCTTGCCGGATTTTTGGATCGCCCGCTTACTGCCGAAGTCGCGCGGGCCGAAGTTTCGCTGGTGCGGCACGCGCTGGCTTTGCGCCGTTTGGTTCTGCGCTATGTGGAGGCGCTCATCGCGCTGGTCTGGACCACTTTGGCTTCCTTTGTGGCGCTGTCGGTGGTGAGTGGGTTGCAAAATCTGCTCCCGAAATGGGTGGCCGACTCCAAATTGATTGCGGCGGTGTTGCCCTTGGGCTTTGCTTTGCCCTATCTCGTCTGGGCGATTGTTACCCCGATGGCGGTGCGCCTGCCAATGCGCTGGTTGCAAAGCTTGAATCACACCGCCGACCCGGTGAGTGACCCGGAACTGGTTAAATTTGAGCGGGCGGTGAGTCGCTTGAGCATCGGCAGTGTGCTGTCGGTCCTCGTCGCGCTGGTTTTGATTTTGATGTTTGCCTTCAGTCGTTAACGCTCGGAGAAAAAATGCCACGGCGCACATTACCGCAACTCTTCCAACACGAATTCACCGGTTATACCAGCGCCAAGTTTCAACAAGACCTACTCGCAGGGATCACCGTCGCGGCAGTGGCATTACCATTGGCGCTGGCATTTGGGGTGGCCTCCGGGGCCAGCGCCGCCGCAGGGCTGGTCACCGCCATTATCGCGGGGTTGGTTATTGGTAGCCTCTCGGGCGCGCCGTATCAAATTTCGGGGCCAACGGGCGCCATGAGCGCCGTCCTCATCGTGCTTGTGCAGAATTATGGCTTGCATGGTATTTGGATCGCCGGGTTCTTCTCGGGCTTGCTCCTGCTTATTATCGGTTTTTTGCGCTTGGGGCGATTCATTGCCTTCATCCCCGCACCCGTGATCACCGGTTTTACTTCCGGCATCGCGCTCATTATTGCCATTGGGCAGATTGATAACTTTTTGGGAGTCACGACCCCGGCGGTGGATTCGGCGGCCCTCAAGTTGGTCGGCTATTTGGGGGGCGAGGTCACCCCCGACGGGCGCGCCGTGGCCCTGGGGGCGCTAGTGGTTTTGACGATGTTGCTTTGGCCGCGGCGATGGAACGCGCGTTTTCCAGCCTCGCTTCTTGGGCTTATCCTGGCCACGCTCGCCAACGCGTTTTTAAATTGGCCCGTCAAAATTATTGGGGCCATCCCGCAGACCATATGGCTGGCCGACCGATTTTCCATTTTCGATATTCCCTGGTCTCAACTCTCGGGCTTCATTGCGCCGACGCTCACCATCACGGCCCTCAGCGCGGTTGAGAGTTTGCTGTGCGGCGCGGTGGGGAGCAATATGACTGGGGTGCGTCTGCAAGCCAATCAGGAGCTTATCGCGCAGGGCGTGGGCAATCTGCTGATCCCGTTCTTTGGTGGGGTTCCGGCCACCGCCGCCATCGCGCGGTCGAGTGTGGGCATCAAGGCCGGTGGTCAGACCCGACTGGTGAGCATTATCCATGCGCTGGTCTTGCTCGCCTCCATGTTCCTACTTGCCCCGCTCATGTCGCGCATCCCGTTGGCGGCGCTGGCAGGCGTGCTCATCGTGACGGCCTGGCGCATGAACGAATGGGAAGCCATTCGCTATATTTTCGGTCACCGTTTTAAAACGGCGATGATCACCTTTGGCATCACCATGGTGGCGACCCTGGTTTTGGACTTGACGCAAGCCATTCTCATCGGCGCGTTTCTCTCGGGCGCGGTCTTTCTGAGCCAGATTGCCAACATGGATATTGAAGTGCAGGATGTTGATCCCGCTAAATTGCGCGAGCGGGGCATTCAAAATGCGGGCAACTGCCGCCATGTGCGGGTGGCCTATCTCACCGGGCCGTTGTTCTTCGCGGCCACAAGTAACTTTAACGAAGCGTTTGCGCGTCTTGAAAATACCCACGCGCTGATTTTGTCCATGCGGGGGGTGCCGTTGATTGACACCTCGGGCCTGCAAGCGTTGCAACAATTGGTGGAGAAATTGAAACACCAAGGCGGCACGCTGATGCTGGCCGGGGTGCATGAGCAATCGCTACAAATGTTGGAGCGTGGCGGCTTGGTGACTCGAATTGGCAAAGATAACATTTTCTGGAGCGCCGATCAGGCCATTGTGGCCGCCGAACAGCGCGGGTGTGCCTATTGCGCGGTCGAGAGTCGGCAAGCGTTTATTTCAGCGTGGCCGAGACCTGAGATTCGTAAATAACCCCGCCGCCGATCATCAAAAAGTCCCCCGCGTTTCTATCACTCGGGGGACTTTTTTTGTTTTTTAGGGCTTTGCGCTTTTCTCCTGACCAATCTCGCTAAAGAACCGGATAAACGCCTCGATGCCTTTATACAATGTCGGCAAATGTTGTTTCTCGTTGGGCGAATGCAAGTTGTCATCGGGCAAGCCGAAGCCGAGCATAATTGAATCCACGCCCAGTTTGGCCTGTACCATACTCACCACCGGCACACTCCCGCCTTCCATCTTGAACACGGGTTTCACCCCGAAGGTGGCCTCCAGCGCCCGCACCGCCGCTTGCGCGCCCGCCGTGTCCTGGCGCACCAACACCGCCGGGCCGCTCACCAGCCGCTTCAATTCCCAGGTCACCGTGGGCGGGGCTTTCTGGCGCAGATATTCTCTCAATTGTTCTTCGACTTGTTTGTCATCTTGATAGGGCACCAGCCGGGTGGAGATTTTTGCCATGGCCTTGGCGGGCAGAACCGTTTTTGAACCTTCGCCGATAAAGCCGGAATACAAGCCATTCACCTCCAGCGTGGGGCGCGCCCCGAGCCGCTCGAGGGTGGTGAAATCTTTTTCCCCATAGAGTTGCGATACCCCGGTCGTCGTTTGCCACTCTTCATCTTTGAATGGCAGGCGCGCGATTTCGGCGCGTTCTTCGGGCGTGAGCACCCGCACTTTGTCGTAAAAGCCTGGCAGGGTGATGTGCCCATGGTCATCATGCATCCCCGCCACCAAATCGCACAAGACTTGCGCCGGGTTATGCACCGAGCCACCAAACTGCCCGGAGTGCAGGTCTTGTTTGGGGCCATGCACCCACAATTCAAAATAAGCCAGACCGCGCAGACCGTAAGTGATGGAGGGCAAATCCGGCTTGAGGATGCCGGAATCGGCATTGAGCGCCACATCACACTTTAATTTGTCCTTGTATTTGTCCATGAATGGCCCGAGATTCGGTGAGCCAATTTCCTCTTCGCCTTCCAAAATGAACTTTACATTGATGGCTAGCTCGTTGTGTTTGAGCAGGGCTTCCATCGCCTTGAGGAAGGCGAAATCCTGACCCTTCATATCCGACGCGCCGCGCGCAAAAATATTATCGCCCCGGATGGTCGGCTCAAAAGGCGGGGAGAGCCATTCATTGAGCGGGTCAACCGGTTGCACATCATAGTGACCATAGACCAGCACCGTGGGGCGGCCGGGGGCATTCAACCAATCCCCATACACCACCGGATGCCCGGCGGTGGGCAGGATTTCGACATTTTGCAGACCCATGCCGCGCATCTGCTTGCCCAGCCATTCGGCGGCGCGTTGCATATCGGGTTTGTGTTCCGAGAGCGTGGACACGCTGGGGATAGCGAGAAACTCCTTGTATTCTGCCAAATAGCGGTCGTGTTGACCGCGGGCGTACGCAATTGCTTGAGTTGGTTCAGACATGAGGACTCCTGGAAGATAAGATAATGAAATTGTAACGGAGAATCAGAGAACTTGTAGTAACCCGTTCAAATCCGCAAATTCATAATCGGCTTTAAGCGTTGGGTCGAGGAGCAAATCTCCGGCGCGGTTCGACCAGTAACACGCCAGCCCGGCGGCTTTTGTGCCCAGCGTGTCGGTTGCGCCCCCCGCCACATGCAACACCTCGGCACCCGCCAACCCTAAAGCCTTAAGCGGCAACTGATAAATGCTCGGATGCGGCTTGTAATACCCCGCCTGATCAGACGCAAAAATATGATCGAAGCGTAAGTGATTGTGTTCCGCCAGCGCGCGCAACATGACTTCGTCGCCATTCGACAGCAGGGCGATGGGATAACCCCGCGCGTGAACGGCTTCGACCACGGCGCGCGCCTCACCCCACGGTTGAAGCTGATCCCAGGCGGTGGTCAACCGCGCCCGCGCGGCTTCCGTTAAATCAACTTTGGCCCGACCCAACGCATAATCCAGCGCCCGCCGCGTCGCGGTGATAAAGGGCACACGCGCCCCACCCAGCGAATTGCTAATCCAGGTTTGCTCCAACTGCTTCGCGCGCCAAACCCGAAAGAGCGCCACCGCGTCAACCATCCCCCCGACGGCTGGCGTCAGCAACGGCACGAGGCTGGTCTCAATATCGAACAGCGCCGAGTACACGTCGAACGTGATCAGCTTGTATTTCATGGGGTGCCGCTCAGGTCTTGAATCAGCGCCTGCCAGATCACATCGTCGGGGATGGCGGCGGCGAGACGGGTCAGCTCCGCCTGCGGGGGGCGCGGGAGAGTCGGGTCGAGATACACCCGCACGGTGGCGGCGATTTGTGAATTGGGGTCGAGGGTGAGTGCCTGCGCCACATCATTTTGCGCGCGGGCCGCGTCGCTGAGGCGCTGGTAGAGATACGCTCGCTCAGCATACAGCCCCGCTTGTTGTAGCGGGTCGGTCACCAACGTCATGGTCTCGCTCAGGTCATCCACCGCGGCGTGGAAATCGCCGAGACTAAATTGGGCATAGGCGCGCACGAGGCGGTAGGGCGGTTGTGCCGCTTCCAGTTCGATGGCGCGGTTGAGCGGGGCGAGGGCTTCGGCGGGTTGTCCGGCGCCCAGAAGTGCGCGGCCCAACGTGAACTGGCTCTCGGCGTTGCTCGCTTCGAGCGCCACCGATTTTTGTAGGTCGGTGATGGCGGCGGCGGGGTCGGGCGCGTGGTTGACCAATGGAAAATTGAGAACCGCCCAGCCGCGCAAAAAATAGGCGCGGGCCGAATTGGGGTCAAGTTCAATGGCTTTGTCCAAGTCGGTGAGCGGGTCGTCAGTTAGGCTGTATTGTGCGCCCAACCGCCCGCGCTCCTGATAGGCCACCGAGTTTTGCGGGGCGGCGGCGATGAATTCATCGAGCGTGATGGCGGCGTCGGCGATTTGACCGAGGGCTTCGTAGGCTTGGGCCAAGCCGAGGAGCGCGGCGGGGTTGTTGGAATCGGTGCTTAGGTAAGTGGTGAAGGAGTCGGCGGCGAGTTGGTATTGACCAGCGGCAAGTTGGGTTTGCGCGGTAGCGAGGGCCGGGGGTGTGGCGGGCGTGGCGCGCCCCGGCGACCGCAGGAAATTGAGGGCGAGCGCCAGGGCGACGATGACGGCCAGGACGAGGAGGGGTAACACCTGGGCCAGGTTGATGGTGATGGGTTGGCGTACCCCGGTGGGCGCGGACTCGGCGCGCGGGGCGGCCATTGGCGCGGGGGCAGGCGATTTCCAAGTGGCGAAAGCGTTGGGGGCCGGGGCATTTTCATCCAGAAGCGTATCAATGGCGGCGCTGAATTCGGCGGCGGTCTGGTAGCGTTCGGCGGGGTTTTTGGCGAGCGCGCGATTGAGGAGCGCATCGTAGGCAGGCGAGAGGTCGGGCCGCACATTGGTAAGCGCGGGGATGGGAGCGTTGATGTGTTGGAGGACGACGAGGGCGGAGGTTTCACCGTCGAAGGGGACGGTGCCGGTGAGGAGTTCGTAAAGGATGATGCCGAGGGCGTAGAGATCGGAGCGCGTATCGCCGGTTTCGCCGAGGCCCTGTTCGGGGCTCATGTAGGCCGGGGTGCCCACGCCGATGCCGGTGGCGGTAAGTTTGGTGGCGCTGACGAGGCGGGCAATGCCAAAGTCGGTGAGGACGACTCTGAAGGAAGCCGGAAGCAGGTTATTCGGCTCGGACGGGTTGTTAATTTCCAGCATCACGTTGGCGGGTTTGATGTCGCGGTGGATCATGTTTTGCGCGTGGGCATAGCCGATGGCCTGAAGTAGGTCGCGCATGATGCTGAGGGTGACGGGCAGGGGGAGGGTCTGGCCGCGCTGGAAATGATCGTCGAGCAGGTCTTTGAGCGAACGGCCTGCGATGTATTCCATGACCATGTAAGGCTGGTCATCGTGCAAATCGAAGTCGAAAATTTGGACGATGTGCGCGTGGCGTAGTTGGGCGACGGCTTGCGCTTCACGCTGGAAGCGGGTGATGAAGTTGGGGTCGTCGGTGAGGTGGGCGTGGAGGACTTTGATGGCGACTTGGCGGTCGAGGCCGGGGTGATAGGCTTGATAGACTTCGGCCATGCCGCCGCGTCCGAGGCGCTGTTGGAGGGTGTATTTGCCGAGGGTGACGCCAGAGAGGTCGGGCATGGGGGGATTATAACAAGAAGAAAAAAGGAAGAAGGAAGAAGATGGCTCTTGCATGAGGCAAGCGTCATTTTGCAAATTGTTGGGGGCGCACTAAGATTAGTCTATGACCCAAAGCTACAACTTCTTGGATGCCGAGATCGTGCGGACCAACCGCCAGGGGCAAGTAACCCAGGTTCAGCGTGAGAATTTGGAGGCCGCGGTGCTGGTTGTGTTTAGCACGCAAGGCGTGGCGCTCATGGTCGGGCTGATTGTTTTGGCGATTGTGGCTTTCGCGGGGACTGACCCGAGCGTGGGCCTTGCCCCGTGGCTGGCCTGGCCGTGTTTCGGCGCGGTGATGTTGGGCTATACCGGGTTTGTGGCCTGGCGCGCCCGCGGGGCGTGGTTGGCCCGTCGGGAGTTGAACGCGGGCAAAATCGCGTGGGGCGAAGGGACTTTCCAGATGGAGGGGAAGGCGTATGTGGCGCGGGTCGAGGGGCGCAAGCTCCATTTGCCGGGGCGGGTGAACCTCCTGCCGGGGCAATATCGTTTCTATTTTTTAGAGCAGAGTCGGTGGGTGATTTCTGGCGAATTGGGAGCCGAGCCGAATGAGATGGATTTGCTCCAGGCGTTGGCGCGGACCAATGCCTTCACTTTGGAGATGTTGGCGGCCAACCGCGCGGGGGCACTGGCCCAGGGACAAGCCGGAGCGATTTACCGCCGACTGCTGGCCGGGGCCGCGCCGATTGCGCTGACGAGCGGCGGCGTGGCCGTGAGTGTGGCGTTGCTTTCGGCGGCCTTTTGGCCGCGTTCCACCGGGGCGTGGACGCTTTTTGTGCTGGGCATGGGCACGGCGGCCACATTGGTGGCGCTGGCGGTGTTGGTCGGCCCGCAACTTCTCACGGCCGCACGCGACATTCGTGGCGGGCGGGCCTATCGCGTGGAGGCGGTCGGGCACAAACAACACATCGCGCGCTATTTTTACGGATATACTTTCCACGCCTATTACTATCACATTGGTGCGGTCACTTCCCCGGTGACGCGCGCCGGGTACGAAGCGCTGGTTGAAGGTTGGCGCTATCGCCTGTATTATTTGCCCGAGAGTCAGGTGCTGACGGCGATTGAGCCGTTGCCGAGGAAGTAATTACTAAT
>CAYUFY010000129.1:0-1294 GCA_964443795.1 uncultured Anaerolineales bacterium | reverse complement strand
CCCGGTTGTTATTGGTAATTAGTAATTGGTAATCAAGGAGCCTCCATGTCCACCAAAAAAGATTTAGGCCCGTTGCCCCATTGGGATGTATCGAAGATTTATCCAAGTCTGGAGTCGCCGGCGTTGGCGCAGGCTATTGCCACGCTGAAAAGCCAGATGGCTGAGACGGATAAATTTTTGGACGACCACCACATTGCTAAAACCACGGTCAGCGCGGGGACGGGGCGGGCCGACCTCGGCGCGGTGGTGGGGGAATACCTTGACCGCATGAACGCCAACTTGCGGCTGTTTGGCACGGTGCGGGTTTATATTTCCACATTTGTCACCACTGATTCTTATAACACCATTGCTAAGCGGATGCAATCGGAGATGGACCCGCTAGGGGTGCAACTCCAACGGCAGGATGTGCGGTTTCAGGGCTGGCTGGGCGCGTTGGGAGCGGAACTCCCGGCGGCACTGGTTGACCCGCGCGGAGAGCGGCACGCCTTTTATTTGCAGGAAACCGTCGAGCAGAGTCGCTATCTGATGAGTGAAGCCGAAGAAAATCTGGCCGCCGAGTTGGGGGTGAGTGGGGCTGCGGGCTGGGCCAAACTGCAAGGCACCGTCACCTCGCAACTGAGCGTGCCATTCGAACGGAACGGCCAGACGGTCAAACTTCCCATGCCCGCGCTGATCAATGTGATGCACCATGACCCGGATGGCGAAGTGCGGCGGCAGGCGTATGAAACCGAGATTGCCGCGTGGGACACAGTGCGCGAAACCCTGGCTGCCGCGCTGAACGGAATTAAAGGCGCGACGATTACCCTCAACCAACACCGGGGGCGCCGGGATGTGTTGCATGCCGCGTTGGATGACAACCGGATTGACCAGGCGACGCTGGAGGCCATGTTGGGCGCGATGCGCGACTCGTTTCCGGCGTTCCGGCAGTACCTCAAAAAGAAAGCTCAGCGACTTGGCCAAGCGGCGTTGCCGTGGTGGGATTTAGCCGCGCCGTTGGGTCGCAACGAGCGGACGTACACCTGGGCCGAGACGCGGGAGTTAGTGGTGACGCAGTTTGGGAAATTTAGCGACCGACTGGCGAACCTGGCGCGGCGCGCGTTTGATGACAATTGGATTGATGCGGAACAACGCGATGGCAAGCGGGGTGGGGCGTTTTGCACCTATCTGGCTACTGTGGAAGAGTCACGAGTGCTGTGCAATTTCGATGGCTCGCTCGACCAAGTGTTTACGGTGGCGCACGAACTCGGCCATGCCTTCCACAATGAATGCGACCGCCACAAAACGCCCCTGCAAC
>CAYUFY010000128.1:0-12831 GCA_964443795.1 uncultured Anaerolineales bacterium | reverse complement strand
CCAGATTGTATTGCTTTTTGCACCAGAGGCTTAGCCTAACTTACTGACATTGACCCCACAGATTGTTGTTGAGTCTACCCGATTGCCTGGCGCTTTTCATCGAGACCCGGCGGATCAAATCATCGTGGCGACAGCGCGTGTTCATGATTGCTCACTCGTCACGTTGGATGCCAGAATTCTCGAATACCCATATGTGCAGAAGAAACCCTAAACAGTGACCGAAACCATTCCCATTGCCACAGACACAGACGGCGTTATTCGGGTGAGCCACGCGCGCGTTACGCTCGATACGATTGTGGGCGCATTCAAGGATGGCGCGACGGCGGAAGAAATTGCCCAGCAATATCCGTCGGTGCCGTTGGCAGATGTGTATTCGGTGATCGGCTACTATTTGCGGCGCTACGCCGAAGTAGAGGCATATCTGGAACAACGGCAACAATTGGCAGAACAGGTGCGGCGGGAAAATGAAACGCGGTTTAGTCCGGTGGGGGCGCGGCAACGCCTGATGACCCGCCAGCCCAGCCGACCGCGTTAAGCTGGTCACCACTCGGTTTCAATAGGGGCGATAAAATAGCTCAATCTGCTCAATCCGTTGCCCCCCCCGCAACTTGCCAAATTAAAATCATGCCCCTTACCCCCTATCACCTCACCCGTTTCAACCACCCCACACAGCAGTGGCTCGAGGCTGTGCTGGCCCTCCGCGCCGAATTTGGCGATAACGATTCGCCGGAGACATTCATCCGGTTTGTGACCCGGCGGCTGGAAGATGAAACCATGCTGGTGGCCCTGGCCTGGGATGGCGCGCGGCCGGTGGGTTACGGGCTGGCCTTTGATGTGGCCGAACATCCCTATATGCCGGAATGGACCCGCGCCGGGTATATTGCCCAATTCCTCATCGCGCAAGATTATCGGCAACAAGGGGTCGGCGGGTTGCTGATGGATTATATTGACGCCTGGTTCGAAGCGCGCGGTTTGGAAAAAGTCCTCCTGAATGTCAACATAGATAACGAACCCGGCAACCGCTTCTGGCAGAAACATGATTTCCAACCGTACGCCATCCGGATGAAGCGCCTTCAAAAAAAGTCCCCGCCGCTTAAATGATTCGTGACTAACCGCCATGACCAAAGGTCGTATGGAAGCCTTCAGCGATGGGGTGATCGCCATTCTCATCACCATCATGGTGTTGGAACTGAAAGTGCCTGCCGGCGATAACCTCGCCGCCCTCCGGCCATTGTTACCGATTTTACTCAGTTATGTGCTGAGCTTTGTATATCTTGGCATTTATTGGAACAATCACCACCATCTCTTGCAGGCCATTCGGCATGTCACGGGGGCGGTCTTATGGGCGAACTTGCATTTGTTGTTTTGGCTGTCGCTGATCCCGTTTGCCACGGGCTGGATGGGAGCCAATAATTTTGCCGCGTGGCCGGTGGCGCTGTATGGCATGGTGCTGTTGCTGGCGGCCATAGCTTATTTTGTGCTCACCCGCACCCTTATCGCCAGTCACGGCGAGGATTCGGTTCTGGGGACGGCCGTCGGGGGCGATGTCAAAGGCCGGGTATCGCTGGTGTTGTACGGCCTCGCTATCCCAGTGGCTTTTGTCAATGCGTGGCTGGCTTGTGGTTTGTATGTGGTCGTCGCGGTTATGTGGTTCATCCCTGACCAGCGCATCGAGAATACGCTGAAGCGTTAGAGCGCCAGTCGGTCGGGAAGTATTACGCTATGTTTATCTCCGTCGGTGAAGCAAAAATTTTTGCGACCGCCTTTGGCCAGCCAACCGCCCCCACCCTGCTTGGGATTGGCGGCTGGATTGGTAATTGGGAGTTGTGGGCCGAGCCGTTCTCGACCCTCAGCGCGCATTGGCGCACCCTGGCCTATGACCATCGCGGCTCTGGCGCCACCCTGGCACCGGTGGCTTCGATCACGTTCGAACAGTTGGTAGATGATGTGTTCGCGGTGCTGGACGCTTTTGAAGTGGAGCACTGCGTTTTGGCCGCCGAATCGGCGGGGGCGATCGTGGCCCTAGGGGCGGCGTTAAAAAATTCATCACGGGTGACCGGGCTGGTCATCGTGGATGGATTCTACTTTCAAAACACGCCCGCCGAGAAAGATGCTTTCCTCACGGGTCTGCAATCCAACTATGTGGCGACCTTGGATTGGTTCGTGCAAGCGTGTGTGCCCGAACCCGACTGCGAACCGATTAAACATTGGGGGCGACAGATTTTGGACCGCGCCACGCCCGAGGCCGCGCTCGCGCTGTATCGGGTGCCCGGTTCCGTTGACCTGCGCCCGGACGTGAGCCGCATTGCCCAACCCACCCTCATTCTGCACGGTGAGGCCGACGCACTGGTGCCGCTCCAATCAGCCCAGTGGTTGGCGCAAACCCTGCCCAACGCCCACCTGGTTATCCTGCCCGGCGCAGGCCATGTCCCCACGTTGACGCGTCCGCACGCTGTCGCGCAGGAAATTCAGCGCTTCTTTAACCGTTGATTTTTTCGACTCCCAGCCAATAGCCGATTGCCCGGCCATTGATTACAATGGGCGCATGCCGAATGCGTCTACGCGCCGCGTGGTGGTCACTGGATTGTACAGTTTTTAATTTCAGCTGAGTCCACATGCGCTTTCCTTTCCGCCTCACCAACAATTCAAAAATTGTACTAACGGTTGGAGGCGTTCTGTTCGTCAGTTTCTCTACAGCCGTAGCGCAAGTTCTCCCGGTGGGTGTGGACTGGCACCTGACTTTCCGCCCAGCCACACTGGCGCTCATCGCCGGCGAGTCGCCCTATACGAGCGCGGCGGTGTCAGCCCCTTACGGTGGCGCGCCCTGGGGCTTGATACCACTTATTCCCTTTGCTCTTCTGCCCGAAAAATTAGGGTGGGGATTTCTCTTTGTCAGTAGCGCCGTCATTTTTGCAATGGCGGCGATCCGGTTAGGTGCCAAACCCGTGGCCCTGACCGCGTTTTTATTATCCCCCCCGGTGCTGCATTGTTTGCTGAATGGCAATCTCGATTGGTTGCCTGCCCTGGGGTTTATCCTGCCGCCGCAATTGGGTTTGTTCTTGTTAGCCATCAAGCCGCAAATGGGAAGTGTCGTGGCTGTTTTCTGGTTGGTCGAAGCCTGGCGGCGGGGTGGTTGGCGCGAAATAGCGCGGCGGTTTGGCCCCCTCGCGCTCGGGTTGGTGCTCTCGTTGCTGGTGTATGGTTGGTGGCCGCTCAATATGTTAAAAATCTCGCAACATACTACCTGGTGGGAGGCTAGTCTTTGGCCCACCTCCATCCCGGTGGGGCTGGCTCTCACCGTGGCCGCTCTTCGTCAGCGGCGTATTCAATATGCAATCGCCGCCTCGCCCTGCTTGTCCACCCACGTTGTTTTCCACTCATGGTCGGGCGTCCTCCTGGCGGTTAGCGCCTCCACGCCTGAGATGGTGGCCGCAGTGCTCGGGCTGTGGGTGTTGGTTGGCCTTCGTTTCATGGCGGGGGCCGGTGGATAGCCTGCTCGTAGCCATAGCCAGGTGAATCCATGTGGAAGGTGAGTTAATCGGTGACAGTCATTTTGGAGGAATAGTCGCGGCCAAGCTTAAGCTGTTCCCAATCGGAGCCGAGACGGGCCTGGTCGCCGATTGGGAGACGCTGAAAGACCAGCGATAGGTCGTGCCATCGTTGAGAGTCACATTGACCATGTAGCGTTCCCCGGCAGTGAGCGGTAACTTGGGGATTAGCACAATTGCATCGCGCGCGCCGAGGATGGTGCGCGCTGTGCTTTGTTGGGAGGAGTCGGGATTGGTATAAGTGAACTCATTGAAAGCGCAGTGTTCAATCGGTGACCCATTGCGTTTGGTAATACGGGTTTGGCTGATAACGGGGTTCACCGTGCCATCGCCCACCTGGAGCATGAGCGGAAGTCCCGTGGAGGCGAGATAGCCGGGGCAACTCACCAGTGGCTCGGGGGCTTCGGGGCCGTCATAGGTGCGGAGATAAGTAATCGCGCCATCGCCCGGCCAGTAAATGGGGTAAGTGATACCCGCTGGGACTGATTCGGCCAGACCATCAATAATATCCAGCACAGCGGCCATTTTGTAATCGGTGAGGCCGCCGCCCGTCCCGGCTTTGCGGTAACTGCCAAAGCCCACGCTCTGCAGACGCGGGTCGAGCATGCCAATGCTATGGAATGGGCCTTTGAGCCAGTAATCAATGGCAAAGAAATCCGTAGTGTTCACATCAGAGGTGGCGATGAGATTGCTCTTGAAGGAGACAATCACGCCATCTTGATTAAAACACGTGCCTTGGGCATTGGGTTCGCCCGCTTGATAGTAATCATTCTCGACCATGTAACAGGCATGACCAGCGGCGGCAGTGTTCCAAATGGAGTTTTCGGTGAGGGCCGGTAGGTTGGCGAGGGCACGGTAGTAGTTGAGATAGGTGAGCCAATATGAACCTGCGACAGGAGGTTGGGGCGCGAGTGAGGTAATATCGGTGGCGGTGTTGTTGGCCGGGGTGGTGTCGCCGACATTCTCGGGCAGGATGAGCGTGGCGGTGTGGGAGGTGTCGCCATTGAAGGTGGCGGTGATGGTGAAGCGCAGACTGCTGGTGAGGGGCAGGGTGGCGGTGACATTAATGTGGCTGGTGCCGCTGGCCGCGCCGCAGACCGCGCCCCCGCTGGGGACGCAGACCCACGCGAGGTTGCTCAGTGAGGCGGGGAAAACATCGCTGACCACGGTATTGGTGACTGGGTTCGTGCCGACATTGGAGATGCTGAGCATGTAGGTCAGGGGGTCGCCGAGTTCGGCGTAGGGTTGGCCGTCGCTGAGGCTGAGGACTAAATCAACCATGTAAGCGCGCCGGATGAGGGGGAGGTAGATGGTGTAGGTGAGGGCGGTCGGGCTAAGGCTTAAGCCAGTGGCTTGCGCTACCGCCGGGGCGGAGTCCAAATCCATGGCGCGGGCGCGGGGCGCGGCGAGGGTCAGCGCGCCCCACAGGGCCGCGAGAGTCAGGGTGGTGATAATCACTAGCCGATGAGCGAGAGGAGGCATGGGTCAATCCTTTTTGGTCCACTGCCGTTCGGTTACCCGTAAGGCGATGAAGCCATAGCTAAACGGGAGCCAGAAGGTGAGGCCCCGATAGGCCAGGGTGATGACGGTGGCGGCTTCGAGCGGCACCCCCAGGGTACGCAGGGTGAGGGTCATGGCGCCTTCGACAAAGCCGATGCCGGACGGGGTGGGTGAGACGATGACAAATAGATAACCGATGCTAAAGCCTGCAATAAGCGTGCCGGGATTGAAGGGTTGTTCGAAGGCGAGAAAGGTGAGGAAGAAAATGGCAATGAGCAGAGCTTTGTTCAGGAGGGCGAGCGCGGCAGGGGGAAGATATTCGCGCCAACTGGTGGCGAGCGCGCGGAGCCCTTCGGCGGCCTCGGTGGCAAAGGTGAGGGCGCGCGTTTCGGGGAGATAGTCCCGCTGGAGGATGGGACGCAGGAGGGCATTCACCAGGCGGGTGGCGCTAGCCAGGACTTGCGCTAAGGTCTGCGCGGAGTATACGCCGAGGAAGAGCAGGCTGGCGAGGGCCACCGCGCCCATGAGCAGAACCGCCGAAGCCGATACGGTGGCCACGTTTAGGTTGTGTCGCCGGAAGAGCACGGTCAGCCCCAGGGCCAGCACAACGAGCAGGCTCACATACTCCGCCAGGACAAATAATACGCCCGCAATGGTGACCCGCGCGGGAGAGAGATTGTTCCGGCGCGCATCGGCGATGAAGAGGGCCATGCCGCTCAGCCCGCCCGAGGGCGCGACCACGTTGACGAAGTTGCTGGTGGCCACGATGGGCAGGAGCTGGCGCAGGGAGCGCTTTAGACCCAGCAACCGGTAGATGGCCCGGTAGGTGAGGGTGGTATTGACCAACCAGGCCAGTTGCACCCCCCCGGCCAGCAGGAGCCAGAGTGGGTTACCCCGGGTAAGGATGTTCCAGATGTGTTCGAGTTGGGTGAATTGGGAGAGGGCGAGATAGAGCGCGAGGAGAACCACTAGCGCCACGAGGAATTGTCGCATAACGCCGGAGATTATAGAACAGATTGGGGATAGTTTGGGGAGGGAGGTTGAAAAAATAGAGACGCGCTACAGCGCGTCTCTACCGTTACTCCCGCTGTCTTTGACGTAGATGCCCGATTGGGCCGAGAGGCTGTTGGCCTGCGCGATGGAAGGGGTGATCAGCCCCCAACTAATGCCCAGATAGGGCCGCGAGACAGACAAGCGGAAGATGACTTCGAGGGATTGTGCGCCAGCCATCACATGGTTATTGGTGATAAGATAGCCATCGGTGGAGATGATGATGCCGGAGCCGGAGGCCGTGCCGCCACAGGTGAGGCAAAGGCGTTTGAAAGTCATCGAGTTATCTCGTCTGAATACTCACCGGATGCCCCCGGAAGGTTAATCGCACCTGAAGCCTGCTTAGGGCGATGATTAATGTTCGAAAAGGGGCGATTTTCTCGATAAAAACTGATTTTTTCTAATTGGCAATTAACAGTAGAATACGGTTTGTAGTGGTTGACGGGTTTGACAGTCCGCCGCGCAAAAAATATCGGCTCTACCGGATTTAACGGAAAACCGATGTAGGTCGGGCTTGTAGCCCGACACCTGACGCGGCCAAAACCATCGCGCTACACCCCCCATGCGGGGGGCAGGCGCGCGACTTACGCCGATCCCGTCAAAAACGGTAGAGCCAAAATATCTAGAGGTAGGACATCATGGTTACATTAGGCATCGCTTCATTTATCATTCTCACCATTGTGCTGGTGCTCATCGGCTTTTTGCTCGGATGGTTTCTCGAGTGGCGGATTGACCTGGCGTACTGGCAATCCTATTTCGAGGAGTCGCCGGCGAATGGCGCGGTGACGCCGGAAGACCAAGTGCTGGTCTTGCCCGGTGGTAACACCCCGGCGCAGTTAGCCGCCGCGAATCAGGATTTGATGCTGACCACTTTGCGCGAGCAGGTGGCCCAGCGCGATGCTGACTTGACGGCCTTGCGCGCGATGATTGAGCAGTTGGGCACCACCGAGGCCCACCGGCGCGAGCAGGAAGTGGGGCTGATGACCGAATCGCGGCGCTTGCGCGAGCAGTTGGATGATTTGCTCACGGCCAAGACCGACACCGACGCCGAGTGGCGGCATGAAATGGCGCGGCGCGAGCAGGAATGGCAGGAGAGCAAAGAGGGCGAAATCACCGCGCTCCAAACCGAACGGGACCGCCTGGATGTTGAATTGCAAAATTTGCGTGATCGGTTCCTGCGCTTCCGCGTCGCGCACCCGGCGGGCTTGGCGGCCATTCGGGGCATCGGGCCGAAGTTGGAAGCCGATCTGCGCCGGGTGGGCATCACCACTTATGCCGATCTGGCGGCGCGCACTCCCGAGGAGTTGCGCACCCTCCTCAACCCGCCCAACTGGCGCAAACTGGATTTCGCCGACTGGATTGAACAGGCGCGCAGTATGGCGAAATCCGAAGAAGAAGAACTCCAACTCATCGGCTAAGATTCCCTCCCCGGCCACCCGGTTTTCCCCAAAGCCGGGTGGTTTGGCCTCCCATGCGCGCCCACCCCGATCCCGACTACCCGCACCTGAATAAAAAGAAGGCGGTCACACTGGTTGTGCTGGCCGTGATTATTTTGTTGCTGATGGCCTTGCTCCTGGTGGGGCCGGGCAACCTGCCTCTGGGGTAACACCGCCACATGCCCAACAGCGCGTGGGAGTCGTCTGACTCACTTGAAGAGATCACCTGCGCCAATTGCGGCGCGGCCATCCGCCCCGGCGATGTCCTCGACGGCGTGGCGCTGTGCAAGTATTGCGGCATCAACTTCCGGGTGCCGCTGGATTTGGCGCCCGAGCCGGCCATGGGCGACCTCCTGCTCGGCGCGGATTTCCGGGACCCCGACCTGCGCGGCTGGAAGATGTTTAATAACGACAAGTGGGAACTGCGCCCCGGCCCGCGCGGTGAACTGTGGGCCAAGTTCCCGGCCTCCAATCTCATCCACCCCGTCCTGCGGACCCCCGGCCCACTCGATGACTTTGACCTCAGCGTGAATATCCGTTTTGTGGATGGGGTGTTCGACTATGTGAGCGCGGGCATGGAAGTGCGGACGTGCGACGACGGGGATTACATCGTCCAGATTTCGGCGCAGGGCACGTTCCGAGTGGGGTGGCACAATAAAACTGAATGGGGCGGGGAGTTCTTCAAATGGGCCGACCACCCGGCCTTACGCAAGGGCATGAATCAGGATAACCGGATGCGCGTGATTGCGCGCGGCGACCTGTTGCGGGTGTATCTCAATGGCGTGGTGGCGACTTCGGTGCATGACTCGAAATACGCGTTTGGCTATGCGCGCTTGGTGGTATCGCCCGGCGATAAAGTCGAACCCGCCACCGTCGCTTTTTCGGATTTGCAGTTGCGCGAAACGAAACCGCGCTAAGGCGCGGGATAGGGTATCCCATTGGGCCAAGGTGGCCCGGCGGGCGCGGGCAATCGGGCTAACCTGCTCCACATTCCCGTTGACGGCTATTCATCCCAATCCTATACTAGCAACATCATTCGGCTTGTTTACGCATCACCACAGAGGAGCAACCATGGACGCGAAACCCTGGCTTAAGTATTACGATAAACCGGTTCCCCACTCCCTCCAGCCGTACCCCGACATACCGTTTCAGCAGTTGCTCGAAGAGTCGGCGCGCAAATTTCCCGACCACGCCTGCACGCTCTTCAAGGGCGCGACCATTACCTATAAGCAAATGAACGAGCTGTCTGATCGGCTGGCGGCGGGCCTGGTCAGTCTGGGCGTGAAGAAGGGGCAGACAGTGGGGATTATGATGCCCAACATCCCGCAGTTCGTCATCGCCTACTATGCCATTCTCAAGGTGGGCGGGGTGGTGGTGGCGCTGAACCCTACATATACGCCGCGCGAACTGGCCAAGCCGCTGAACGACGCCGAGATTGAAATCGTGCTGGCCATGAGCAAGTTTTACGGCACGCTCAACCAAGCCCGCCCCGACACCAAACTCAAACAGGTCATTGTCACCAACATCAAAGAAGCCCTGCCGCCCCTGCTCAAGATTTTATTTGCCCTGGCCAAAGAAAAGAAAGATGGCCATCACATCGCGCAACTGCAACCGGGCGACCTGTGGTTCCAGGATTTACTGGCCCGGTTCGAGCCGGGGGACCGCCCTAAGGTGGCGCTCACCGGCAATGACCGCGCGCTGTTTCAGTATAGCGGCGGCACCACCGGCGAACCCAAGGCCGCCGTGGCCCTGCACCGCAACCTCGTCGCCAATGCTTTGCAAATCAAATCCTGGCTCCACGATTGCAAGGAAGGCGCGGAAACGGCGCTCATTGCCATGCCGCTGTTTCATGTCTATGCCATGGTCGCGGGCATGGGGCTGTCGGTGGCGGCAGGCGGGCGCATGGTTCTTGTCCCCGACCCGCGCGACCTCAAGGATCTGTTTGCCAACATCAACCGCTATCAGCCCACGCTCTTTCCGGGCGTGCCGCGCCTCTACAACAGCATCAACAACCACCCGGATGTAATCGCGGGCAAAGTCAAACTCGGCTCCATCCGCGCCTGCATCTCCGGGTCGGCCCCGCTCCTGCTCGAAATCAAGCAAAAATTCGAACAACTCTCCGGCGGCAAACTGTTTGAGGGGTTTGGCATGTCCGAGGCGCCCACGGCCACCCACTGCAACCCGTTCCAAGGGCCGAACAAGATTGGCTCGATTGGGTTGCCCCTGCCCGATGTGGAATGCCGGGTGATTAGCCTCGATGACGGTTTAACCGTGCTCGGGCCGGATGAGGTGGGCGAGCTGGTGGTGCGCGGCCCGCAGGTGATGTGGGGCTACCACAACGACCCGACCGGCACCGCGAACGTGTTGCGCGACCTCGGCGATGGCGACGGCAAATGGCTGTTCACCGGCGATATCGTGCGGATGGACGCGGAAGGTTTCTTTTACATCGTGGACCGCAAGAAGGAACTCATCAAAGCCGGCGGGTTCCAGGTGTGGCCGCGCGATGTGGAGGAAGTGATTGCGCTCAACCCCAAAGTGCTGGAAGTGGGTGTGGCGGGCGTGCCGCATCCGCAATATGGCGAGACCGTGAAAGCCTGGGTGGTGCTGAAACCTGGCGAGACCGCCACGGTGGATGACATTCGCGCGTGGTGCAAAGACAAACTCACCGACTACAAAATTCCGCGCGAGATTGAATTTCGCCCCGAACTGCCCAAGACGCAAATCGGCAAAATCCTGCGCCGCGAACTGGTGCGTGAGCACAAGGAAAAAGCGGGCGGAAAATAAATCTGTTCGAGCTTGGCCGTTATCCAATCCGCATTCCGGGTCCCGGAATGCGGATTTGTTTTAGGAGCCCCCATGTCGCAACCCGCCGCCTTCTTCGATATTGACGGCACGCTCACCTCCGACCATGTCTGGAAGGGCCTCATGGCTTTCTTCCAGCAACGGGGCGAGCGGCGGTGGACGCATCGGGCCTTTCAGGCGGTGCATTATCCATTGTTCGTTTTTCGCAAACTGCATTTATTGAGCGAGGCTAACTTCCGCCGCCCGTGGAGCCGCCACCTCCCCTGGTATTTTCGCGGCTATGACGCGGCCCAAATGCAGACTTTGGTCGCGTGGGTGGCGCACGAGTATGTGGCCGCGTTGGGCCGCGTGGAAGTGTTGGAGGTTTTGCGCGCCCACCGGGCGCGGGGGGAGGTAGTGGCGCTGGTGTCTGCCGCGCCCGCGCCCATCGTGCAAGGTATCGCGCAAATGTGGGGGGTAACGCACGCCATTGGGTCGCCCGCCGAATTGACGGCCGGACGCTACACCGGGCGCATGGCCGGGGAACCGTGCATTGACGAATATAAAGCCAGCTATGCGCGGCAATACTTGCTGGCGCACCAGCTGGAGATTGATTTCCCAGCCAGTTATGCTTATGCCGATTCGTTTTCGGATCTGGGGCTGTTTGAGATGGTCGGCCACCCGGTGGCGGTGTACCCCGAGCCCCGGTTGGCCCACTGGGCGCGGACGCGCGGCTGGCCCATCATCGGTGCTTCGACTTAAAGGCCAGGCGAAGAGGGGTTGGGCCGGGGAGGGGCTGCCCGACTCACACTCGCGGCTTGTGGGCCGGGCTTCGGAAAACCACCTGGCACGTCACCCCCAGCTCCGTCTCAAAGTTCACCTGCCCGCCCAGTTGTCTTTCGCCGATAACAAACACATTTTGCAAGCCCAGATGTCCATCCCGGCGGAAGTCGAACCCCGGCGGGACGCCCGCCCCATCATCGGCCACCCGCAGTTGAATTTCTTGCGCGGTGGTTTTATGCAGGCGAATGTGAATCTGGCCGGCGCGCCCGGTCGGGAAGGCATATTTGAGCGCGTTGGAAATCAACTCGTTGAGAATCAACCCGCAGGGAATAGCGGTGTCAATGGTCACGAGCGCTTCATCCAGTTCGGTCACGAGCTTGATCTGGTTGGCGGTCACTTGATAGGTGCTGAACAACAAGCGCGCCAGGTCCTCGATATAACTCTTCAAATTAACTTGTGACAGGTCGCGCGCCTGATACAGTTTTTCATGCACCAGCGCCATGGCGTGAATGCGGTTTTGCGTATCTCGAAACGCGACCTGCAGACGCTCATCACCGATTTCGGCGGCCTGCAGGTCGAGCAGGGCGCTAATCACCTGCATATTATTCTTGGTGCGGTGGTAAAGCTCGCGGAGCAGGGTTTCCTTTTCGGCCAGTGCGGTTTTGATCTTTTCCTCGGCCTGCTTGCGCTCGGTGATATCCTGCACGATCCCGGTGAGTTTAATGACTTCCCCGGCCTCGTTCACCGTGGTGTTGCCCGGGATCGCTAAAATCATGTGCACGGATTGGTCCGGCAAAATGATGCGATATTCCAGCGGGGCGGGCTGGTTGGCGGTGAGCACCAGCTGGTTGGAGACGTTAACTTTTTCCCGATCATCCGGGTGAATCGCTTGCGCAATGATCTGGGTCAGGTCGCCGTCAAAAGTCTCCGGGTCCAACCCAAAGATGCGTTTCATTTCGTCTGACCATACCACTTTGTTCTGGCGCGGGTCCCAGGCCCAGTGGCCCACATGCGCCACGCGTTGCGATTCGCGCAAACTGGCTTCGCTCTCGCGTAGCACCTCCTCCGCCCGCTTGCGTTCGGTAAACACTTCTGAAAATA
Source organism: uncultured Anaerolineales bacterium (assembly GCA_964443795.1). GTDB lineage: Bacteria > Chloroflexota > Anaerolineae > Anaerolineales > UBA6663 > DATDRS01. The sequence goes on along the minus strand of CAYUFY010000128.1, from coordinate 632 downwards.
AAATGAGGCCGCCAATCTCTCCGGATTTCTCATGCCATGGATGAATTTCCCAACGCACCCAGTCCAAAGTTCCGTCGGCGCGAGGGAAGGGATCCTCCTCGGCTTTTTCGATCTCGCCCGCGAGACACCGCTGGTGAATTTGCTTCCACCGCTCTGGCATCTCCGGGAAAATTTCGTAGTGGGAACGTCCCACGACCTTTTGTTGCTTGAGGTGGTAATCCGCGCAATAGCGACTACTGGCCGCAATATATTTCATCTGCCGGTCAAACATAGCAATGGCCGCCGGGGCATACTCCACAAACAATTGGAGGGTGCGTTCGCTCGCCTGCAGATCCTCCACTGCCTGGCGGCGCTCGGTGAAAGCCGCCGAAAGCATCAGAATCATGATGCTGGCCACCGACCAAAAGGCCTGCACCGCAATCAACCGTTCGCGGGGTGAATCCCCGCCCAGGGGAACGAGGCCCCCGCCCAGGATTTGGGTGGTCAGGGCAATAAGACTGATCAACATCAGCGTGATGGCCGAGAAACCCGGACTGAAGCGGAAGGCGATCAGGACGAGGATGGGGAAGAGCATGTAGGGGTCGTCATCAGTTAACATTCTTATAGACTTTCATGGCTTTATATGCTAAAAT
>CAYUFY010000127.1:0-12900 GCA_964443795.1 uncultured Anaerolineales bacterium | reverse complement strand
ATGGGCATTTCTAATTGTCGCCATGGGCATTTCTAATTGTCGTTGACAGCACCGCCGACCGCGACTGGAATGCCGCGCTGAATTTAGAATGGCTGGCCGCGAGTTCCGCGGACACCTAAAACGCCTGTGGAGACGCGAAGCGTGTCAGACCGAGTCATTCGGCAACTCTCACGGAAGCAGGAACCAAACATCTTTAGAGCCAGTCCTGAGCCAGTCGAAGGACTGGTCCTAAAAGGGTAAGTTTTGGAGAACGGTAGGCCTGGGCCGTCATTTTGGGTTCGTCCGGGATTTTTTGGCTTTCACGAGCGACGCACCATAAAGGTGCGTCGCTCCTAAGCGTTGACCACCAACGGCGAATGCATCCGCGCCGTTGCGCCTCTTGCATGAAAATCTCCCCAATGCTACAATCGGCACAGTTCTAAGTTAGAGATTTGGATATGGGTTCGTAGTGGAAACGTGGGCAAGCCCCACGTTTTTGTGTGTATGGGGCATACATTCCCCCGTTCATGGAGAATCGTTTGTAGCATGAAAAGCGAATTTACCCTCGCCTTCAATGAAATCGCCGAACACAGCAAGCTCAAGCGCGAGATTATCCTCGAAGCGCTGGAGAACGCCATGGTCACCGCCTATCGCAAAGCGGTGAACGCCTCGCAAGCGCAATTGGTGGAGGCCAAAGTGGACCTGGGCACGGGCACCATCCGGGTTTATGCTGAAAAAGAAGTCGTCGAAAAAGTGCTCGAGCCGCATACCGAAGTGGCGCTCGAGGATGCGCACAAGGTCAACCCCAAGGCCAACCTCGGCGATATGGTCACGGTCGAATCCACCCCCAAGGATTTCGGGCGCATTGCGGCGCAATCGGCCAAGCAGGTCATCCTGCAAAAAATTCGCGAGGCCGAGCGCGAAGCGCAATATCAGGAATATGCCCAGCGTTTGGGGGATATTCTCAATGGCACGGTGCAGGCAGTTTCCTCGCAATCCGTCACCATTGGCCTGGGCCGCGCGGAAGCCTCGCTCCCGCGCAACCAGATGGTCCCCGGCGAGCGCTATCACACCCACCAAAAGATTCGCGCTTACGTGCTGGAAGTCCGGCGCACCACCAAGGGGCCGCAAATCATTGTTTCGCGTTCGCATCGGAATATGTTGCGCCGCCTGTTGGAATACGAAGTCCCCGAAATTTACAACGGCTCGGTTGAAATTAAATCCATCGCCCGCGAGCCGGGCCACCGCTCCAAGGTGGCGGTCGCGGCCATTCAGGACGGGGTTGACCCCGTGGGCGCGTGTGTGGGCATGCGCGGGGTGCGGATTCAATCCATCGTCAAAGAACTCAACGACGAGAAAATTGATGTCATCGAATGGAACCCCGAGCAACCCATTTTCATCTCCAAGGCGCTCAGTCCGGCGCGCGTGACCGCCGTTTACCTCGACGATGACCCCCTCGCGGGCAAGACCGCGAAAGTCATCGTCCCCGATGACCAATTGAGTTTGGCCATTGGCCGCGAGGGGCAAAATGCCCGGCTGGCCGCTAAACTCACCGCCTGGCGCATTGACATCAAGAGTGTGACCGAGGCGGCAGGGGATGCTTTGCAAACCTTGCGGAGTGATGCCCAGTTTGCCGAGACCGCCCAGACCAATGCCGACATGCTCGGGCTGGTGGAAAGTGCGCTGGCCAAAAAATCCGAAGGCAAGCCCCTGACTCCCGAAGAGTATTTACTGCTGGCGAAGACCATTGATCTGGTCGAACGGAAACTGGCCACCGGGCGGATGAGTGAACACGCCGCTAAAATTCTGCGGGTCGCCGAGATCAAGGCCTCCATCCCCGCTTTGGCGCGCAAGATGCAATTGGCCGATGCCAAACTCCCCGATCATCTTTTCCGGCTGTTGGTGGATGCCGACTTTACCAATGTGGGTGAAGTCATGCAGGAACTGGCGATTGACGAAAACCGCATTCTTGGACTGGAAGGTTTTTCGGCCAAGGAATTGGCTGAACTGAAGACGTTGGTGGCCGCCATTGACTTTGCGCCCCCCGAACCCGTCGTGGTGACCCCGCCAGCGTCGGAACCTCATCCGGAACCGGAAGCCCAACCGCCAGCGGCGACGCCCGTTGAGGCCCCGGTGGCCGTTTCAAGCGAATCGGTTTCGGATGTGGAAACCCCCGTGGCCCCAGAAGCGGTGGCCGACCTTGCCACTTCGCCGGAAACCCCGGCTGAACTCGAAGGTGAAGCCGAAGCGACCGAGGACCTCGCCGCCAAAGATGATGACAGCGACGAAGACGACAGCGATGGCAAGAAAGGCAAGAAGAAAGGCAAGAAGAAAGGCGCCTCGGCGGAAATCGTCTATGACGAAGAGTTGGGCGTGTACGTCAAACGTAAACTCCGCAAGAGTAGTCGGGACAAGGATGACTTTGGAACGGAAGCCGCCTAGCGCGCCCCTAACCGGCGGCAGTTTGCCACTGGGATGTTCTGCTGGTCATGTCTCCTGCCAAACGCGGCCCTAAACCCAAGCATGTTCCGCAACGCACTTGTCTGGGGTGTCGCACCGTGAACGCCAAACGCCAATTGGTGCGCCTAGTGCGCACCCCCGAGGGTCGGGTGTTGGTTGACCCGACGGGTAAAGCCAACGGGCGGGGGGCTTATGTGCATGAACGCCGTCAGTGTTGGGACACGGCCCTCCAGACTCACCTGGTGGATCGCGCCCTCAAGATTGAGTTGACCGACGCCAACCGAGCCGACCTACTGGCTCACGGCGCACAATATTCTAATGAAGACTAAAGACGGCCGGCATTTGCCGCCGCCAATCCCCCTGAGGCGCGAGCCGCTTCCCGAGTAACCCTTTTCGCTCGGACGGTCTCGCTCGCGCCTCCGTAAGTTTGTTGGAGGTGAGAAATGAGCGAGAACGGTCATACGACAGTAGAACTGCCGAGCAGTATCAGTGTTCGCCAATTAGCCACTTTGATCAAGGCCACGCCCATTGAAATCATCAAGCAATTGATGAGCAATGGCGTGATGGCCAATATCAATCAACAACTCGACTTCGACACGGCGGCCATTGTCGCCAATGAATTTGGTTACGAAGCCAAGCCCGAAGCCGCTCTGATCCCTGAAGAAGAACAAGAAGACAAGTCCCAATCCCCTGAGTGGCGGCGCGTCATCGAAGCCGAAGCCGCCGCGGACCTCGAAATCCGCCCGCCGGTCGTCACCATCCTCGGCCACGTGGACCATGGCAAGACCTCCCTGCTCGATGTCATCCGCAAGACCAATGTGGCGGTGGGCGAGGCTGGGGGCATCACCCAACGCATCGGGGCGTATCAGGTTGACCATCACGGGCGCAAGATCACTTTCCTCGACACCCCGGGGCACGCGGCCTTCACCGCCATGCGCATGCGCGGCGCGCAGGCCACCGATATTGCCATCCTCGTGGTCGCCGCCGATGATGGCGTCATGCCGCAAACGCGCGAGGCCATCGCCCACGCCAAGGCCGCGCACGTCCCCATCATCGTGGCCCTCAACAAAATTGATAAGCCCAACGCCAACCCCGACCGCGTGAAGCAACAACTCGCCGAGCAAGGCTTGGCTCCCGACGATTGGGGCGGCAAGATTCTGGTGGTGCCGGTCTCGGCTAAACAAAAGACCGGCATTGATGACCTGCTCGAAGCCATCCTACTCATTGCAGACGACACCCCCATCAAAGCCAACCCGCACGCTCAGGCGGCCGGCACCGTGGTCGAAGCCGAGCTGGATAAAGCGCGCGGGGTGATCGCCACCTTGTTGATTCAAAACGGCACCCTCCACGGCGGCGAAGTGCTCATCGCGGGCAAGGCCAGCGGCAAAATCCGCGCCATGTTCAACGACAAAGGCAAGACCATTCGCGAAGCCGGGCCGTCCACGCCGGTCAGCGTCCTCGGCCTCTCCGGCTCGCCCGAGCCTGGCGACCTGTTTCGCGTGGTCGCCTCCGAGCGCGAGGCCCGCCTCATCGTGGCCGAACGCAAGCAATCCCAAAAAGACGCTGAAGTCAAAGTCACCAAGCCGCTCAGCCTCGACCAAATCTTCGCCAAGTTTCAAGCGGGCGAGACCAAAGAGTTGGCGCTCATCGTCAAGGCCGACCTGCAAGGCTCGCTCGAACCGATCGTCAATTCGCTCAACGAGCTTGCCATCGAAAACGGCCCCAAGGTGAATGTCCTCTACGCCGAAACCGGCAACATCACCGAGAACGACGTTAAGCTCGCCACCGCCTCCAAAGCCATTATCATCGGCTTTGCGGTGAACCCGGATGCTGGCACCGCCCGGCTGGCCGAAATCAGCGGGGTCTCCATCCGCACCTACGATGTGATTTACCGCATCACCGAAGATGTCGAAAAAGCGCTCAAAGGCATGCTCGCCCCCGAATTCAAACCCGTGGTCATCGGCAAAGCCGAAGTGCGGGCTATTTTCAAAATCCCCAAACTGGGCAACATCGCCGGGTGCTATGTCCGTGAAGGCGAACTGCGCCGCAATGCCAAAGTTCGCGTTCTCCGCAATAGCAAGATCGAGCATGAAGGCGACGTCGGCTCGCTCAAACACGAAAAAGATGACGTGCGTGAAGTCCAAAAAGGCTTTGAATGCGGGGTCGGCCTCAAGAACTTCGACACCCTCAAACCCGGCGACATGCTGGAATTCTTTGTCATCGAGCAGGTCCAATAACCTATTTACCACTTACCAATTACGGTTGTAATTGGTAAGTGGTAAATTTTTCATCATGCCCTCCGTTCTCCGCCAGCGCCGCGTTGCCGACCGCATCCAGGCCGAACTCTCCACGCTCATCCAGCAGGAGATGAATGACCCGCGCCTCAACCTGGTCAGCATCACCGCCGTCAACATTGACCGCGAACTCGAATACGCCAACATCTTCGTCTCCACCGTCGGCGACGAAGCCCGGCAAAAAGAAGTCCTGCAAGCGCTCATTCACGCCAAAGGCTTCATCCGGCGCGAACTGAGCCACCGCCTGCAATTGCGCCGCGCCCCCGAACTCGTCTTTCACTGGGACCCCTCCCCCGAAAAAGTCGAACAGGTCTCGCAGTTGTTGGATGAATTGAAAAAGGACGCGCCCCCCGGCGATGGCGGCTCCGAATGACGCTCCCCCCGCCCCGGCGGATCTGCCCTCCCCGGTGTTTCCCGCCGCCGCCCTGCGGGACGCGCGCGCCCGGCTCGCCACCGCCACCCGTGCGCTAATCATCACCCACGTCCATCCCGATGGCGATGCCATTGGCTCACTCCTGGGGTTTGGCCTGGCCCTGCGCGCCATTGGCAAAGAAGTCGTTTTTGCCTGCGCCGACCCCCTCCCCGAAACCTTCAACTATCTCCCGTCGGTGATCGAAGTCACCGCCACACCCGGCGGCGACTTCGACCTCATCGCCGTGGTGGATGTTTCCGAAGACTCCCGCATGGGCAGTGTGGGGGCCGCCCTCCCGCGTCGCCCCGACCTGGTCTTTGACCATCACATCACCAACCCCGGCTTTGGCGACCTCAACTTCATTGACGCCTCCGCCGCCTCCACCGCCGAACTCCTCGCCGACTTGCTCGACCCGCTCGGGTTGCCGCTCACCCGCCCGGTCGCCGAATGTCTGCTCACCGGCCTCGTCACCGACACCATCGGGTTCCGCACTTCGGGCACCACCCCCAAAACCCTGGCCCTCGCGCAACGCCTCATGGCCGCCGAGGCCTCGCTCAACACCATCTATAACCTCGCGCTCTTCAAACGCTCTTTCTCGGCGGTGCGCCTGTGGGGCGAAGGTCTCTCCCGAATCAAGCTCGATAACGGCATTGTCTGGACGAGTCTGACCCTGGCCGATCGCAAAGTCGCGGCCTATGGCGGCTTGGGGGACGCCGACCTGATTGATGTGCTCTCCTCCGTCCGCGAAGCCGAAGTCGCTCTCATCTTTGTCGAGCGCCCCGACGGCAAAATAAAAATTTCCTGGCGCTCCGGCCCCAAATTTAACGTGGCCAATATTGCCATGCAGTTTGGCGGCGGCGGCCACGCCCCGGCGGCGGGCGCCGAAGTGGCAGGCACGCTGGCCGAAGTGACCCAAAAAGTTTTGGCGGCCACGCGGGCGGCCTTGAAACTAAAAAGTGAAAAGTAAAAATCGCCCCGCTCACTTTTTACTGCTTACTTCTCATCCATGCCCTTCGGCCTCCTGCTCCTCGACAAACCCTCTGGCCCCACCTCGCACGACCTGGTCCAAATCGTTCGGCGCGGCACCGGCGAGAAAAAAGTGGGCCACGCCGGGACGCTCGACCCGCTGGCCACCGGTCTGCTCGTCGTCTGTCTCGGCCCGGCCACCCGCCTCAGCGACTACATGCGTGACAAAAATAAGCGCTATCAGGCCCGGGTACGTCTGGGCGCAACTACCGATACTTATGATTCTGATGGGGCCATCACCTCAACCAGCGCGACTCTCCCCGACCAACTCACCGTCGAGCAAGCCCTCACCCCTTTTCGCGGCCCCATCCAACAACGCCCGCCCATCTACTCGGCGCTTAAGCGTGGCGGCAAAAAAGCCTATGAACTGGCGCGCGCTGGCGAACACATTGAAATGGAGCCGCGCCCGGTGGAGATTTTTGCCCTCGAACTGTTGGACTGGGCCCCGCCGGAATTCACCCTCGACGTGACTTGCGCCGCTGGCACATATATCCGCTCCCTCGCGCATGACCTCGGTCAGGCGCTGGGATGTGGCGCCCACCTCACGGGCCTGCGGCGCACGGCCTCGGGCAACTTCACCATCCATCAGGCGGTTGTGCTCGCCGAACTGCAACACGCCTTCACTGAAAAAAATTGGGCGCACTACCTCCGCCGCGCCGACGATGCCCTCCCCGATTGGCCCTCCGTCCACCTCGCCCCCGAGGCGGTCACGCGCATCTTGCACGGCCAGGCCATCCCGCTGGAAGAATACTCTGACGACCTGGCCCGCGCCTACAACCCCGACGGCGAATTCATCGCCATTCTCCGCGCCGATACCCAGTATCACAAATGGCACCCCGAGATCGTCCTGACCTCCCCGCGTTGATTGAAATCCTAAAGCACGGTATATTGCCGATCTTCAATTTTTATATCGCTTTCTAGTCATGCGCCACCTCACTGCTCTCGAAGCCCTCAACCTGAGTTCCTCCAGCGCCCTCACCATTGGCGCGTTCGATGGTGTGCATCGCGGGCATCAAGTACTGATCGCCACGCTCGTCGAACGGGCGCACGCCGCCCAGCGGGCCGCCGTGGTCCTTACGTTTTACCCGCACCCCTCGGTGGTTCTGCGGGGCCGGCGCCCATCGTTTTATCTTTCCACACCCGAAGAAAAAGCCGAACGGCTCGGCGCGCTGGGGGTGGATGTGGTGGTGACACATCCCTTCAACGCTGAAGTCTCCCAGATTACCGCCGCCGACTTTGTTGACCGCCTCGTCACCCAGGCGCGCCTGGCCGAACTGTATTGCGGCCCCGACTTCGCGCTCGGTCATCAGCGGCAGGGCGATATGGAATTTCTGAGGACGCAGGGGCAACAACGCGGCTTCACGGTCAATATTATTCAACCCACGCTCATGGATGGTGAAGTGATTTCCAGCACGCGCATCCGGCAGACTTTGCGCGATGGCGCGGTGGAGCAGGCGGCGCGGATGCTCGGTCACAATTTTCGCTTGACCGGGGCGGTGGTGGAGGGCGCCCAGCGCGGGCGCACCATCGGCATCCCCACCGCCAATCTGGCGTCGAGCGAGGAGCACGCGCTCCCGGCGGTGGGGGTTTACGCCTGTCGCGCGCACACCCCGGCGGGCGCGCGGAACGCGGTGGTCAACATCGGCTTCCGGCCCACGTTCAACACCCACGAACCCCGGCCCACTATCGAAGCCCATCTGCTCGATTACTCCGGCGACCTATACGGCGCATCCCTCACCTTGGAATTTCTCGCCCGCCTCCGCCCCGAAATGAAGTTCAGCGGCATTGACGCCCTCGTGGCGCAGATCAACAGCGATATTGAAGCCGCGCGAAAAATCTTTCTCAACGGATGACGCGGATGGAACGGAGATGCGTGACGTTTTTCTCCGTCCGCGTCATCCGTTCCATCCGGTGAAAAAAATGCCTTCCCCCCGCGACATCTACCTCCTCAGTCCCAAACAACTCAGCCCCGAAGTCATCGCCGTCGCATTTGCCAAGACCTCGCGGAGCCCGGAATCTTTCCGCGAGATTGCCGCCGAACTTAATGACGAAAAATCGGCCGAGTTTCACGAGCGCTGGGTGGTGGGGTATGGCCACGCCAGTGTGGCCGAGCATGCCGTGTTGCACATTGCCATCGAAAACGTCTCGCGCCTGGCCATCGAATGTCTCGAATCCAATCGGCTGGCTTCGTACACCGAAAAATCCACCCGCTATCAGATGTGGGATGTGAACAGTTTTTATACCCCGCGCGCCCTGGCCGATAGCCCCCAGGCCGAACTCTATCGGCAAACTTGCACCCGGCTGTTTGAGACGTATCTGCGCGCGCTGGAACCCACCCAGCAGTTAATGCAGGCCCGGTACCCGCGCAAAGAGGGTGAAAGTCTCGCCCGCTGGGATGGGCGCATCCGTTCAAAATATGTGGACAATTGCCGGTTCCTGCTCCCCGCGGCGGCCCTCGCCAATGTGGGGGTCACCGCCAACGCGCGGGTGCTCGAAAGCGCCATCCGCAAACTGCTCTCGCATCCGTTGGCCGAAGTCCGTGAAATTGGCGCAGGGATTAAACACGTAGCCCAAGCGGAAGTGCCCACTTTGGTGAAGTACGCCGAGGCGGTGCCGTATCAAATCGAAACTGCCCGCGCGCTGGCTCAAGCGGTTCATCAGTTTTCGCCGCGCCGCGCCCCCTCTTCGCCGCCCCCGCCCCAAGCGGCGGCCACAATCCAACTGCTTCACTACGACCCCTATGCTGAAGATACTTTCCTCGCCGCCTGCCTCTATCGGTTTGGCAACGCGCCGCTGGCCGACTGTCTGGCCGCTGTGCGAAACATGACCGTAGAGCAAAAGGCCGGGTTGGCGCACGAGGCCCTCGGGCGGCTGGATAAATATGATGTGCCGCTCCGCGAGTTGGAACACATCACTTACACTTTTGACGCGGTGATGGATCAGGGCGGTTATTTTGAGCTTAAGCGCCACCGCATGATGACCCAAACGCCCCAGCGATTAACCTGTGACCTGGGCTATGCGGTGCCACGGGTGATTGACGACGCCGGCTTTGGCGCCGAATATCGCGCCGCGCTGGACGCGGCCCGCGCGGCCTACCGCGCCCTCGCCGCCGACTTCCCCGAAGAAGCCAGTTACGTGGTGCCGAACGCGTTCAATCGCCGGGTGTTGATGACCCTGAACTTGCGCGAGGCCTTTCACCTGTGCGAACTGCGGGGCGGCTCCACCGCGCACTTCTCGGCGCGGCGCACCGCCGGGCAGTTTTATGAGGCCATTGCCCAAGTGCACCCTCTGCTCGCGAGCTTCATGCGCTGTCAGCCCTACCCGCACTGGTCGGAAATCGAACAAGACTTTTTCGTCTCGGTTGCCTAAACCCCATGTCGCGCCCTTTCCTTGACCAAGTTGCCATCGTCACCGGCGCCTCGTCGGGCATTGGGCGCGCCATTGCTATCGAACTGGCGCGCGCGGGGGCGCATGTGGCACTGGGGGCGCGGAACGAAGCCGCTTTGCAAGTAACCGCGCAGGCAGTTAGCGCGCTGGGGCGCGAAGCGCTGGTTGTCCCCACGGATGTCACGCAAGTCGAGCAAGTCAACCACCTTGTCGCCGCGACCCGCGCCCGTTGGGGCCGGGTGGATATCCTCATTGCCAATGCGGGTGATTACATCCGCGCGCGCATTGTGGATTTAAAAATCGCTGATATGGAACGTTCCCTGGCCGTAAACTTCTATGGCGCGCTCTACCCCATTCAGGCGGTTCTGCCGCATTTGCTGGCGCAACACTGCGGGCACATTGTGGTCGTGAGCACCATGGATTCTAAAAAAGGTCTGCCGCCCGATGCGCCCTATGTGGCGGCGAAATTCGCCCTTACCGGGTTGGCGGAAGTTTTGCGGCAGGAATTGCACGGCACGGGCGTGGGCGTGAGCACGATTTTGCCGGGGCGGGTGGACACGCCCATGATTGGGCGCCTGCGCGTGCCGTGGATTTCGGCGAAGATTTCGGCGGAAGCGGTGGCCCGCGCCACCGTGCGCGCCATTCGGTGGCGACAGCCCGAAGTGATGTTGCCGCCGCAGACGGCCTTGTTGCATTATCTGAATGTCCTATCGCCGCAGTTGGGCGATTGGGCGGTGCGCTTTTTCCATTTGGATGGTTGGGAGACCGACGCGTTAGCATGATGGCCGCATTGGGAAAACTTGAGCACGTGAAACCCACCCACGCCTGGCTCCGCGCCGTTAGCGTGGCCTATGTGCCCGGCCCGACCAGTGAGCTATTGAAGCGCGTGACGCGCCACCTGCTCGACCGCTGTGCCGCCCTCGGGCATCGCGTGGCTGACCAGCCTTCAGATGCGGCGGATGTACTGCTCACCACCGCCTCGTTTAGCGAACCCTTGAATTGGCGCGACTCGCTTTTATTCACCGGGCGGCGGCGTTTTAATTTGACTCGCAACCCCACAGTGTTCACGCTGATTCACGCCACCCCGGCCCAGTTGCGCGCCCGGCTGACTGAGCTGGAAACCGCGCTCGCGCGGGAACCTTTGGACCCGGGCGATTTTGCCTACCCCGGCCTCGCGCCCAACGCACACCGCACGCTCATTGAGCAAGGCAAACGGGGCGGGCCGCTCATGGCACTGGTGCGCCTGTTGCAGGGGCAAAGCAAATGCATCCGGCTCATTCTGGTCATCGGCGATGATCAGCCCGAGACGGCTTATTACTTCGATCTGGTCGGCGCGCACCCACGCGTGGAAGCCGCCGACCCCGACCTGTTCTACACCGACATGGTCACGCGGATTGTCACCAGCGTGAGCACGTTTGAGATTACGCAACATCAAATCGTCGAGCCCCGCATCCCGCGCGGGGTGTGGGAGACCCTGCGGACCCCGGCGGCCCTGCGGGAGGCCGGCCATCGCTTCGGTGAACGGCGCTTCTTCACCGAAATGGTGCGCGTCGCCGACCTGGTCTATATCCCGTCACTTGCTGAGGCGGTCGCCAGTCAATATAGTGAGGGGTGTTTCGCCACCTGGGAACCGCAACTGGACGCGCTCATCGCCACCATCACCGGGAGCGCGCGCCCGGTGGAGAAAGACAAGCTCACCGATGACGAACTGGCTGTTATTGTGGGCGTGCGCGCCGACCGGTTGGGCGCGGTGGTGCGGCAGGTGGACGGCAAGCGCAACGACTCACCCTCCTCCGAAGCGGTGGAGATGATGGATATGGACGAGGCCCTCCCGCGCATTGAATTGGCCCCCGAATGGGGCGTGACTGCCCCCGTGCCGGCAGTGCGCTCCAAACTGCATGGGCATCGCGGCGTTGGCGCCTATGACCCGGCTTTGGTGGAGTTCGTGCGGTTGGACGAGCCGTACTATCACTACCCGGTGTCGTGTTCCACCGAAGCGCAAGCCCGCGCCATCAAGGCCGCGTTTGCGCGCTCCGAGACTCTGCACGACCCGTCTGACCCGCGCCAAGTGGTCTTCACGGTTTTGCCGGGGCATGGCCTGGTCGTCGCCGAGAAATGGGCGCTGGGCAAAGCCCCGTTTCAGTTGTTGTGGGAGTTTATGGACTCGGGCGCATTGCAAATCTCAAATGAGATTCCGCAAGGGCCTCTGGAGTTTGTGGAGGGGGCGGGGGGCAGGCGCGTGGTGCGGGATAAACTGGGGGGATGAAGCCTCACCCTTGCATCGTCGGCGGAACCATCGCTTGAATCAATTTCACCGGCAAGCCCCCATTCACCAATTTCAGTCCGGCGTCAAAATCCAACCCGGTCTGGCGGGCTAAACGCATATCATTATTCAGCATCGCCATGCGCCAACCCGCGCATTTGGCGCGCAAGACTTTTCCCAACTGGGCATACAAATTTCGCAAATCGCCGCCCTCGCCGACGCGCACCCCATAGGGTGGATTGGTGATGACCCAACCGGATTGCTCCCCCGGCGGTTCGATGGCGGAAACAGCACGATGCGTGAACTCGATGGCTTCCCCTACGCCCGCGCGGTCGGCGTTGGCCCGCGCGGCCTCGATGGCCCCCGCGTCGCGGTCGGAAGCCAAGAACAGGGGGCGGGAGACGGGGGACGGGGGATTAGCGATGAGCGCCTGCCACAGTTTGGAGTCAAACCTCGGCCAATCCATAAACGCAAAGCGGCGGTTTAGTCCCGGCGGGATATTCTGCGCCATCAATGCGGCTTCGATGGCAATCGTCCCCGAACCGCAGAAGGGGTCAAGCAGGGGCGAACGCATATCCCACCTGGCGGCCAGGAGCATCCCGGCGGCCAAGGTCTCGCGCAGGGGCGCTTTGGTGCTTGCCAGCCGGTAGCCGCGTCGGTGCAAAAGTTCGCCCGACGAATCCACACTGATCGTACACACATCATGGTTCAAGCGCACGACCACGAGTTGCGCGGGATTCTCTTCGGCTTCATCATTCCCTTTGCGGCGCTCAACTGGCTTCCCCAACTTATCTTCAATCGCCCCCGCGATGCGCTCGGCCACCGCGTCGGAATGGTAAAGCTTGGATTTATGGCAGGTCACCCGTAGGGCCACGGGTTGGCCGGGGGCCAGAAATTTTTCCCACGTTAGGCGTCCCGCCTTTTTGCACAATTCCGCAAACCCAACGGCTGAGAATTCGCCCAAGCGCACCAGTACGCGGCTCGCGGTGCGCAGATGCAAATTGGCGCGGTAAATGGCGCGCAGGTCGCCGGAGAAGACCACGCCCCCGGCGGTGGCCCTCACCCCCGGCCCCTCCCCC
>CAYUFY010000126.1:0-13054 GCA_964443795.1 uncultured Anaerolineales bacterium | reverse complement strand
GCGGCCAGGAAGTGGCGCGCGGCTCGCGGGTGATGGCGGTGATGTCGCTCGATTTGCGCAATCGGGGCTATGCGTCGGAGTTTGTGCAAGCCTATACCACCCGGCGCACGTATTACAGCTCGGTCTGGATTTCGCCCGACACCGATGAGCCTTTGCTCACCCTGGGGGTGCCGATTATTAGTGCGAGCCAGGGCGAGGTGGAAGGGGTGCTGGTGTTGAATATGCGCGTCAAGAAAATGTGGGATCTGGTGGCAGATTTGTCCACGGAACTGGGGCAGAATATTTACCTAACGGATGCGGATGGTTGGGTGATTGCCCATGCTAATCCATCGGTGGTGTTGCGGCGCACGCGGGTGTCTGTGCCGCCCACGCCCGGCTTCGGGACCGGGTTGGATAAATCGCCGATGGTGATGGTCTATACCCCCCTGGTGCTGGGCAATCAACTTTGGTATGTGGTCGTCGAACGCTCAACCTGGGTGGTGATGCGCCCGGCGTTCGTGACCTTGGGCGCCATTGTGGGGCTGGGGTTGGTGATGCTGGCGCTGGTGGTTGGCCTGGGCTGGCGGCTATCCCGGCAAATCAATCAGCCGATTTACAAGCTCATGCAGGCGGTGCGCGCCCTGGAAGCCGGGGATTTTTCACAGCGGGTGGAAATTCAGACGCATGACGAACTGGAAACGCTGGGGAGCGCGTTCAACTACATGGCCGCCCGCTTGCAAACTTCCATCGCCGACCTGGAGAATAACGTCGCGGAATTGGAACGCGCCCAGGTCGCGCTCCGCGTGAGCGAGCAACGCTTCCACCAAATGTTCGCCACCCATCAGGCCGTGATGTTACTGATTGAGCCGGAGCTGGGCATTATTGTGGATGCCAATGCGGCGGCGGCGAAATTTTACGGTTACCCCCATGCGGTTTTGTGCGGGATGCTGGTAACCGACCTCAACCAACTGGCTCCCGAGGAAATTCAAGCCGAACGCCAACGGGCGCTCAATTACGAGCGCAATTATTTTGTCTTTCCGCACCGGCTGGCCAATGGCGACCTCCGCACGGTCGAAGTCCATTCCTCCCCCATTGAGGTCGGCGAACACCGGCTGTTGTTTGCGGTCGTCCACGATATTACCGAGCGCGCCCTGGCCGAAGACGCCCTGCGCCACAGCGAAGAGCGGTTCCGCATTCTGGTCAACTCCATGGAGGAAGCCATCTTCACCCTCGACCGGGAGCAACGCAACACCGGGGTGTATGGGCGGTGGGCCAACAAACACGCGGTGCCGCTGGAAAATCTGCTCGACCACACGCCCGCAGAAATTTTCGAGCCCGAGATCGCCGCCCTGCACGAAGCCGCCAACCGGCGCGCGTTGGCCGGCGAAACCGTGGTGTATGAATGGACGACCGGGCAATGGCAAGCCGACGCGGGCGAAATATATCAGACCTCGGTGGCGCCCATGTACGCGCCCGATCAAACCACCATTATCGGTTTGGTCAGTGTGATGCGCGACCTCACCGCCTACAAACAAGCCGAGGAAGCCCTGCACGCCAGCGAGACGCGGTTCAATGCCTTCATGAATTACAGCCCGGCCACGGCGTTCATTACCGACGAGGCGGGGCGGTTGGTGTATATCAACGCGGCCTTTATGCAGGCCTTTGATTTGACCCACCGGGCCTGGCAGGGTAAAACCCCGGCCGAACTGTGGCCGCCCGAAATCGCCACCATTTTTCAAGCTAATGCAACCCGCGCGTTGGAAGCCGGGGCCGGGCGGGAAAGCGAAGAGAGCATCCGGCACGCCACTGGCTGGCGGCACTGGTTATTTGCGCGGTTCCCCTTCCGCGACCAGGCCGGGCGATTATATCTGGGGGGCATGGGGCTGGATGTCACCACCCGCAAGCAAGTGGAACAGGCCTTTGTGGGCAGTCAGTCCCGGCTCAAGCTCCTCAACAGCCTGGCCGTCGCCATGATTTCCGAATTGCCGATCACGCAAATCATCGAGCGCACCGTGCGGCGCCTGGGCGATTATTTCCCGGCCATCCGCGTGGGCTATGGCACCGTGGATTTGGCGGGGCGTTTGCACCCGGTGCAGGTCATCGAGCCGCCCGCGATGCCGCCCCTGGCCAGCATCACCGTGGATCTGGCGCAGGCCCCCGAGTATTGGCGCAACCTGCAACAAGGTGAACTGGTCATTATCGAAGATGTGCGGAAGGATGCGCGGCTGGAGCCGCTGGCTCAAACCTTCATTGCCAGTGGCGCTCAGGCGCTCATGACCGCGCCCCTTCGCCGGAATGAGACGCACCTGATTGGCCTGGTGTTCTTCGAAGCGCCACAGCCGCATGTTTGGGACGAACAGGAACTGATCGCGCTCACCGAGGTGGCCGATTACCTCGCGCTGGCCCTGCGTGACGCGCACGCCCGCGAGGAAAACCAGCGCATGCTGGCGGAATTGCGTGCGGCGGAAGTCAGGTATCGCTCGCTGGTGGAAGGCTTGCCCGGTGTCTTTTATAGCTCAGTCTGGCAGACCGACCACTGGCAAACGGTGTATGTCAGCCCGCAGGTCGAAAAAATTCTGGGCTTCAGCCCGGCTGAATTTATGGCGGATGATTTGTGGACTCAGCAACTGCATCCGGCTGACCGTGAAGCGGTGCTGGCCGCCTGGCAACAACATGCCGGGACGGAAGCGCCCTTTATGATGGATTACCGCGTCCTCACGCGCGCCGGGCAGACCATCTGGGTCCACGACGAAGCCCGGTGGACGTTCAATGATCTGGGGCAGCGGCTGTTGACCCAGGGCTTTATGCTCGACATCACCGAGCGCAAACAATTGGCGCAACTCCAGGAGGCCATCTATCTCATCATCCAGATTGCCGATACGACTACGGATCTGGCGACCCTCCTGCCCGCCATCCATGCCGTCATCGAAACCGTGATGCCCGCGCGCAATTTCTATATTGCCTTATATGATCCGGCCAGCAACCAACTCTCGTTTGCCTACTTTGTGGATGAGGTGGACTTGCCCTCCCCGCCCGGCCCGCTGGGGCATGGCCTCACCGAATATGTGTTGCACACCGGCCAGACCTTTCTGGGGGCGACGGCGGCCATAGCTCAACTGGAGGCCGGGGGCCAGTGGGCGATGGTGGGCGAACGCCCGGCGGTCTGGTTGGGCGTGCCGCTGATGGCCGATCAGCAAGTCATCGGGGTCATGGTCATCCAACATTACACCGACCCGCAGGCTTATGGCGCGCGCGAACAGCAAATGCTGGAATTTGTGTCCTTTGAGGTGGCGCGGGTCATTCGCCGCAAGCAGGCCGAAACCGATTTGCGCCTGAGCGAGGCGCGGTATCGCAGTTTGATTGAAAACCAATCGGAGCTTATTGCCCGCAGTGACCTGGCAGGCCGACTGACGTTTGTCAACGAAGCCTATTGTCGGGCCTTTGGCCGGCCCGCCACCGAATTGCTGGGACGCTCATTCATTGATCACCTGTTGCCCGAAGAGCAGTCCATCGCCCGGGCCACTTTGCGCGCCATTCAAAGCCCGCCCTACCACTTTCAGACCGAAACCCAGCAAAACACACCGGTGGGAGTCCGCTGGTTCAGTTGGGATAACGCTGGTCTCCGCAATGAGGCCGGGCAAGTGGTGGAACTGCAAGGAGTCGGGCGCGACATCACCGAGCGCAAACACGCCGAGGCCCGGCTCAAACAGCAGTTGCAAGCCAGTGAGTCTTTGTCGCGCATCAACCAGATGTTGGCGGGCAGTCTGGAACTGACCACGGTGCTCCAACAAATTGTCGAGGCCTCCGCCGATTTGATCACCCACGCCGATCGGGCGGTGATTCACTTGTTGGATGAAAGCGAGACCTTGTTGCGCCCGGTGGCAGTGGCTGGCCGCGACACTTACCCGCTCAACCAGCGCATGCACTACAACTTCCAGTGGGGGCGCGGCATTGCGGGTCTGGTCATTGCCAGCGGCGAAACCATCAACCTCCCCGACGCGCTCGCCGACCCGCGCTATCTGCCGATTGAAGGGCAGATGGCCCGGGTGCGGTCGTTGTTGGCGGCCCCGGTGTTTGCCGGCGAACAACGGTTGGGCACACTCAGTTTGCACAGCGCCAGCGTGGGGGTCTTCACTGAAATCGAGGCCCAGTTGCTGACCACCCTGGGCGCGCAGGCCGGGCTGGCCATCCAAAATGCGCGGCTGTTCGAAATCGAACGCCGCCGCGCGATCGAAGCCGAAGCCCTGCAACGCGTCACCCGCATCCTCATCACCCGCCGGAATATGGCCGACCTATTGCCCGCCGTGGTCGAGGCCATTGCCACCATCACCGACTACCACGCCATCGGCGTCTATTTGCGCGAAGGCGATTTACTGGTGCCCTATGCCCATAAGGGCCACCCCCTCGGGACCCCGCCCGCCGTGGCCTTAAGCGATCCCTTCATGGGCCGGATTGGCCTCACCGGCGCGCCGCGGCTGGTCGTGGATATCACCAAAGAGCCGGGTTACACCGCGCCCAATGCGAATCGCCGCTCCTTTGTGGGGGTGCCCCTCCTGCAGGCCAACAAGATTCTCGGCATCCTCACCGTGGAGTCGGAGGCCGACCGGGTGCTGGATGTGAACGACCTCAACTGGCTGATGAATGTGGGCGGCCAACTGGGCGCGGCCCTGGATAACACCCGCCTCTATGCCGATTTGGAAAAAGCCTTGCTGGATGAAAAATCGGCGCGCGCGCGCTTGGTGCAGTCGGAAAAACTGGCGGGCATGGGGCGGCTGGTGGCCTCGGTGGCGCACGAACTAAACAACCCCTTGCAGGCCATCCAGAACGCGCTCTATCTGGTTAAGCAGGAAAGCGCCCTGGGCGACCAGTCCCGCGACGATTTGCAAGTGGCCCTCACCGAAGCCGACCGCATGGCCGAGTTGATCAGCCGCTTGCGTGAAACCTATCGGCCCGCCACCAACGAGGAATTTCGTCCCACCTCTTTGAACGAGTTGGTGGGGCAGGTGCAAAAGCTCATCGCCACCCATTTGCGCCAGACCCAGGTGCAATGGCAATTTGCCCCCGACCCGGCCTTGCCGCCCGTGCGTGGTTTGCGCGACCAACTCAAGCAAGCCCTGTTAAATTTGTGTCTCAACGCGGTGGAGGCCATGCCCACTGGCGGCCAGCTCGCGGTAACCACGCAGGCCGACCCGGCCAGCGGCGGCGTGTGGCTCACCATCGCCGACACCGGGCAGGGCATTGTCGCCGCCGATTTGCCCAACATCTTCGATCCGTTCTTTACCACCAAGACGACCGGCACGGGCCTGGGGCTGGCCATTACGCACGATATCATCGTGCGGCACAGCGGGCGGATCGAAGTGGAGAGTGTCGCCCGGCAGGGCACGACGTTCCGGGTCTGGCTCCCCCTGGCGCAAATGATATAAGGCCGCCATCGGCTACTCGCGCTTTTACAAATTGAGAGCATTCGGTAATTGGCTCCGGCGATTGAAACCGCTGCAACGGGCCGCGCTCCCCTGCGCAATGCTCCCGCGTTGTGCGTTGTTAATCGGCTTGTCTTTATTTTCTTCACACTCTACAATCATCTGGGTATGCATCTTTCGAGACGGATCCTGGTTGTTGATGACGAACCGGGCCTGCGGCAAACGTTTACGCACATCCTTAAACGCGCGGGCGGCGAGGCCACCAGCGCCGCCACTGGAGCCGAGGCCCTGGAACGCCTGGCGGCTTCCACTTATGATCTGGCCTATCTCGATCTGCGCATGCCCGGCCTGAGCGGCTTGGATTTGCTCAAGGCCATTCACGCCCGCTACCCCACCCTGCCCGTGGTGCTCTTTACCGCCTATGCTTCGCTTGAATCGGCGATGGAAGCGGTGCGGTTGGGGGCCACCGACTATTTGCTCAAACCCATCAACCCCGAGACCTTGCTGGCCCGCACGCGCGGCATTTTGGAGGCGCAGGCGGTGGAACGGCGCAAACGCGAACTCCGCGCCCAAATCGAAAACCTCCAGGCTGAATTAAAATCGCTGGAGGCCCCGGCCACCCCGTTGGCGCCGCCCCGGCCCTCCCCGGATCGGTTTCTCAAACGCGGCCAATTGATGCTTGATTTGCAAAGCCGGCGCGTGACGCTCAGTGAGCGGGTGGTGACGGTGCCGCCCGCGGCCTTTGATTATTTGGTCGTGCTCACCCGGCACGCGCCCGATAGCGTGGACTACCAAACGCTGGTCAGCGAGGCCCAAGGGTATCAGACCGACCGGCGGGGCGCGCAGGAACTCGCCAAGTGGCACATCTACGAATTGCACAGTGCGCTCGAAACTGACCCACGACAGCCCCACTACATCCTCAACCTGCGCGGCGTTGGCTACCGCTTGGTGATGGACTAGAATGCGCGGGTTGATAGGGCGCGCGGTTGGATGTCAACCCACCGGCTGAAGCGCTAGGTGGGGCGTGTGGATTAACTAACCTTTAACTTCTTTTGCCTAACCGTTTCTATCTATTTTCAATCGCAATCAAACCTAGGCTTCTTTATAATCAATGCCATGACAAATGTGTCTGCTCCTTCCCCGGTTCGCATTCTGATTGTTGATGATCACCCAAATACCGCCTCCATGCTCGCCCGGGCCTTGGGGCAATTCCCGACCCCGGTGGAGATTCTCACCGCCCACAGCGGCGCCGAGGCCCTGGAAATTATCGGCGACCACGGCGTGACGGTGCTCATCACCGACTTTATGATGCCCGGCATGAACGGCTTGGAGCTGATTGAAAAATTGCAGGGCGGTAAGGAACCCGGGCATAGCATCCTCATCACCGCCTACGACAGCCCCGGTTTGGCCGCCATTGCCCGGCGGTTGCAAGTCAACGACTACCTGGTCAAGCCCGTCCAACCCGACAAAATCCGCGCCATCGTCACCAAAGTGTTGGAAGGCTTGACAGCCCCCAAAGAACGCCCGGCGCCGCCCCCGGTCAATGTCCCCACCCCCGGCCAATTCAAAATCCTGGTGGCCGATGACCGCCCCGACAACGTGCACCTGCTTGCCACCCGGCTCTCGTCCGAAGGGTATGCGTTTGTGACCGCCGCCGATGGGCAGGAGACGCTGGATAAATTGCGTTCCGAATTGCCCGATCTGGTGTTGTTGGATGTGAACATGCCCAAGAAAAGCGGGTTCGATGTGCTGGCCGAGATGCGTACTGATGAGGCCATCGCCCACATCCCGGTCATCATCCTCACCGCCGCCCGCATCTCCCCGCGGGATGTGCGCGAAGGCCTCAGCCTGGGCGCCGACGATTACATCACCAAACCCTTCGACTGGCGGGAACTGGCGGCCCGCGTGCGCTCCAAGTTGCGCGTCAAACACGCCGAAGACGCGCTTCGCCGCCGCAACCGCGAACTGGGCCTCCTGCCCGAAATTGGGCAGGACCTGAGCGCCCGCTTGGATGTGGAAGAACTGGCCTTGGTCACCTTGAACCGCAGTCTGGAGGCGGTCAAGGCCACCAGCGCACATCTCATCATCTACCAGCCCGATGCCCGCGCGCACCTGCAATTTGTCTATCCCCCCGAGGCCTTGCCCTGGTCGCAGGCCGAGGTCTTGCTCCGCTTTGCGAGTGAGGGCGCGGTGGCGCATGTGACCGAGACGCATGCCAGCCTGCTCATCACCGACACCAAAACCAATGTCCACTGGTTGTCGTTGAGCGATGACCCGGCTAAATCGGCTTTGGCGGTGCCCTTGAGCACCCGGCGCGGGGTCATTGGGGTGCTCACGCTCATGCACGAAGAGCACACCGCGCACTTCACGCCCGACCATCAAATGTTGGTGCAGGCCATTGCCGGGCAGGCCGCCATTGCCATCGAAAACGCGCAGTTCTATGCCATCGAACGCAAGCGGGTGAACGAACTGGTGGCCCTCAACCAGCTCACGCGCGAAATCAGCCTCTTCACGCAATCGAAGGAACTCTTTGAGCGCGTCCCGCAACTCATCCAATCGGCGCTGGGCTATCCGCTGGTGTCGTTGTGGTTGATCGAAAACGAAACACCCAAACTCATGGCGCAAGCGCAGGCCCCCGAGGAGAAATCCCTGCGGCCTTCCCTGCTCGCCCTCACCCCGCAACAAGTGGCCATCACCGGGGAACCGGCCAGCCTGTCGGGGGAAGTGGAGGAGCGCACCTCTCGCCGGTTGGGGGTGGATATCCCGCCCACACAATCAGCTATTGCGGTGCCGCTGTTCTGGCAGGCGCGGGCTGGTGGGGCGCTGGCCATTCATAGCACCCAGCCCCAAGCCTTTCAGGAAAGCGACCGGGTGGTGATCGAGACCGTAGCCGCGCAAATCGCCACAGCGTTGGAGCGCATCCGCTTGTTCGAGGCCGCCGAGCAGGAACGCCATCGTCTTGCGGCCACCTTGCGCGGGGCCGCCGATGCGATCCTCGTTTTGGATGGCGCGGGCGCCTTGCAACTGGTGAACCCGGCGGGCCAGCGGTTGTTCACCGATTTCAATACCCAAATGGAGCATCCGCTCCCGGCGGGCCGCGGCTACGATGATCTGATCGCGCTCCTCGATCAGGCCCGCGCCAGCCAAACCGCCATCGAGCAGGAAATTGCCTGGCCCGACAAACGCACCTTTTCGGTGATGGTTACGCCCATCGAAGAAGGCGGGCAGGTGGCCGTGTTGCACGATGTCTCACATTTCAAACATCTGGAACGGGTGAAGAACGAATTTATCGCCACCGCCTCCCACGACCTCAAGAACCCGCTCACTGCGGTGTTGGGTTACACCAATCTGCTCGAAGTCGCGGGGCCGCTCAACCCGCAACAAAAGATTTTTGTGGAGCGCCTGCAGTTTGCCAGCAATCAAATGCACACGCTGGTGCAAAGCCTGCTCGAATTGGCGCGGGTGGACCTGGGCGTGGAACTGCGCCTCGAGCGTTACAACCTGAGCGAAATCATGTCGGCCATCGCCACCGAATTTCAGGGGCAGGCCGAATCGAAACAGCAAACGTTGACCTGGGAAGCGCCGTCGGAGGATGCGTTTATCAGCGTGGATTTGATGCGGATCCAGCAGGTGTTACGCAACCTGGTGGGTAACGCGCTGAAGTACACCCCGGACCACGGGCACGTGACTTTGCGGACCGCGCGGGTCAATGGCAGTTCCGTGCGGGTCACCATTCAGGATACGGGCATCGGCATCTCGACGGAGGATGTGCCCTACATTTTTGACAAGTTCTATCGCGTGTCCAAGGCTTCGCAGGAAGTTGAGGGCCACGGCCTGGGGCTGGCGATTGTGAAGTCAATCATCGAACAGCATGGTGGGACGGTGGGGGTGGAAAGCGTGGAAAGTCAGGGGAGCACGTTTAGTATCACCTTGCCCCTGGCCGCGCCCAGTGCCTAGAATTGAGCCTTAAATCTCACAAAAACCTGACTGGCTTTCAAGACCGGTCAGGTTGAGAGATTACGCGCGCCGTGTTTAGCAAAGGATGTCAGGTATGAAACTACGCCAACTGCTTGTGTTTCTGTTAGCCGGTAGTTTGCTGGTGGGCGCGTGTGGCGGGCAGACCGTTGTGGAGACGCGCGCGCCGCTCAAAGTGGCCTGGGTGCTCTGGGGTGGTTGGTATCCCATTGTCATCGCGCAGGAACAAGGCCTGTTCCAAAAGCATGGGGTCGAGGTCGAACCAGTGTTTTACGAAATTTATTCCGACATTCCGGCGGACTTTGCGACCGGCAAGGTGGATGGCGGGCTGTTCGCGTTGTTTGATATTCTGCCCCTGGAAAGTTACCAGCAGGCCGCCGGGGGGATTGTGTCTGACCGGGTGGTGATGGTCACCGATGACTCGCGGGGCGCGGATGCGGTGGTGGCTAAAGCGGGCATCGCCTCGGTGGCCGGTCTCAAAGGCCAACGGTTGGGGGTGAAAATTGGCTCGTATGCTGAAGTCATGATCCAGCGGGTTTTGGAAGATAATGGTCTCACCACGGGCGATGTTCAATTGGTAGATGTGCCGCCCGAGCGCGCGCTGGAGGCTTTGACGAGCGGTAAAGTGGATGCCATCCACGCGTATGAGCCTTATGTTTCACAAACCTTGGCGGAGGGCTATCACATCCTGTTCTCCAGCGCCCAGACGCCAGGCATTATTCCCAATGTACTGGCTTTTCACGGCGAGGTTTTGCGTGACCGCCCGGAAGATGTACGCGCTTTTGTGGCCGCCTGGTTTGAAGCACAAGCCTATTGGTTGGCGAATCCAGAGGCCGGCAACCAAATAATCGCCACGGCTACCGGTCAGAAACCGGAAGACATCTCGCTGGCTGGGATCGAGGTTCGCACGTTAGAAGCTAACCGGAGCGCTTTCCAGCCGCGCGCCGACCCGGATTCGCTGTACTTCAGCACCCAATATAACCTGGACTTTCTGGTGAAATCGGGCATGGTTTCGGCCGCGCCGGATGTGAACAATTTGTTGGATGCCTCGTTCCTGCCCTAACTCAGTGATAGGTGTGCCATGAACTCGACTGAATCTCCCTCCGCCCGCTCAGCCGCCAATCGCGCGCGTAACGCCTTTATCTTGGCCTTGATTTTGGCGGGCGCGACCGGTTTAATTTTGACCTTATCGGTGATGGAAGATCTGGGGAATAACGGCAGTCCCTTCACCGACAATAATCTTTATATCGCCATCCCCTTCGTCAGCGCGTTGGTCAGTTTGGGACTGAGTCGCACCGGGCGGGTGCAATGGGCGGCGATCCTGCTCGGGGTGGGCATTGCCATTGGCGGTGCTGGCTCGGTCACCACCGTCACCGAACTGGGCCTGGTCATTGGCAGTGTGGTGGCCTTGGCGATTGTCATGATTGCCAACATTACCGCGACGGGGGCCACGGCCAATTGGCTCACGGCCTTTGGCGCGGTGGCTGGCGTGACGACCGTGCTGTTGGATTTGTATTGGCCGGGCGAGCGCGGGGCTACCGGACTGGCGGAGGTGGTGCCTTATATTCTGGGGGGGTTGTTGCTCGGCTTTACCGCTCTGGTGTTTAGACAGTTCCGCACCTACAGCCTGCGCGGTAAATTGATTTTGCTCTTTTTGGCAGTCTCCCTCATCCCGGTGGCCATCATGACCACCCTGAGTTTGCAATCCACCCGTGCTAACCTGACCACCAGCGCCGACCAGTCCCTGCTCGCGGCGGCCTCGCAAACCGCAGTTGCCATTGACACCTTTATCAGCGGCCAGTTGGATACTCTGCGCACCGAGGCCCAAATCCCGGTTCTGCAACGCTATTTGCTGTTGCCGCCGAACCAGCGGGCCGGCTCGGACCTGGAACAACTGGTGGTGGAAACTTTGCGCGGCTTGTCCCGGCGGAATATTTTGAGCGTGTCCTCGTATGCCTTGCTGGATAGCGACGGCTTGGACGTGATGGACACTTTTATTGACGACATTGGGATTGACAAGTCCGACCGCAATTACTTTATCAATCCCCGCCGCACGGGGTTGCCCTATGTCTCCCCGTTGGAATTTTCGCGCACGACCGGGCAAGCCTCGATTTATTTCGCCGCCCCGGTGCGGGATGCGCAACGCGAAGTGATTGGGGTGTTGCGAGTGCGGTATTCCGCCGCCGTGTTTCAAGACATCCTCCGGCGGGCCACCGGGTTAGCCGGGCCAGCCTCCTTTGCGACTTTGCTGGATGAGAATTACATCCGGGTGGCGCATGGCGGCAACCCCGATTTGATTGGCGTGGGCATCATTCAATTGGCGCCGGACTTAATTGAGCAACTGCGGGCCGAGCGCCGACTGGCCGATAAACCCGTGGAAGAACTGTTCAACGACTTGCCCACTTTTGCGACCGCGCTTGAGCAACTCTCAACTTCGCCCTTCTTTCGCGCGGAACTGCATTCCGCCAAAGAAGGCCGCCATGTTGATCTGGCGGCGGTCGTCCAAATTCGGGCCTTGCCCTGGTTTGTGGTTTATTCCCTGCCCGAAGAGGTCTTTCTGGCCCCGGTGACCGAGCAGACCCGGGTGAATACCCTGGTGGGGTTGGCGATTGCGGCGGTGGTGGTGTTGGCCGCCTTCTTCGCCGCGCAAATCCTCGCCGCGCCCATCACCCGGTTGACCGCAGTGGCCGCGCAAGTGCGCGCGGGCGACCTGCAAGCCCAGGCGCGGGTGGAGACGGAGGATGAAATCGGCGTCCTGGCGACGACGTTCAACAGCATGACCGCGCAATTGCGTGAAACGCTGTCTGGTTTGGAAGAGCGCGTGGCCGACCGCACCCGCGCGTTGGCCACCAGCGCGCAAGTCAGCCGCCGTCTGTCCACCATCCTCGACCAGAAACAACTCGCCACCGAAGTGGTGGAACAGTTGCAAGGCGCGTTCAATTACTATCATGCCCATATCTATCTGTTTGATGCCAAACATGAAAACCTGCTCATGGTCGGTGGCACCGGCGAGGCCGGGCGCACCCTGCTCGCGCGGGGCCACAGCATCCCGCGCGGGCGCGGTTTGGTGGGGCGCGCGGCCGATACGAATGCGGTGGTGCTGGTCGCCGATACGGCGCAGGCGGCGGGGTGGTTGCCCAACCCGCTGTTGCCCGAGACCAAAGCCGAGGTAGCGGTGCCCATTGCCGTGGCTGATGAAGTGTTGGGGGTGCTGGATGTCCAGCAAAACCGGGTGGGCGGGCTGACGGCGGAGGATGCCGAGCTGATCCGCGCCATTGCCGACCAGGTGGCCATCGCGCTCCGCAATATCCGCTCGTATGATCTGGCGCAACGCCAGGCCGAGAATGAGACGCTAGTCAACACTATCAGTCAGCAAATTCAAGGGGCCACCACCGTGGAGGCCGCGATTCAAGTGACCATCCGCGAATTGGGGCGGGCATTGAAGGCGCCCTTGACCACGGTGCGGTTGCTCACGGGCGCTTCCCGGTCTGGCAACGGCCAGGAGGAGAAATCATGACCACGCCCCTTGCGGCTCCCACCCCCCAACGCGGGCGGGGTGGCCTGACCCGCTTGCTGTTGTTTGTGTTGTTGCCGCTGGTGGCTGGGCCGCTCGTGGCGCTGGCCGTCATCATCTATACCCAGGTTCAGGCCAGCATCACTACCCAGGTTCAAGGCCAATT
>CAYUFY010000125.1:0-13102 GCA_964443795.1 uncultured Anaerolineales bacterium | reverse complement strand
TTCGCCCATCGTTACTGGCTCTTTTGATGTCTACCATGTGTCTGACTAATACAGACTGAGCCATTATCTGACTTTGCACCACTCGTCTGAGCGTATATAATCCCTGTCATGTCAATCAATCCACCTGTATCTGCGGCCCCGCCTCCAACTCCTGAGCAGAAGAGCGAAGGCCTGACCGAAGGACAACAAAAAGCTTTGACCATTGGCGGGGTGCTGTTTGGCCTGCTGGTGGTGGCCGGGGCCATTTGGATGGCAGTGGTACTGGTCAACCACCCCACTCAGGCCGCGAGTGTGCGCGATGTGTTCATCATTTTTATGGCGCTGGAGTCCATGATTATCGGGGTGGCGCTGGTAGTCTTGATTGTGCAATTGGCCGTGCTGACCAACTTGCTCAAGAATGAAATCAAGCCCATTCTGGAGGCCACGCAGGAGACGATGAACACCGTGCGGGGCACGACCCTGTTTGTGAGCGAAAATCTGGTTGAGCCGGTGATGAAACTCAATAGTTATGTGGCCGGATTGGACAAGTTTTTGGATTCGATTGCGCTTGTGTTAGGATTAGGGCGCAAGAAGTAAGGTGGCGACATTCTCACATGGGCCGCACTGGTCATCCCAACTGGTGAGGCCTGCCTAGCGAAAGGAAAAACATCATGGCCGACAACGATAGCGACATTGGCGCCTTTTTATCCGGGTTCGTGATTGGCGGTTTAGTGGGGGCGGCGGTGGCGCTGATTCTGGCGCCCCAATCCGGCGAGGAGACCCGCGCGGTTATCCGCCAACGGGGGATTGAACTCCGCGATCAGGCGTATGAGACCGCCGATGAAACCCGCAAGCGCGCCGAAGAGGGTGCCGCGCAAGCCCGCGCCCGCGCCGAGAAGCTGGCCGCCGAAGCGCGGACGCGCGCCGAAGAATTGGCCGGGCAGGCCCGCACCCGCGCCGAGGAAATCCAACAAAAAGGCAAGGTCATTCTCGAAGAGCAGAAGGAACGCCTCGAGCAAGCCATTGATGCCGGCAAGAAAGCCGCGGACAAGAAGCGCACCGAATTGGAAAGCGGCAGTGCCCCCGCGCCCGCCGCGACTCCTGCCCCCAGCGCCCCAGCCGCCCCCAGCGGCAGTTAATTCAACTGACAGCACCTGGTCTTGATTCAAATAACCGCGCTGGAGACTCAAGCAGTCCAGCGCGTTTTTTTCCCGGTTCTACTTTAATGGACAATCACAGTAGGTCGGGCTTGTAGCCCGACACCGAAAGCGGCAAAAATCGTCGCGCTACAAGCGCGACCTACGGCGGGGGGACGTTCTTCAGGCTGCCTAAGCAGACACATTACCGGTCATGCCCGCGCGCTGGCGGCGAGCATCCATTGGCTGGCGCTCATTGGCCTTCTGGATGCCCGCCAAAGCCATGCGGGCATGACTACCCGGCCTCAGCCGCGATACTCGCGCACCTGACGCATTTCGCTCCCCACTAACTTAAACGCGCCCCGCTCGGCCTCGGCTTTAATTTTGGCTTCATCCAGCGTGAGTAGTGCGCGTTTGCGATACAGCCACCGTCCATCCACCATCACATCCGTCACATCGGCCGCTTTGGCCGAGTGCACCAAATTAGCCACCAAGTTGTGGCGCGGCAGGAAATGGGGTTGATCAGTATCCAACAACATTAAGTCGGCGGAAGCGCCGGGGGCCAGCACGCCCGAGTTAGGGAACCCCATGGCCCGCGCGCCATTCTGGGTCGCCATGCGGAGCGCGAGGTCACCGGGCAGGGCTTCCGGGTTACGTTGTTCGTGTTTTTGCAGAATCACGGTCTGGCGCAGGGCGGCGAACATATCCATATCGGCATTGGAGGCCGGACCGTCCGTGCCGATGGCGAGGTTGATGCCCTGCGCCGTGAACCGCGCGAGATTGTTGACGCCCATAGCGAGCTTCATGTAGGTAATGGGGGTATGCACCACCGTGACATTGTGCGCGGCGAGAATGGCGAGGTCGTCATCGCTGACGACCAGACAATGGGCGGCAATGCAGGGTGAGTCAAATACGCCCAACGCTTCGAGGTGGGCCACGGGTGTTTTTCCATGTGCCTTAACCGAGTTGTCTACTTGGGCTTGCGATTCAGAGAGATGCAGGTGCAGGGTTAGGTCACGCTCGCGGGCCACCGTCGCACACCGGGCCAGGAAATCGGGCGGGCACACGTAGGGCGAGTGCGGGCCGAGCAAGAGGCGTAAACGGCCATCCGCGCGGGTGCGCCAGCGATCAATGAAAGCCAGCGTCCCGTCGAGATTCGCGCCCACTTCCTTATCATCGCCAATCCCAAACACGCACCACGTGAGCCCGGCTTTCATCCCCGCTTGCTCCACGACCTCGGCCACGCGATCCATGTAGAAATAGTGGTCATTGAAGGCCACGCACCCGCCGCGCAACATTTCGCAGGCGGCGAGGGCCGCGCCCCAATACACATCGTCCGGCTTGAGCGCGGACTCGGCGACCCAGATTTTTTCGTTGAGCCACCGGGGGAAAGGTAAGTCTTCGGCCCAGCCGCGCTCGTAAGTCATGGGAGCATGGCAATGCGCGTTGAAGAAACCGGGGAGGGCGACGCGGTTGTAACCATCCACGATTTCGTCGGGCACAAAATCGGGCGGCACCGCGCCAAGGGCGCGGATAGTCTTGTCTTCAATCAAGATATTGGTGTTGGCCAACACCGTGCCAGCGGTGTCGAGGGTGACGACATCCACATTTTTGATGAGCAGTTTGGGCATGGAACCTCCGCGTGACGGAAAAAAAATAAAACGCGCCCGGATTATACCCGGGCGCGTTGAGACTGAGTCGAAAAGCCAATGGGCTATCTTTGGATGAGGGGCAGGTATAACTTAATCGGCGCGCCCACCAAGGCAAATTCGGTTAAGTGATTGAGCCGGGCCGTCAGGATGTTTTTCACTGTGTCGAGCGAACATCCAGCGCAGGGGAGCACATTCACCCAAGCTGTTCCATCCCAATACGAGAGATTAAGTTGGGATTCCGAGGCCAGGCCCGCGCTCATCCAGTCCGAGTCAAGATAACGTAGGGTGAGGGTGAAATACTGACTGAACGTAGTCACCGGTTGTCCTTGGAGATTGACCGCCGTAAGCTGAAAACTGGTCCCGGCGAATTTGAAACTGCCAAGACCTTGCGTTGGAGAAGTCTGTTGCGTGTAAGTCACAACGGTGCCAGTCACCACCGCTCCGGGCGGGAAGGTGACGTTCACCCGGCCATCCGGCGAGTTGATCTCGACCCCTCTGAGTGGGCTGAGGCCATTGACATTGCTAGAACAAGGCAGAACTTGAGAGCGAACTTCGCCAGTGGCATTGAGATTGGTGTGAATGTTGATATACAACTGACCCTGGCGCAGGTAGTTGACATTATCGAAGCTGATGGGGAAGGTACCAGACACCGGACTGGTGCGCGAAAGCAAGTCAAGGCTGTAAATGGCCGGACCGTATTGCCCCACCCCCCCCTGATGAATGTGCATCTCAGTCACTGTTGAAGTAAAGCCCTGATAGGTGAGAATATAAGACAGTGTAGCCTGATTGGTCGTCTGTCCCAGAACAAAAGTCGCGGCGCCGAGGCCCGGGCTAGTAGTGGAAATAACTTCATTCGCGCCGGTGAGGGTGGCGGCGTAACACGAGGAGTTGGAAACCCCAATGGGGGTGGCGGTGGGGGTGGGAGCCCCAGGGGTAATGGGAGTGTTAGTTGGAGTCGGCCCGAGCGTTGAGGTCGGTTTGGGGGTATTGGTCGGCAATGGAGTCGCGGTGGGGAACGGCGTCCACGTGGGGGTGGCGGTGGGCGGCGGGTAATTGGCGACATCTTGATAAACCACAATATTGTTGGCGCCATAGTTCGCCACATAGATGCGATGGTTGAAGGGGTTGGCCAGCACTCCTTCGGGAGCGTTAAGGCCTGTCATAACCGCGACCACCGTGTTGGTCGCTCCGTCAATGATGGATAGGCTATTGCCCGCCCGATTGGTCACATAAATATGGTTGAACGTCTGGTTGACTGCGACGTAACGCGGCTCGTCACCAACCGGGATGGTGGCAATGACAGTGTTCGTCCCGCCCTCAATGACCGAGATGGTATCGAAGGTGGAGTTGGCGACGTAAATCCGGTTGGTTTCTTCATTGACGGCCAGCGCGTGCGGGCCTTTACCAACAGGGATATGCGCCACCGTGCCAGAGGGGATGCTGACCACTGAAACGGTTGTCCCGTTCCCCTCCCCATAATTGGCCACATAGATTTTGTTGCGCGTATTGTCTATCGCTAAATTACGAGGGGATAATCCAACGGTGTAAGTGTTATAAATGCTACCGCCGACGTAGTATTCGGCTAATTGCCCGTTGGTGTAATCCACAAAATAGGATTTGTGGTACGTTGCGTTAGACAACACCCCAACCCCATAGACTGCGGTGCCATAGTCATTACTTCCAAAACAGCATGAGGGCGACCATGGTCCGGTCCCCGTATCGGATAATCCGGTGATACTGTGCGAATTACTGCCGCTGAACCAGACGCTTGTCCACCCCGGGGCCGCGTCATACATGATGCCGTAAACGCCACTGGGGGCTGGCCCACAACTGCCACAGACATATTCGCCTTCATTGGCGTTGGTGTTGCCATCAATCCGGGTAATGCCATTGGTGCCGCTATTCGCCACATAAATTTTATTTCCCAATGGGTTGAACGCGAGTTGAATAGGCGCCGCTCCCACTGGCAGGGTAATCACCGCGCCCCCCACTGGCAAAGGCGCAGGGATGGGAGTAGAGGTAGCCACTGAAGTCGGCAGGGGTGTTTTGGTCGGCGTGCGCGAAGGGGTGGCGCTAGGAACCGGGGTTTTGGAAGGAAAAGTGCCGGCATTGCCAGGCAAAAAGCCCGCGCTAATTTCCTGCAAGTTCGTTAGATCATCACCATCCGAGTCGTTGTTGTTAATATCGTGGAAGGCCTGATTTAAATTCGAGCCATTGGCGACTTTGGCTAAAGCCCAAGCCAGACCATAAGGGTTGCGGCTGTAATCGGCGTTATGGCACAACAAACAATTGCCACTCAAAGTGGCCGCCGCCGGATACATATTGACCGGATACGCCGTCTTAAAATTATTAAGGTAGCCACCATGCGCTGTTGCCGATTGGGGCACCGGGACTAACAACCCCAGACAGACGATGGTCGTCATCAACCCAGCCAATATGGCAAGGACCCAACCCCGACCCTTAAGATTTTGTTTCATATAATGCGCTCCTCTCCTAGAGATAAATTGGACTGAATGAATAGTATATGCTACTCCAAAAATTTGGCAATTTACGCCTTCACCCGGCTGGACTATACTCCACCTCACTTACAGTTCAACCAGATGACCAGGAGACTCTTATGCACATCGAACTCATCGGCGTTCCAATAGACTTTGGCGCGGGGCGGCGGGGCGTGGATATGGGCCCCAGCGCCATCCGCTACGCCGGTTTGCGCGAATCGATAGAAGGCCTCGGCCACACGGTCAGTGACGGTGGCAACATTGAAGCGCCCATCGCCGAAATGTGCACGGTGACCGAGCCCCATTTACGATATCTCGATTGCATCATCCCCATGGCGCGGCGGGTCTATGGCAAAGTGGCGTCAGCCGTGCAACAAGGCCATTTCCCACTCACGCTGGGCGGCGACCACAGCCTGTCTTTAGGCTCAGTGCGCGGGGCGGCGCGGCACAAAAAATTGGGCGTGATTTGGTTTGATGCCCACGGCGATTTTAATACCGCCGCGACCACGCCCTCCGGCAACATCCACGGGATGCCACTCGCCGCCCTCGCGGGGTACGGCGACCCGCGCCTCGTGGGCATCCACGCGGAGGGCGAGAGTCCGCGCGGGCGCGCGCTAGACCCGGCCAACATCGCCATCGTCGGGGCGCGGCAACTGGACCCGGGGGAACGCGATCTGCTTCGCCAGGCCGGGGTGCGGGTCTTTGGCATGGAACAGATTGACCGGCTGGGCCTATATCAAGTCATCACCGCGGCCATTGAAATCGCCGCGCGCGATACGGATGGCATTTACCTCAGCCTGGATTTGGACGCGCTCGACCCGCTCTATGCCCCGGGCGTGGGCACGCCCGTCGAGGGCGGGTTCACCTATCGCGAGGCCCACATGACCTGCGAACTCATCGCGGAGACCGGCAAACTGGTGGGCATGGATGTGGTGGAGGTCAACCCCATTCTCGATCATCAAAATCAAACGGCCATCCTGGCAGTGGATTTAATTTTATCGGCACTCGGGCAACGCGTGTGGACTGAATAACGCAGACCGGCCGCGCTCATTTTAAAGACCTCCGTTCGGCGCGCGAGTTAATAACTCGCGCGCTGAATTTAACGGTACTTTTCTCCCAACTTATCGGCCTGTGACAAACTTCATAGCCGGTGACCGCGATTGAGGGTAATGTAGGAGTAGCAAACTACCTAAACAAACGGAGGTGAGACATGATTACAGCGATGCTCTTGGCACATTTTATTGGTGATTACGTTTTACAATGGGATCGTCTGGCGCTCTGGAAAATGCGCGAGGTCAAAGGCGCGGCCTTCCACGGCACGCTGGTGCTCGGCGTGACCCTGATGCTTGCCTGGGCGGTTGATCCGACCTGGTGGCCCTGGGCCATGTTCATTGGGATCGCCCACATCGGCATTGATGCATTGCAACCCATCATCAACCGCCGCTGGGCGCTGAGTGGCCCCGGCCTGTTCGCCCTCGGGCGCTTGGTGGTGGATCAACTGGTGCATCTGACGGTGATTGCCGTCGCCCTCACGGCCTCGGGCTACCTACGGTGGGCGGCGCTAACGGCGGACCTGCTCGCCGCCCTACGGGATTACCGCTCCCTCACGTTTGTGCTGGGCTACGTGGTGGTCGCCATGCCCGCGTGGGTCTTCGTGGAATTCATGGTCTATGGTCTGGTGGCTGGGTCGGCGCCCGACTTCGTCCAGTGCCGGCCTTACAAGTACGTCGGCACCCTCGAGCGTTGGCTCATCCTAACCTTTGTTTTGCTCGGTCAGTTCAGCCTGGCGCCACTCGTCGCTCTGCCCCGGCTGGTGCTGGAAGGCCAACAGTTCATTGGTTCACGGCAAGCCATTCTCTACACCGCCGAATTACTGGCGAGCGTGATGCTGGCCGTCGCCATTGGGCTGGGTCTGCGGCAACTTTGAAAGATAGGTCAGTGGCAAATTTCAGGAGCCGCATATGTTCACCCCAACCCCTCCGCCCAACGCACCCCTAGTTGCCCGCCTGCCCAAGGTTGCGTACAATGCCCGTGAGCAACTCCCTATGGCCCGGGTAGATTTTCTGAAGCAAGTCCCACTGTTCGATGGCTTAAAAGATGCCGAGTTTGAAGCGCTCGCCAAAGACTTCGTCCAGTTGCAATTCCACTCCGGCGAAATGGTCTTTCAGCAAGGCGACCCGGGCGAGGCCCTCTACCTAATTGAAAGCGGGCAAGTGCGGATTTTTGTGGCGGGGGATGAGGGCCAGGAAAGTTCGGTCAACTTGTTTGGCCCCGGCGATGTGTTTGGCGAACTGGCCGTGATTGACGACCTGCCCCGCTCGGCGAGCGTAACGGCGATGGATATGACAGTGGTGCATCGCCTGACCCGCGCGGCCTTCCGCGACCACATGCGCCGGGCCCCGCAATTGGCCCTGAACTTCATGCGCGCGCTGAGTGTGCGCCTGCGCTATAGCACCCAACAAATGGGCAATCTGGCCCTGCTCGATGTACCCAGCCGACTGGCGCGCAAACTCATTGAATTGGCTGAAACGCACGGGGTCAGCGACCCGCAGGGGACGCGGTTAAATCTCACGCTTACCCAAAGCGACCTCGCCAGTCTAATCGGCACCACGCGCGAGAGCATCAACAAGGCGTTGGGCACGTTCAAACGCCGGGGGTTCATCCACGCGCCGCCGCAGGGACCCATCATCATCACGGATCTGGAGGCGCTCAGAGAGTTGGGCGATTAAAAACAAACAGCCCCGCGACCAACGGGGCTGTTTGTTTTTTCAAGGCGCTTGAAGTTGAATGCTTAAACATCTACGAGGGATTTCGCCAAACCCACCGCCCGGCTGGCATCCTGGGCATATCCATCCGCGCCGACTTTGTAGACAAACGCTTCGGTGACGGGCGCGCCGCCAATGATGACTTTCACCGGGCGCCGAAGCCCCGCCCCCGCTAGCGCCTGAATTGTCGCTTGAATTTCCGGCATGGTGGTGGTGAGCATGGCCGACAATCCCACGAGATGGGGCTGATGTTGCCGGACCGCCTCGACAAAAGTCTCCGGCTTAACATCCACTCCCAAATTGATCACCGCAAAGCCGGCCCCCTCAAGCATCATCGCCACCAAGTCTTTGCCAATATCGTGCAAATCGCCTTTAACCGAGCCAATGACCGCCCGGCCAGCGAAAGCAACCTCCGCCTGACTTAGATGCGGTTTGAGCAAACTGAGGCCCGCCCGCATGATGCGCGCCGCCATCATCATCTCTGGCACAAAGTATTCACCCGTTTCAAAGCGCCGCCCCACCTCCGTCATGGCCGCAATCATCCCCTGACTGAGAATCAGAGTCGGTGCAAGCCCCGCGTTCAACGCCGCAACAACGGCGCTAAGCGCCGCGGCCTCCTGGCCTTCCACAATGCTATTAAAAATTGAATTGAGTTCGTCAGACATAGGCGGTTTCCATTTGGGCTGATATGAGTCTGGCTTCTCTAAGGGCTTGTAAAAGAAGCTCTACCGTTTTTGACGGGCTTGGCGTAGGTCACGCGCCGGCCCCCCGCATGGGGGTGAAGCGCAACGGTTTTTGCCGCGTCAGGTGTCGGGCTACAAGCCGACCTACATGTCGTTAAACTTCACCGCTTTACCGGCTTCATCACCATAATCGGTATCCGCCGCCCAGTGGCGCGCTCTTTGTATAACGCATAGCCTCGGTAGGTCTGGGTGGCATACCCCCAAATACGTTCATACTCTTCGCCATCCACTTCTTGGGCTTCATAGTCTGCGGTCTGCCCATTCAGCATGCAAGTCGCGCGCGGGTTCTTCTTCAAATTAAAGTACCACGCTGGGTAATGCGCCTGCCCCCAGTTGGAGGCAATGAGCGCGAAACCCGCCGGGGCTTGCGTGTCGCGGATGGGCAACAGCGGCAGGGTGCGCGGCAATCCGCTCTTCGCGCCAATCGTCGTGAGATACACAATCGGCACGCCCGCGGCGAGGCTGGTCAGGGTCGCGCGCCCGCCCGTGAGTTTGAGCGTCACATTATCCAGCGGGCGCACCAACCGCGCGCCCAGCCACGCGCCGGGTTTAGATGACATGATTTTTTGGACGAGGGTGTGAAAAAAGGAGTAAGTGGGCATAATGGAATCAATGGGAAGGTTGCTCTCGACAGGCTCGGGCAACGGCTCGGGTCATAGGATTGTCCGGCGTTGGCTACGCTTGCCGAAACCAACGGTTAGTCTAATCATCTTTTCCTCCCTGTCAAAATACCTTTTTGCATCATGCGCCTAATTGGATACAATAGGCCTATTCTGAAAGGAACCTTGGCTGTGCCCAATCCCTCTATCTCTGTCGCGGGTGTCTTCCCGCCCATCCCCACGCCATTCCAAACTGATGGCGCCATTGATTTTGAGCATCTCAAATCGAACCTCGAACGCTGGAACCGTGAGCCACTGGCGGGCTATGTGGTCGGCGGGTCGAATGGTGAATATGTGTCACTGACACCCGACGAGCGGGTGGAGATCGTGCGCCAGGTTAAAGGGCTTCTGCCCGAAGGCAAACTGCTCATTGTGGGGTCGGGCATGGAGTCAACGGCGGGGACCATCGAACTGACCAAGCGTATGGCGCAAGCCGGGGGACAAGTGGCGCTGGTCGTCAACCCCAATTACTACAAACGCAAACTCATGGGCGCGGCACTGGAGAAGTTTTATAGAGACGTGGCTGATGCTTCGCCCATCCCCACCATGATTTACAACGTCCCGGCCAATACCGGGGTGGATATTCCCGCCGGGACGGTGGTGGCGCTGGCGCGACATCCCAACATCATCGGCATGAAAGACAGTGGCGGCGATGTAGCCAAGATTGGCTACATCGTGCAAGAGACCCCGCCCGAGTTCCAGGTGCTGGCCGGGTCGGCGGGGTTCCTGTTGGGCGCGCTGGCGATGGGCGCGGTGGGTGGCGTGATGGCTCTCGCCAATATCGCCGGGACCCGACTGGTGCAACTGGTGGACTCATTCAAGAAAGGCGATCTCACCGGCGCGCGCGCCATTCAACTGCCCCTCATCGCCGCCAACAGCGCGGTCACCTCGCGCTTTGGCGTGCCGGGGCTTAAGGCCGCGCTTGATCTGTTGAGCTTCTACGGCGGCCCGGTGCGCCCGCCGCTCCAACCCATCTCCGATGACGACAAGACCATTTTGCGCGGGGTGTTGTCGAAAGCCAGCCTTCTCTAAATTTAGCCCACAAGCCGAACCCCAAAGATTACAAACAACGCGAAGGGCGCAAAAGTTTTTCAGAAAAACCTTTGCGCCCTTTGTGCTTTCTTATAGCGTCCTTCGCGTTAACGCTCGAACCTACAACTGCCCGGTGCTTCCCCAGCTCTCCAACAACCGCTGATACTCCGCATCCTCATACCGCGCCAATCGAAACGCGGCCTCATACCTCGGCAAGGCCGCGCCCGCCACATGCGCCGCGAGTAGCTCGCCCGCGCCGGGGGCCACCATCACCCCAAAGCCCGAGAACGCGCCAATCACATACGCGCCTTCAACCGGCAACGGCCCAATCAACGGGCGGTTCTCGCGCGTTTTGGTGTAATACCCGCCATCCAGCGCCACGCGCGGCATCCGCTCAAAATACTGGCGCAAGCCGGGGGTCATCGTTGAAAGACCGCGAATCACCACATCGGGAAAATCGTCCGGCAACTTCGGCTCGGCCACCGGCTCCACGCGCGCGTTGTGATAATCCCACAACATCAGCACACTGCTCCCCGCGCCCTCCGGCCTAAAATGCGCGCCCGCCGGGAAAGGCTCGGTCATCCAGCGTGTCTCGTCGCTCTCCGCCCAATATGCGCGCTCCTCGTCGCTCCATGGCACCACCTGCGGGTCAGCCCAAATTACAAACGGCGCATCGCGGGGGATCACACCCAATCCATCGTTGAACACCATCTTCGTGTGCAATTCCGAAAACACTGGCAGCTCGACTCCGAGCATCCGCCCGACTTTATCCAAAAACGGCCCGGCGGCATTGATAAAGATGGGTGTCTCGAGCGTCTCACCGTTATTTAGGCGGACTGCCGCCACCCGACCACCTTCCGTTTCCACTGCCTCCACGCCCGCCGGGATGACCCGCGCCCCGTGCGCTTTCGCTTGCTCGAGCAGATACATCCCCAACGTCTGCGCGCTAAACCAGCCGCACCGCCGCGCATGCAACACCGCCAACGTCTGCTCGTTCAAATACGGGAAGTGCTTGCGAATCAGACTCTGATCCAAAATTAAATCCGCGCCAGTCAGCGGGCTGGCGTAGCCCTCGGCGTGATGAGGGGTATAGACCTCCGAGGTCTGGGATGCCCCATGCATCCGCACCGACCCCGCGCCCAACGCCGAACACTCGGCGCAGTTTTGCCTAAACACTTCCACCCGCGCTGGGTCAGCAGTGGCATACACATACCCGCGCCGATTGAGATTGAACATATTGCCAGTGGCCGCGGCCCACCCCTCCAGCAAATCAATACTCCGGTTCATCAAGCCCACCATCGCGTCGCCCGGCCCCGGCCACCAGTTGCGGTAACACTCGGTACTTTTGTCGCTCGTCAGCGACATGGGCGAGCGTGGGTCCACCAGCACTACATTTTTAATGCCGTGCTTCATGCTCAAAAAATACGCCGCCGAGATACCCGCAATCCCCGCGCCACCAATCACCACGTCTGCTGTTGCACTTGGCATAGTCACGCCTCCCGCGTAGAATTGATTTCACCACATTGTAGGGGCGGGTCTCGGTAGGGGCGGGTCTGAGACCCGCCCCTACCGAAGCCCCCCAATGGAGATTATATGAAATCCATTCGTATTCACCAACACGGCGGGACCGAGGTTCTGCAACTTGACGACCTGCCCACCCCCGAACCCGGCGCGGGGCAAGCGCGGGTCAAACACTCGGCCATCGGCGTAAACTTTGTTGATATTTATCACCGCAAGGGTATTTATAAAAACGCCCTGCCGCTCACGCTCGGGCAGGAGGGCGCGGGTGTGGTCGAGGCCATAGGCCCAGGCGTGACCGACGTGAAGCCGGGCGACACGGTGGTGTACGCCGGGCCACAAGGCGCGTATGCCGAGTATGCCATCGTCCCGGCGTGGCAGTTGGTACCCGCGCCCGCCGCGCTCGATCTGCAACTGGCGTTGGCTGTGCTCGAACAGGGCCTCACCGCGCACTATTTGGCGTGTAGCACGTTCCCGCTCGGGGCCGGGCACACCGCCCTCGTCCACGCCGCCGCCGGGGGCGTGGGGCAATTGCTCACGCAAATCGCCAAACAGCGTGGGGCGCGCGTCATCGGCACCGTCTCCACCGAGGAGAAAGCCACCCTGGCCCGGTCCCTCGGCGCGGACGAAGTCGTCCTGTATTCGCAAGTGGATTTTGAAGCCGAGGTCAAACGCCTCACCGCCAACAAAGGTGTGGACGTGGTGTACGATTCGGTAGGTGTGGATACGTTTGAGAAAAGCCTCAACTGCCTGCGCCCACGCGGCTACATGGTATTGTACGGGCAATCGTCGGGCGTGGTGCCGCCGGTGGATCCGCACACGCTCAACGCCAAAGGCTCGCTCTTTCTCACACGCCCCACCCTGCGCAACTATGCCGCCACCCGCGACGAGTTGCTGGGCCGCGCGAATGATTTATTTGAATGGATGCTGGCTGGCAAATTGCAAGTGCGCGTGGATAAGACCTTTGCGCTGAGCGAGGCCGCCGAGGCGCACCGTTACATGGAAGCGCGGCAATCGAAGGGGAAGGTGTTGTTGTTGCCGTAGGGGCAGGCCTCAGTAGGGGCAGGTCTGAGACCATAGACTCCGACAAAATCGGTTCGGGTATGGCACAATAGGCGGA
>CAYUFY010000124.1:8223-13153 GCA_964443795.1 uncultured Anaerolineales bacterium | reverse complement strand
CCTAAGCGATAATTTCACCACGGATTCAGGCTATAGCTTCACTGGTGAAACAACCACCGTCAATCCTCAGGCCAATCTCACCCTGATCAAACTCGACACTCCCGACCCAGCTCTCCCTGGCGAGCAGGTGACGTATGTGATGAGTGTCAACAATCTGGGCCCCTCTGCGGCATCCAATGTTCTTCTCACCGACACCCTGCCTGCCGGTGTCACCCTCGGCCCGGTTACACCTTCACAAGGTTCCTGCTCTGGCACTGCCCCACTCACCTGCAATCTGGGCCCCCTCGCCAGCGGGTCGAACGCGCAAATCACCATCGTCACCACCCCCACCGTTGCGGGTGTAATCACCAACGTTGCTACAGTCGCCAGCAGTATTTTTGATCCCAATACCATCAACAACTCCGCCACAGCCACGACCACCGTCACCGAAAATTCCGACTTGGTTGTGACTAAAGTTGATAACCCGCATATCGTTTCCAGCAATAATCCACTCACCTATACGGTCACGGTTAAGAACAACGGCCCGTCCATTGCCACCGGCGTTTTCCTCACGGACCTCCTGCCCTCTGGCGTGGGCCTAAATTTCAACTCAGTCGCCATTACGCCCTTCGGGAATTGCACAAATACTGTGACCTGCACCATTGGCACCCTCAATGCCAACGCCGTCGTCACGGTCACCATTCGCGTCACGCCCACACAATCTGCACAAATTGATAACACGGCCTCGACCACCTCTGATCTCTACGACGGTAATACCGCCAATAACACGGTGACGATCAGCACCTACGTGGATCCGGCGGATTTGAGCATTGTGCAAACTGACTCGCCTGACCCGGTGTTTGTCGGCAACCTGCTCACTTACACCGCCGTCATCACGAACCTCGGCCCAACCGTTGCGACGACCGTGACGGTAGTGGACACCCTGCCCGCGAATGTGATTTATGGCACCGCCCTGGTTTCCTCCGGCAGTTGTGCTAATGGTAGCGGGTTGGTGACCTGCACTGTGGGAACACTCCCGGTGGGGAACGCGGCCTACATCACCATCACCGTCACCCCCAACCCGGCAACGGAAGGGATACTAAGCAACCGCCTGCTGGTCACCAGCGCCAAGCCAGACACCAATTTGTCGGACAATGTGGTCACCAATACCACGACCGTTGAGGCCCTGTCCAATCTGATCCTCAGTAAAACCTCTACTCCCAAACCCGCCCTGTTGGACAATCTCTTAACCTATCAAATCGTCATTACCAACACGGGACCATCCACGGCCACGACGGTCTTGCTCACCGACACCCTGCCAGCCAATGTGGTCTTTGGCTCTGCCTCGCCCGGTTGTGTCTATAACAGCGGTACGGTCACTTGTGCCATGACTTCAATTAGTATTGGTGAAGTGGTGACTACCACCATTGCGGTCACGCCTACTGCTCTCGGCCCCCTCACCAATACGGCCACAGTCAGTTCCAGTCACGCCGACGCGAATTTGACCGACAATCAGGCCACCGATGACACCATGGTGGTGACCAACGCCGATGTCCGCGTGTCCAAGAGTTACGCCCCCTACCCCGCGCTGAAAGATCAGATGCTGACTTACACCGTCTTCATCACGAATGCCGGCCCCTCTGAAGCCCTGGGCGTGGTTTTAACCGACGTGTTGCCCAGTCTAACTAACTTTACCTTAATCACCGCCACAACCACCCAAGGCGCTTGCGCTGGGACAGCAACCATAATCTGCGCCATTGGCAACATCACCACCGCTACGCCGGTGCAGGTTACAGTGGTGGGCACGCCAACAGCGGAGGTTAATTTAACTAATGTGGCAACCGCTACCACAACCATTGCTGATCCCAACCTGGACAACAACACCTACACCTTGATAACCCCTGTGCGCCCGGTGGATTTGGTCATCCACAAGACTGCCACCGGCCCTGACCCGGCGGTGAACTACATTTTTAGCGGCCAATCCCTGACCTACACGCTGGTGATCACTAATCGCGGGCCATTCTCGGATACGAATATTGTCATGACCGATGTGTTGCCCAGTGGGGTCAGCCTGAACAGCATCCTGACCACAACCACCAATACCATGTGTGGTGGGACGAGCACAGTCACCTGTACCATTGGCTTGCTCAATACCAACGACATGGTGACAGTGACGATTGTTGTAACCGCCTCAACCATCACTAGTTCACTCGTCAACACCGCCTATATTGTCGGCAGCTTACCGGACCCGTTCCCAGCGGACAACACCAGTTTGGTCACCACGGTGGTCAACCCGGCGGATTTAGGCCTTGATGTCACGGCGCCAACGAATGTCTGGGCCGGCGTGCCATTAACCTACACCTTAAATGTTGAGAACCTCGGCCCACTCGACGCGACCAACGTGACGGTGACCAACACTTTGCCAACGAATGTCACTTTCCAATCCGCCTCACCGGAATGCGCCGAGATTCTCGCCAACAGCCTGATCGTGTGTGACATCGGCGCCTTAGTGGTGAGCGACAGCACTACGTTGGAAATTGTTGTGATCCCCAACATGGCGGCCGTTGGCCTGATCACCAATACAGCCGTTGTGGCCGCCACTGAGCCTGATTTCGACGAGAGCAATAATATCCACTATCGTGCCTCCACCGTGCGAGCGCAAGCCGATTTGGCGATAACAAAAACCGACACCCCCGACCCGGCCATCGTGCTCAATACGCTGACTTACACACTGAATGTTCTCAATAACGGCCCCTTTGATGCCACCACTGTCCAACTGACCGACACCTTGCCCGTGAGCGTCACTTTCCAGTCAGCGTCTGTTGGGTGTAACCACGACAGTGGGGCGGTGACCTGCGCCCTAGGCACCTTGATTGATGGCGATAGCCGCAACGTCACCATTGCCGTCAGTTTACCGCTCACCGCCACCGGGACACTCATCAATACCGCCATCGCCACCTCGGATGTCGAAGATGCCTATTCTGACAACAGCACCGCCACCGCCAACACGACGGTCCTCGCCAAAGCCGACCTCGCGCTATACAAAACCAACGGTGCAGGCCCGTTCTATGTGGGCGATATCTTGACCTATACCCTCACCCTGACTAACAGCGGTCCATCGGCCGCCGCCACTGTGCATATTACCGACACCTTGCCCGCCACAGTTAATTTCATTTCGGCATCGGTGCCCTGCAACCATGCCAGTGGCGTGGTTATCTGTGATGTGGGAACCATCGCGGTGTCCAGTGTGCAAACGGTGACAATTGAAGTTACCCCCACCGCCTCCGGGCTAATTTCCAACACCGCCACAGTGGGAAGTGCGGCTTACGAGGTCAACCCTGCTG
This sequence comes from uncultured Anaerolineales bacterium, assembly GCA_964443795.1. Classification (GTDB taxonomy): domain Bacteria; phylum Chloroflexota; class Anaerolineae; order Anaerolineales; family UBA6663; genus DATDRS01. Next base: position 9,830 of record CAYUFY010000124.1, on the reverse strand, counting down.
ATAACATTGCCACAAGTCCCCTGATTGTGGTGGATCCGCAAACCGATCTGCGCGTTTCCCAGACCACCGCCCCTGACCCCGCGCGCTCCACCCAAGCCCTCACTTACACTTTCTTAGTCACCAACACCGGCCCCTCCGATGCCACCGATGTCAAATTAGTAAATTCGTTCACTTTTGAAGGCGTGCCCATCACTGAGACCATTTTCTCCACCTACTCACCCCTCTGCTCAGCGCCCTCCCTCACCACCATCACCTGCACCATCGGCTCACTGGCGTTTAACACGAGCACCCCGATTACCGTTGTGGTTACCCCCACTACCTCCTATTCCCGAAGCGCTTTGGAGAACGCAGTGACGGTGAGCGGAAATGAATTTGACCTTACCCCGGCCACCCTCAATGGCGCAACCGCCATTGACCCGGCCAGCTTGGCGCTCAGCAAGACCGCTTCGGCCAGTGCGGTAGTCGTGGGTGACGTGTTCACTTACACACTGGTCACGACCAACCTCGGCCCATCATCCGCCACCAGTGTCACTGTCTCCGATACCCTGCCCTCGGGGTTATCTTTCAAATCAGCTTCAGCCGACTGCACTCATACTGGCGGCCTTGTAACCTGTGAAAAGCCTACAACCCTAGCGGCCAACAATAGTTATACCGTCACGATTGCTGTAACGGCCACCACGAATGGCACGCTCACCAATACAGCCACGGTTAGCGCCGATGAATCGGATAATGATTTTGCCAACAATACCAGCACGGCGATCACTGCTGTCAATATCGGCATTACGGGGCTGGGCGCAACCAATTCCAGCCCCAACCAGGTTTTCAGCCCCACCACCTTCACCGCCACGGTCACTACTGGCTCAGGTATCACCTACTCATGGAATTTCGGGGATGGAGTCTCGGCTAGTGGGCTAACCGTCTCCACCACGACGCACACGTACACCAGCGTGGGCTCCCGCGCTGTGACCGTGACCGCAAGTAATGGATTAAGTTCTCCAGTCACAGCTACCACGGTGGTCACTATCACTGATATTCCCATTAGCGGCCTTGCCGCGACCAGCTCCAGCCCGGATCAACTCATCCAGACCAGCTTGTTCACCGCCACCCTCGTCACTGGCACCAATGTGAGCTACGTCTGGAACTTTGGTGACGGCATCACGACCACCGGTGCCACGGCCAATCATGTCTATGCGGCGGTCGGCAATTACACGGCCCTCGTCACTGCCACCAATAGCCTGAGCAGTACGTCGCAGACCACCAGCGTCACCATCACCGACATCCCCATCAGTGGCCTCGCCGCGACGAGCTCTAGCCCGGATCAACTCTTCCAAACCAGCTTCTTCACCGCCACCCTCGTCACTGGCACCAATTTGAGCTACATCTGGAACTTCGGTGACAGCATCACCACCACCGGCGCCACGGCCAACCATGTCTATGCGGCGGTCGGCAATTACACGGCCCTCGTCACTGCCGCCAATAGCCTGAGCAGTACGTCGCAGACCACCAGCGTTACCATCACTGACATTCCCATTAGCGACCTTGCCGCGACCAACTCCAGTCCGGACCAGCTCTTCCAGACCAGCTTCTTCACCGCCACCCTCGTCACT
>CAYUFY010000124.1:0-8123 GCA_964443795.1 uncultured Anaerolineales bacterium | reverse complement strand
GCCTGAGCAGTACGTCGCAGACCACCAGCGTCACCATCACTGACATTCCCATTAGCGGCCTTACCGCGAGTAATTCCGGCCCAGCCTCCTCCAATCAGGTGGTTACACTCACTGCCGCCATCCTCACTGGCACAAACGTGAGTTACGCCTGGAGCTTCGGCGATGGTGTGCTCGGGAGCGGCCTGACAACGACTCACGTTTACACCGCCGTCGGCGCCTACACGGCGACCGTCACCGCCACCAACTCGCTTAGTTCCACTTCCGCCACGACGGGCATCACCATTTTCAACACTGCGCCGCTGGCCGCCACCGACAGTTTCACCGTGATCGAGGACAGCGCCAATTCTCCACTGACTGTCTTGCTCAACGACAGTGATGTGAACGGTGACCCGCTGAGCATTGCGGCGCTTGGGGTAACCAACCACAGCGGTGTGGCACTCAATGGAGGGACGGTAGTTACCTATACGCCGGCCCTCAACTACGCTGGCACTGAAACATTCACTTATACCGTCTCCGACAGCCAAGGCGGCTTGGCGACCGCTTCAGTAACAGTCACTATCACCGCCGTCAACGACGCGCCAGTAGCCGCCGCCGACACCTACACGACCAGCGAAGACACCCCCCTCACCATTGCCGCCAACGGCGTGCTGGGCAACGACACCGATGTGGATTCAGGAAGCCTGACAGCGGCGGTGGATCTCTCACCTCTCACTGGCACCCTAACCTTCAACACCAATGGCGGGTTTAGCTACACCCCGACGCTGGACTACAACGGTTCCGTCACCTTCACCTATCACGCCACCGACAGCTTCAGCAATTCCAACACCGCGCTGGTGACACTGGTCATCACCGCTGTCAACGACGCGCCGGTAGCCAATGCCGACACGTACACAACTAACGAGGACACGCCCCTCACCATTGCCGCCAGCGGCGTATTGAGCAATGACACCGATGTGGATTCGGGAAGCCTGACAGCGGCGGTGGATATCTCATCCCTCACTGGCACCCTGACCTTCAACACCAATGGCGGCTTTACCTACACCCCGACGCTGGACTACAACGGTTCCATCACCTTCACCTACCATGCCACCGACAGCCTCAGCAACTCCAACACCGCGCTGGTGACGCTTGACATCACCGCCGTCAACGACGCGCCCGTAGCCAATGCCGGTCCCGACCAAAGTGCCAGCGTCAGCGCCACCGTGATGCTGGATGGCCGGGGGAGTTCCGACCTCGAAGGCAATATCCCCCTCTTCTATCACTGGGCGCAAAGCGGGGGAACATTCGTGACTCTCAGCAACGCCGCTGTGGCAACCCCCACCTTCACTTCACCGGGGACGCCCGATATCTTGACCTTCACCCTGAGCGTCACTGACAGTCTTGGTTTAGCGGCGACCCTCTCCAATAGCGTCGTCATCACCGTTGCCAATGTCGCCGTCGCGGGGCCAAGCGCCAATAACTCCAGCCCGACCACGCTCGGTCAGACCACCTACTTCACTGCCAACGTCTCAGCTGGCTCTAGCGTCACCTATACCTGGGACTTCGGCGATGGCGCAACTGGCGCGGGCTCATTGGTGACGCACACCTACGCCGCCGCGAGCAACTACACCGCCCTCGTCACGGCCACCAACAGCCTCAACTCACTCACCGCGACCACCGCCGTCACGATCACCAATCTGCCGCCCGTGGCCAATGCCGGTCCCGATCAGAGCGTGAATGTCAATACAACGGTTAACCTGACTGGCAACAGTAGCGCTGACCCCGATGGACACACCCCGCTCACCTATCGCTGGACGCAAACCGGCGGCCTGAGCGTGCCCCTGAGCAACACAACGGTAGCTACCCCGACGTTCACCGCGCCAGTCACGCCCACGGTGCTCACCTTCAAGCTTACTGTCACCGACAGCGCCAACTTAGCGACGGTCGCTCCCGACAGCGTCGTCATCACCGTCACCGATACGCCGATTACCGGGCTGAGTCTGGTGAACAGCAGTCCCACCGGGCGCGGCAACGCCACTTTCTTGACGGCCACTGTCACTGGCGGGACAAACGTTAATAATTACGAGTGGAACTTTGGCGACGGCACCACGCCCTTCAATAGCTCACTCACCAATGAGGCGCATGTTTACGTCGCCGACGGCACCTTCACGGCCATCTTTACCGCCACCAATTCGGTGACGACCATCAGCCGAACGACTACAGTGACCATTACGCCGGTCGCCGACCTGGTCATCAGCAAGAGCGCCACCCCTGCCGCTGTGGTGAGTGGCAACCTGTTAACCTACACCCTCACCATCACCAATCTCGGGCCAAGCACCGCGACTAACGTGTTGGTCACTGACACTTTGCCCACAGGCGTAACCTTTGTGAGCGCCGCTGGCTCTGGCTGGACTTGTGGTTCGGGGATGACCGTCACTTGTTCGCGGGCCAGCCTGGTGAGCAATACGCCCCAGACCATCACCCTCGGGGTGCTGGCAGGTGGTGGCGATCCGTTGGGAAATAGCGTCACCGTGACCTCCAGCACTTACGACCCGAACCCAAACAATAACTCGGCGACGACTTCAACCAACCACGCGACCCCCACCCCGAACGCGGCCACCCAAACGGCGGTCGTCATTTTTGGCACCGCCACCGCAAACGCCTCAACCGCCACCGCCGGGGCCAGCATGACCCCACCGCCGCCGCCCACCCCCACGCCGCAAAATGGCGCAACCGAAACCGCCATCGCGGGGGCTACCGCTACCGCCAATGGTGTCTTTGCTACAGCCACGGCCAACTCGGTCTTTGGCACGGCCACCGCGAACGCCTCAACCGCCACCGCCGGGGCCAGCATGACCCCGCCGCCCAGCGCAACGGCCTTACCGGCGAACAATACCACGGCCACCGCTATCGCTGGCGCGACTCAAACAGCCGGGGCTATCTTTGCCACGGCCACCGCCAACAGCGTCTTCGGCACGGCCACCGCTCAAGCGCCCACCGCCACTGACGTACCTGGCAATAGCGCCACAGCCACCGCCCAGGCCGTCAATGCCACCGCCACCCAAAACGCGATCTTGACCCAGACCCCCACCCCCGGCAATGATGCTACGGCTACGGCTCAAATCATCTTTGCAACCGTAACCCAAGCGGCGGCTAACACGGCCACCGCTAACGCACCGACCCCAACGAACACCGCAACCCCGACAAACACGGCAACGCCAACGGACACAGCAACCCCGACTGCCACCGCCCAAGCCTCGAGCCAAGCCGACTTACAATCCAGCGTCACCGACGGCAAGAGCGAAATCAGCATCAATTCGAACATTGCCTATACCGCCATCATCTCCAACACTGGCCCGAATCCGGTGGCGAACGCGCCCCTCACGCTCACCATCCCGGCTGGTATCACCAATGTCACTTGGACATGTGTGGCCAGTGCCAGCGCTACTTGCCCCAGCGCCAGTGGGTCGGGCAATACCATTACCCTGGTAACAACGCTCTTATCAGGCGGGCGGGTGACTCTGACCATCACCGGCCGGGTCACGGCGGCAGTGGGCACCATCCTCAACACCTTGGCCAACGTCACGCCGCCAGCGGGTGTGACTGACCCGAACGGGGCCAACAATATCGGGGTGGATCAAACCACGGTGGTGCCGAACCAACTGTTCTTGCCACTCGTCCGGCGTTAGCGTTTCCACTGTCGCGCCAAGTCCCTTAAGAAACTCAAACCGCCCGTCGGCCGACGGGCGGTTTGAGTTCTAAAACCAATTGGGGGACAAAAGACTAATCCGCCGCGCGCGCCACCCGCACACCCTCGTTCTCCACTCCGGCGATAAATGTCCGGCACGCGACCCCATTCCTTTCAAATCCCGCGCGCATGGCCACCGCAATCTCAGTTGAGTGATCCCCGCCAAACGCAATCAGCGACGGCCCCGCGCCCGAAAGGGCCACCGCCACCGCGCCAGTCTGCAACGCCGCCGCTTCCACATCGTCGTAACCAGCAATTAATTTGCGCCGATAGGGCTGATGCAACTTATCAGTCAAGGCCTGCCGCAACAAAACCGAGTCGCCGGCCTGCAAGGCCTGCACCGTGAACAACGCGCGCCCGATATTGAACACCGCGTCGGCCAGGGGCACTTGCTTGGGCAGAGCCGCGCGCGCCGCAGAGGTGGACAGGTGAATTTCTGGCAAAGCGATCACCATCGAGAGCGGCACTATCGCCAGCGAGCGCACCAGCAAATCATCCGCGGTCGCGCTCACCAGCGTCAGTTGCCCATAAATGGCCGCCGCGGCGTTGTCGGGATGCCCTTCGATCTCATACGCCAGGTGCAATAAATCTGCCTGAGTAAGTTCCCCGGCGATGAGCGCATTCGCCGCCGCGAGGCCGCCCACCACTGCCGCCGCCGATGACCCCATGCCCGACCCGAGCGGGATGCCGTTCACCGCGCGGACGCGCAACCCCGGCGGGCGGCGGCCCACTTGCGCGAACACCCGCTCGGCGGCGCGGACAATCAAATTCTGTTCGTCCATCGGCACTTGCCCGGCCCCCTCCCCTTCCACTGTCAGCGCCAAGCCATTGTCAGCCGTCTCAAACTCGACCGTGTTATACAAATCCAACGCCAACGCCAGGCAATCGAACCCCGCGCCCAGGTTGGCCGTGGAGGCCGGCACCCGCGCGACCACGCGCGTCATAGGTTGTGATCTTCCAGCCACTCCAGAATGCGCTCAGCCACATTCTCCCACCCTGGCTCCAGCATCAGGTTGTGCGCCATGTTGGGGAAGATTTCAATCTGGGCGTGATACGCGCGGGCGGTGAGGCGCGCCTCATCCACCGTAAACAGTTGATCCTGCTCGGCGGCCATCACCAACATGGGCGTCTTCACCCGCGCCGGGCGGGGCAGGGCCAACACCAATGTTTCCCACTGCATCAACACCGACTCCGATTGCAAGCGTTCGTAATGCCGCATCACTTCGGCGCGCGGCACTCTGGCCGAGAACAGCGCCTCGTGCGCCAGTTCCGGGGTGTTAATCAGTACGCGCGGGTCAAGTTGAAGATTGGCCAGCAGAAAATGCCGCGGATGGCGGGTGGCATAGCGCATGGCAAACCCCACCAGGCCCGTGACCGGGATCGAGGCCAGCAACACGCCTAGGGGAGCAGAATATTGCTCGAGATATTTCTGCACCACATAGCCCCCCATCGAATGCCCGATAACCACCGGCGGCGTCCGGAGCGCTTGGGCGACTTGCGCCACATCCGCCACATACCCCCGCGCGGCGCTGTGCCAGCGGATAGCCTCGCGCCCGGCGCTGTGCCCATGCCCGCGCAAACTGAGCGCATGGGCTTCATACCCACGTTGGGCGAAATACGGCAGAAAATTTTCCCAGCACCAGGCGGCGTGCCAGGCCCCATGCACAAACAGCACCGGCGTGGGCCGCGCCGGGCCGGTCGGTTTTTGACTCAACACTTCCAGGTGGGGCATGGGGTCTCCTCTCACTTCCGGCCTTTCAACCAATAGGCCGCACGGGTTACACCAGTTTTTCCAGCGCCGCCAATTCGGCGGGGATGACGCGCGGCGTGAACTGGGCCGTGATGATGTCGGGGTCTTTAAGCCCGTGCCCGGTGATCACGCATACCACCGTCTGCCCGCGCACGTCCAGCCGCCCGGCGCGCACCTCGGCCAGCAACCCGGCGGCCCCGGTGGCCGAGGCGGGTTCACACCACACGCCCTCACTGGCGAGCCGTTTTTGCATGGCGAGAATTTCATCATCACTCACGGCGATGATGCGCCCCTGCGATTCTTCGGCGGCGAGGAGCGCTTCCTCGCCCCGTGCCGGCCGCCCGATGCGAATCGCAGTCGCGACGGTTTCCGGGTGCTCGACGGGATGGCCGAGCACCAACGGGGCCGCGCCCGCCGCCTGGGCCCCCAGCAAACGCGGAAGCGTCGTCACTTTCCCGGCGGCGCGATATTCTTTAAAGCCCTTCCAATAGGCGGTGATGTTGCCCGCGTTGCCCACGGGCAGGCACAGCCAATCGGGGGCGCGCCCCAAGACATCGCACACTTCAAAAGCGGCGGTCTTCTGGCCCTCGAGCCGGTGCGGGTTGATGGAGTTGACGAGAGCGAGGGGGGTTTTCTCAGCGACCTGCCGCACTAATGAAAGCGCGTCGTCGAAGGAGCCTTGAATTTGAATCACTTCCGCGCCATAGGCCAGCGCCCCGGCCAGTTTGCCCGCCGCCACCTTGCCCTCGGGAATGAGCACATAGCACCGCAAACCCGCGCGGGCCGCATAGGCCGCCGCCGAGGCCGCAGTATTGCCGGTGGAGGCGCAGATCACCGCGCGGGCGCCGTCAAACGCCGCCATGGTCATGGCCATCGTCATGCCCCGGTCTTTGAACGAGCCGGTGGGGTTGAGGCCGTCAAATTTTAGGTAGAGCTGACAATCGAGTTCGGCGCCCAGCCCGGGGGCGGGGATGAGGGGCGTGTCCCCTTCCAGCAGGGTAATGGGGGACGCGGCAGAGGGGAGCTGGAGAAATTGGCGGTAATGCGCGATGAGGCCGGAGGCGGGCATCAGGGGAGCCAGATGAGGGTGTCAGAGTGGTCGCGCCACCAACGCATCTCAGCGAGCACGTAGCGGGCATCGTCGTCCTCGGGGCAACCACAGCGCATCTCGCTCAAAATTTCAGCGGCATCGGCGAAGAAGCCATGTTCGGCATATTGCTTGACCATCCACCATTGAATGGTGTATTGGGCGCGCGGGTCGTGCGCGCAGGCTTCGACATAAATATCCCACGCCTGCAACAGGTCGTCGTCATCGCCGCGCAGGTAAGCGTGGTTGAGAATTTGCGCCACTTCTTCGAGTTGGTCGGCAGGCGGGGTCTGTTCCAGATCGTCATGCAACCAGCCCTTCCAACAGGAGAGCACACGATAAGAAAACGCCAGCATCCGCCGCTGATGGTGGGCACTGGCGTCGTGAGCGGGGAACAGCCGCTGGAGCGCGAGGCGCATATCTTCGACCAGTTCACGTTGCAGATAGATGCTGGTCAGTTTAATTTGGGCATTGACGTTATCGGGGGAGAGCGCTAAAACCTGATAACAGCGCGCCGCCGCCTGATCCCAATCCCGATGGATAATGAAGTGATCGGCTTGCTTGATGAGTTTGGCAATGGCGTGCTGGTGCGAGTCCATAAAAGAAATGAGTGACGGGGACCAAAGGGAATGGCGGCATTATACCAAAGTGCCTGCCGCCTGGAATTGCGCTACAATTTCCAGCGATGCCCCACCCCACCGACCTCCGCCGCCACCGCGCCCAAACCGACCGCAACCTGCTCATCGGCTTTTTTGTTATTCTATTCCTGGTTGGCCTCGGGCTGATCGGCGCCTTCTTCGGGTGGGGCGCGGCCCTCGGTGGGGCGTTGTGCCTCGGCGCGTTTGCGGCGTTCGCCGGGTTGCTGTGGGCGATTATGGGTGGGCTGGGCAAGTTGAGCGAGTGGCTGGATAACCGGGAGTGATTGAAGGACAAAAATATGACCAAATTATTGGAAAACAAAGTAGTGCTCGTGACCGGGGGCGCATTCGGCATTGGGCGGGCGACCGCATTGGCAATGGCACGCGAGGGCGCCATCGTGGTGGTGGCCGATGTACAAGCCGCCGAGGGCGAGACCACCGCGCGGCTCATCCAAAACGCGGGGGGCACAGCCCGCTTTGTGCGATGCGATGTAGCGCACGGGGTGGAGGTCAGCGCTCTGGTGCAGACCACGGTCGAGGCCTACGGGCGGCTGGATTGCGCGTTCAACAACGCCGGCATCGAAGGCGAGGTCGCGCCCACCGCGGAATGCACTGAGGACAACTGGGACCGGGTGCTGGCCGTGGACCTGAAAGGCGTGTGGCTGTGCATGAAGTATGAAATCCAGCAGATGCTCAAACAGGGCAAAGGCGCGATTGTGAACACGGCCTCGGTGGCGGGGATGGTGGCCGAGCGCGGGTTCCCGGCCTATGCGGCGGCCAAAGGCGGAGTGGTGCAACTCACCCGCACGGCGGCCATTGAGTACGCGACCACCGGCCTGCGCGTCAACGCCGTGTGCCCGGGCGGGATTCTAACCCCAATGATTGACCGGGCGCTCAGCAAGCTGAGTGTGAACACTTTAG
>CAYUFY010000123.1:0-13209 GCA_964443795.1 uncultured Anaerolineales bacterium | reverse complement strand
TAAATACATTGGCGACTCCATCCTGGCGGTGTTCGGTGTGCCCATTGGATTGGACAACAATACCGCCGCCGCCATCGGGGCCGCCTACAAGATGAGAAGCGCCAAAGCGCAATTAAACGCTGAGTTAGCGCAAGCCGGCCTGCCTCCCATGCATAGCGGCATTGGCATCCATGCTGGCCCGGTCCTCGCGGGTAACATCGGCTCCAGTTCGCGGATGGAATACACCGTGATTGGCGACACTGTGAATGTGGCGGCCCGCATGGAGAAACTCTGCAAAGAGTTCGATACCGATATTATCCTGTCCGAGGCGGCGGTGTTGGAGCTTGGCCCTGCTTTTCAAGCTCAAGACCTGGGGCTGGTGAATATCCGGGGAAAAGAGCAACCTCTCCGGCTCTTTGCCCCAGCGCATTAATTCGGGTGTCTAATCATTTGCCAAACAGGAGCCAATCATGAATAACCCGTGGGGCAAGCGCGTTGTCAGCGCCGCTGTGTTACTGGCTGGACTTAGTGGGGCAAAACTCATTGATGATTTTCTCTACAACACCCCTGCCGACCTGGGGCTCTCTAATTCGGTTGGGCAGATGCTCGCCGTTGTGTATTTCATCGTCACAAGCGTCTTGCTCGTATTGGCGGCACGTGACCAACCTGCAGGTTACGCAGGCAATTTAGGCTTGGGAGCGTTTTTGGCTCTGGCGGTGTTTCTCAAACATAGTGGTGAAGGGCTTTTTACTGGCGCATGGCGGAGCGGCTTGTTTTCGCAAAGCCTGGCTTTCGGCACTCTGTTGACCGCCCTCGGTTTGGCGATGATGTCGTTCAAGGCCTGGCAATACACTCGTCAGCGCCGAGCGTGAGCCACACCGAAATAAGGAGCCAATGTGAGCCACGCAGAGCGTGCATAAGCGGTGACCCCATTGCTATTGCCCCCTGAATGGGGCGCCTCGGGATTCAACCCCACATTTTAGGAGACACGCATCATGCAAACATTCGAAACCGAGCGCCTGTTTCTTCGCCCGTTTACCCCAGCCGATGGGGAAAGTTACTATCGGGTGTATTGGCGAATAGCCTCAGACCACAATGGCGAACACCGTCAGGCCGATGAGCATCCGAATCCAGATGACATCCGGCGTCATTGAAAACGACCATCCCCTGAAAATGTGAGACGTGGCAAACACAAGTCCACCCAAGCAGTCAGTTTTTTTGCCATTCCATGAATTTGGAAACCCGCACGCCCCTACGGTGATGTTGCTTCATCCCGGCGGGGCGATGCATAGCGTCTGGTTGCCTATAACCCGGGCTTGGGGGAATCGCTACCATATGCTGGCGCCGGATTTAATTTTACCGGGAACCGAGCCAGTATCACTCCCGGCTTTAGCCACACAGGTTATCGCGCTCCTTCAACAACAAACTGCAACCCCGGTGTGGCTGATTGGCTCATCACTTGGCGCAAATGTGGCCCTCTTGGTCACCGCGCGGGTGCCCCAGCTCGTGGCGGGATTGGTGCTTGATTCTGCCCAGGTGGGAGGCCCGCCTCCCGCCCTGCTACCGGGGCTAATTCTATTTCTTAAAGGCCTCGTGCGCGTCACACCTCATGCATTCATCACGGCGATGTTGTTGCGTCAGTTTGCCCACTATGACCAGGCCGACAAGCTGGCCTTGCGCGCCGAGCTGGAAACCGTCGGCAAACTGGGTTTCCTGGAACAAATCGAAGCTCACTTTGACTACGACATTCGCCCCTCCCTGTCCAGCATTTCCGTCCCGGTCCTCATCCTCGCGGGCGAACAAGACATGCTCACGAAAGCGGGCGAGCCGGATAAACTTCAGGCTGGCATAAAATCGGCTGTCGTGAAAGTGGTGCCGCAAGCCGGCCATGTTACCTTCCTCCAGCAACCAGCCATTTTTCAGCAAGTCGTCACTGAATTTCTTGCGGCGCAAAGCTGAAAGATCTGCCGTCCCCCCGCTCATTCTGCCGGTCAGCCCCGACCTCGCGATGAGATGCCCATGGTGCATATCAGCTTCTTTTGCATCAGCGTGGTTTCAGCGTATGATAATCACCACTCGCTTAACTGCAGGATTTGGGAGATGACCTGATGCTTGAACTAGCTTTAATGATCGAAGGACAAAACGGCTTGACCTGGCCGCGCTGGCAACGATTGGCGCAGTTGGCCGAGGATTTGGGCTTTGCCGGTCTGTACCGCTCCGACCACTACACCAACGCCAATCCGCCCGATGTGGATTCGCTGGAGTTGTGGGTTTCACTCACCTGGCTAGCCAGCCACACCCGGCGCATTGAGTTTGGCCCGCTGGTCTCGCCGGTCTCGTTTCGCCACCCGACCATGACGGCGCGCATGGCCAGCGCGGTGGATGATCTTTCGGGCGGCCGTCTGCGCCTGGGGTTGGGCGCGGGCTGGCAGGCGCGCGAACACACCAATTATGGCTGGGACTTGTTGGATGTGCCGCGCCGTTTTGCGCGGTTTGAAGAAGGGCTGAAAATCATCACACACTTGCTCCAGTCCGACCAGCCCCTGACCTGGCAGGGGGATTTTTATAAATTGCAGGCGGCCTGTCTGCTCCCGCGCCCGGCGCGCCCCGGTGGCCCGCCCATTGTCATCGGGGGGAATGGCCCCAAGTTGACCCTGCCGCTGGTGACGCGCTATGCCGCCGAATGGAATGCGGTGTATATCCCCCCCGCGCGGTTTGCCGAATTCAACCGCCAATTGGATGACTTGCTCGCCTCGGCTGGCCGGCCCCCGGCGGGGGTGCGCCGCACCTTGATGACGGGTAGCCTGTTTGGGCGGGATGCCGCTGAAGTCCAAAATAAATTGACCGCGCGCGGGCGCACGGCGGAGCAACTGCGCGCCATGGGGGTGCTGGTTGGCACCGTCAACGAACTGGTCGAACAATTGGGCGAGTTCGCCGCTGTGGGCGTTCAGCGTGTGATGGTGCAATGGCTCGACCTCGATGATTGGGATGGGTTGACCGCGCTGGCGCAAGGGGTGTTGCCACAATTGCGCTGAAACGCATATTGACGCACCAATTTGGCACGCCCCTTGCAACAATTATTCAATTCTAGTTTGCCGCCTCTTCTCGCGGTGCTATAATCTCGTCTGCCCAGTTGCATAAGCCCCCATGTCTTTTGACTTCTTTGGTTTTTATGGCGCGCCTTTCATCAGCTCTCCCGCAGGGCTGTTTGGCTATATCCTGACCGTTGTTTATGCCGCCGGTTTTTTGGGCGCGCTGGGCGTTAATTTCCCTGATTTTCGCAAATTAAATTACGCGCAATGGCTGGGGTTGGCCGCGCTGGTCGGTGCCGGGTTTGGGCTGGCGCAACTCTTCATCTTGCGTATCCCCGCCAATATTTTGCCGCAACCCGGCATTCCAGCGGAGTCACAACGCCCGGGGTTGGCGTTTTTCGCTTTGGTGCCCGCTTTCCTGGCGGGCGGGTGGTTGGGCGTCGGGCCGGCCCTGGTGGTGGGGGCCATCACCGGGCTGGCGCGCGCGGCTTGGGAAACACGGTCATGGCTGACGCCGTTTGAGTTTGCCCTCACCGCCGGGGTGGTGGCGTGGTGTGTTCGGCAGGATTATCGCGGTTGGCCTGCGGCCATTTTGCGGTTTCCGGCGGTGAGCGGTTTGTTGGCGGGCGGCTTGTTGTGGCCCACGCTCTATCTCTCCTATTACGCCTACTCGCAAACTACTGGTTTGTTGGGGTGGGACTATGTGGCCTCGATTGTCGTGGCGGCGCTTCCGGTTTTTGTGGGTTATGCCGCCATTGCCGGCGTGATGACCGAACTCGCGCGGTGGGTGCTCCCCCGCTGGTGGCCCCGGCGCTGGGGCACTTTGCCGCCACCTTATCTTTCCCGGCTCAATCGCAAATTACTTTTTACGCTCATCCCGCTTTTCTTGTTGGGGATTAGCGTGTTGTTTTGGGTGGATATTTATATCGCCACCAATGTCTCGACCCAGTTGGTGATGAACGAGATGGGGCGGGCGGCGGAAAACGCGGGTAAAGGTATTCCCTTCTTTGTTCAAGCCGGGCGCGGACTCATCAGTGATATTGCGGCTCAGACGGGCTGGTTCCCCAGCGACAGTTTGGAGCAGACCACGCGCCTGGCGCAGAATATTCGCGCGCTCCCTTTTTTTCGGCAGTTGGTTTTGCTGGATGTTGATCAAATTCCGGTGGCTGGTTATCCGTTGGGGGTGGCGGATAACTTCGGATTGACCGGCGCGGAAGACCCCTTTGTGCAGGAAGCGCTCGACGGCGCGTCCAAAGATGGCACGCTGTTTACGGACGAACCCGAGCATCTGGTGGATGTCATCTTCACCGTGCCAGTGGTTGACGCGATCACGGGCGAAATCGTGGGCGTGTTGCTGGGCAAAGCCGACCTGAACAGCAACCCACTGATGCAAGCGGTCACCAATAACCTGGTGGGTTTGGCGGGCGGCGCGGGGCAGGGCTTTATTGTGGATGAGACCGGGTTAATTATTTATCACCCTGATCCGGCGCGGATTCAGCAGGCCTTTCAACCCGAGCCGAGCGACACCCCACTTGTCACGGCCCTGACGGGCGCCCAGGCGTATCAGGACCGCGCGCCCAACGGCACCCGTCGCCTCGTCCTCTATTACCCCGTCCCCGGCCATTCGTGGAACGTGGTCATCATTGTCCCCAACGAAGTCGTGCTGGCCCTGGCGACGGATATTGCCACTCCGATCATTCTCATCCTGCTCGCCACCGGTTTTGTGGGCATGGTGTTGGTCTCGGTCATCGCCGGGCGCATCACCCGCCCCGCTGAGACCCTGGCCCGCGCGGCTCAGCGCATCTCGGAAGGCCAGCTCGACAAGCCCATCCGCGTGGAAGGGGAGGATGAAGTCGGGCGCGCCGGTCTGGCTTTTGAAAACATGCGTGTCAAACTCAAAGCGCGCCTCGAAGAACTGGGATTGCTCCTGCGCGTCAGTCAGGGCGTGGCGGCGAGTCTGCAACTGAAGGATTCCCTGCCCTTGATTGTGGAAGGCGCGCTCAGCGCCAGTGGCGCGACCGGGGTGCGGTTGATTGTGATTCCTGGCGACGAATTACCCCTGCTCGACGCGCCATCCGTGTCCCAACCGTTTGCCGCTGGCCCGGCGGCCGAGGCGCTGGCCGTGCTCGACCAGAATATCCTCGCCCTCACACGCGCGGAAGGCCGCCTGGTCATTGAAAACCTGGCCCGGGCGCGCACTGTGCTGGACGTGAGCGCCCTATCGGGCAAAATGCAGGCGTTGCTGGCCCTGCCCCTCAAACAGGAAAATAATTACTATGGCGCGCTGTGGCTGGGTTATGATCAGCCTCACGCCTTTACCATCACCGAAATCAATTTCCTGACCACCCTGGCCGGACAAGCGGCGATATCCATCGCCAATATCCGCTCATTTGAAGCCGCCGAGCAACGCCGTCAGCGCCTGGCGGCCATCCTCACCTCCACGCCCGACGCGGTCATCGTCACCGACCGCAACGAGCGGGTGCTGTTGCTCAATCCGGCCGCCGAGGCCGCCTTTGGGCTGGAAGCCGCGACGATTATTGGCAAGCCGGTGGCCCAGGCCTTGTCCAACGCCACCCTGGTGCAGTTGTTGCAGGACAACCGCGCGACAGCGGCCACCGATGAAATCCAAATCGGTTCGGGGCGTACGTTGTACGCCTCGGCCTCGCCGATTACCGGCGTGGACGGCGACATTTTGGGGCGGGTCTGCGTCTTGCGCGATGTCACGCACTTTAAGGAACTGGACTTGATGAAGTCCGAGTTTGTGGCCACGGTCAGCCATGACCTGCGCGCGCCGCTTACCTTTATGCGGGGTTACGCCACCATGTTGCCGATGGTGGGCACGCTCAATGAAAAGCAAAAAGAGTTTGGTGAAAAAATCATCCTCGGCATCGAACAAATGACGAAGCTGATTGACGACCTGCTCGACATCGGGCGGATTGAGGCCAACGTGGGCCTGGCCCGCGAAGCGGTGCAGTTGGATGAGATGGTTCAGACCATTTACGATGCGCTCAAGCCTCAGGCCGTGAACAAAGGGTTGGCCTTCACGGTTGACATGCCTCCCAATTTGCCGCCCCTGTCTGGCGACCCGACCCTCCTGCGGCAGGCCATCACCAACCTGATGGATAATGCCATCAAATACACCCCGGGCACCGGGAGCGTGCGCGTCAATATCACTGCCACGCCCGACAAATTCAAGTTGACCGTGGCCGATACCGGCATGGGCATCGCCCCGGCCGATCAAGTCCATTTGTTTGAAAAATTTTTCCGGGTCAAGCAACGGGGTAGCACCCAGGTTAAAGGCTCGGGGTTGGGGCTGGCCATCGTCAAGTCCATTGTGGAACGCCACGGGGGCCGCGTGGGGGTGGACAGCAAAATTGGCAAGGGGAGCACGTTCTTCATGGAACTGCCGCGCAACGGCAATAGCTGACCCTTGTCAAGACCGCCTACTGTGTGTTACTATCCCGCCCGTTGCGCCGGGGCACTTGGCCCCGATGCTTTCTGCTCTGATTAGGTAGTGGCTCCCCGCCTCTGCCGAAACGGGCATATCCCATAGAAAGGAGAATATCCCTCATGCGCAGCTACGAAGTAGCGTTTATCCTGCAACCTGATTTGGATGAAACCTCGTTGAACGCGCTGGTGGACAAGGTCAAAGGTTGGATCACCGCCGCTGGCGGTCAGATCACCCAAACCGACCTGTGGGGCCGCCGCCGGTTGGCGTACCCCATCCGCAAGCAGCACGAAGGCCAGTACATCTTGATGCAAACCGAGATGACCGCCGAGGCCACCCGCGGCGTCGAGCGCAATTTGCACCTCACCGAGCAAGTCATGCGCTTCCAAATCATCCGCACGGACGAATAACGTCCCAACCCCAACTCTCGCCCACCGCGGCCCTGGCCGCAGAGGAGATGCCCGTATGAGCCGTGGCTTGAACAAAGTTATGATTATCGGCAACTTGGGCCGCGACCCGGAAATGCGTTACACCCCCTCGGGCCGTCCCGTTACATCCTTTAGTGTCGGTGTGAATCGGAGTTGGAACACCCCTGAAGGCGAGCGGCGCGAAGAAACCGAATGGTTTAACGTCGTGGCGTGGGGCAATCTCGCTGAAATTTGCAAGAACTATCTCGCCAAAGGCCAGCAAGTCTACATTGATGGCCGGCTACAAACCCGCCGTTGGGAAGACCAGGAAGGCAAGAAACACTCCAACGTCGAGTTGGTGGCGAACGAAATGATTATTTTGGGCGACCGGGCCAAGCATGCCAGCGGCGAGACCGCCGCCCCGGGTGGCGAAGCGCCCAACGATGAAGACGAGTTTCCCTTCTGACGGAAACACGTATCACCCAAACTTTCAGAGCGCCCCTGCCGGGCGCCTCAAGTAACACTCTTTATGGAGAACGACTGTGGAATATCAACGCCGCAACCAAGATGACGACGGGGGTGAAGAGGAATTCGACTCCCGTGGCCGCGCGCCCATGCGCCGCGTCCATGTCTGCCAATTTTGTCTCGACAAAAACAAGAAGATCGAATACAAGAACGTGGAGATGCTGAGGGGGCTTATCAGCGACCGGGGCAAGATCCGCCCGCGTCGCCAGACCGGTACCTGCGCCCGCCACCAACGTTTGGTGGCCGTGGCCATCAAACGCGCCCGCCACATGGCCCTATTGCCATTTAGTGGCGAAATGCCGCGTAGTTAGCCTGCGAGAACCCGACCTGCTTTCTAGTTAACTTGAGAAGGTGGGTTGCCTCCATCTCACTTGCCCGCCTCGGGGCATAGGACTCGCACCCAGTCCTATGCCCCGACTTTATGAGGAATAGCATGAGCAAAAACCCTGCGGGCGCCGCCGCGCCCACTCGCAAACACCTGGCCCGCGCCGAGCGTGAACGCCGTCAGTTGCAAATTATCCGCTACGGCCTCATCGCTGTGGTCGTTCTCGTCGTCGGCCTCATTGGCGCCGGGCTGGTCAATGAATATATCCTCCTGCCCCGCCAACCCGTGGCTAAAGTCAACGCCACCGCCATCAGCCTTGCCGACTTCCAAAAGACCGTCCGCTATCAACGCTTTCTGGTCATCACCCAGCAATACCAGCAACTCATCAGCCTAGCCAACTTGTTCGCCAATGACGCCCAGACCCTGCAATACTACCAGCAACAACTCTCGCAGGTCGCCAGCTATCTTAACGACTCTGACTCACTCGGGCGGCAGGTTCTCAACAATATGGTGGATGACCAACTCATCCGACAGGAAGCCGCCAAACGCGGCATTACCGTGAGCAAGGCAGAAGTGGACGCGCGTTTGGAGGAACTCTTTGGCTACTTCCCCAATGGGACGCCCGTCCCCAGCGCCACGCCCACCACCATCCCGACGGATGTGCCCCCCACGGTTGACCCGGCCATCGCGGCCAAGTGGACTCCCACCCCGACCGTGACCCCCACGCTGGCCCCGACCGAAGGGCCGACCGTGACCCCGGCGGCCACTGGCACCCCGCGCCCGACAGGCACGCCCTTCACCGCCGAGGCCTATGCCACCCGCGTGACAAGCTACACCGCCGACTTGCGCGATGCCGCGAAACTCACCGATGCCGACTTCCGCCACTTCATCGAGTCGGAGATCTATCGCGAAAAACTCAGCGAACTCATCACCGTGGATGTACCCACCACCAGCGAACAAGTCTGGGCGCGGCACATCCTCATCCGCGCCGATGCCACCGCCTCTGAAACCGTGAAGCTGGAAGCGCAAATCAAAGTCAATGACATTCTGGTTAAATTGCGCACCGGCCAAGATGACTTCGCCAACCTCGCCCAACAATTCTCCGAAGACCCGGGCAGTGGCGTTAAAGGCGGCGATCTCGGCTGGTTTCAGAAAGGCGCGATGGTCGCCGAATTTGAACAAGCCGCCTTCAATACCCCCGTGGGCGAAATCACTGATCCGGTGGTGACGCAGTTCGGCTACCACATCATTCAAGTGTTGGGACACGCCGACCGCCCGCTGACCACCTCCGAACTGGAAACCGCCCGCCAGAAAGCCTTTGATGACTGGCTCCAAAAACAGCGCGATGCTCTCAACGACCTTGGCAAGCCCGTGGTCGAAATCCTGGACACCTGGGCCGGTAAAGTGCCCACCGAGCCGGCGCTCCCGACCGGACAGTAAAATCCCTGCTTCAGAAATAAAAAGAGCCGAGATCAACTCGGCTCTTTTGTTTAAGCAACCTACCCTTTCAGCAATTCCCCCGGCCCGGGCGCCCCCGCCACCTTCTCCCCGTCCAACTTCAGCCCGATCACCTGGCTGGCGCTGTCGTTGCCCATGGTGATGCCATACACCGTGTCGGCTACTTGCACGGTGTTGCGATTGTGCGTGACCACGATGAACTGCGTGCGCTCGGCCAGCTCCTTGAGCATATCCCGGTAACGGCCCACGTTGGCCTCATCCAGCATCGCGTCCACTTCGTCCAACACCACAAACGGCGTGGGCGAGACGCGCAACAACGCGAACACCAGCGCGCATGCCGTGAGACTGCGCTCGCCGCCTGAGAGCATGGAAAGACTCTGTGGCCGCCGACCGGGCAGACGGGCTTGAATATCCACGCCCGAGGTAGTGAGGTGCTCAGGGTCAGTCAACAACAATTTGGCCGTGCCGCCGCCGAACAGCCGCGCAAACGTCTCCTTAAATTCATTCGCCACCGCATCAAACGTCTTGCGGAAATCGCGCTCCATCAGCACATCCATCTCGGCAATCACTTCGCGCAGTTGGGCCTGCGCGGCATGCAGGTCTGCCACTTGGGTGGTCAGAAAATCGTGACGCTCTTTGACCTCGTTGAACTCTTTTTCGGCCTCGGGGTTTATCAAGCCCATGCGCCGCCACTGCGCGCGTTTGCGCACTAACTGGTCTTCCAAATCCTCCGGCAGGGTTGTCAGCCGCTCCAACTTTTCTACCAGCGGATACATGGGCAGGGGGGTCGGGCCGCTCCCGGCCTCGCCGTAATCAAATTCCACCAACCCAAAATCTTCTTCGATGCGCCGCCGCATGTTGTCCACTTCTTCCTGCTTGCGGGTGAACTCAAGTTGCGCTTGCTGGTTGCGTTTCTCGGCGGCGTGGAGCAGGGCGCGCGATTGGGTGTCGCCGGTTTCGAGGCGGGTCTGTTCGGCTTCGCGGGCGGCTAGTTCTTTTTCCTGCGGTTGGATTTCGGCGGCCAGGCGGTTGATTTGCTCCCGCAGATTGACTTCGCTCGTGCGCGCTTGCGCCACCCCTTCGGCGACCCCGGCGGCTTGCGCTTCCAGGCGTTGCACCTGCCCCTGGCGCTCGGCCAGTTGCGTCTCGCCGGCGGCCTGAGCGCGTTTAAGCTCGGCGGCGCGGGTCTGCGCGTCTTGCGCGGCGCGGGCGGCCACGGCCAGGGCGGTTTGCCACTTGGCCAGACCCTCCGCTGAGTCGTCGGCGGAGAAGGTGGCCAGCGCGGCCTTGGCTTGTTCTAAAGCCTCCAGCGCGGCATGGCGCTCGGTATACACTTGATTGAGTTCATCTTTGAGCCGCCGGGTTTCGTTCTCGACTTTGACAATGTCGGCCTCCAGCGCGTTGACTTGCTCGCGCTGGAACTGGGCGGTGTGCGAGACGCGCTCGGCTTCGAGGGCGGTAGAATCGCGCGAGATGGTGGTGCGGCGTTCGAAGTCTTGCGCGGTTTTGAGCGCGGCTTGTAATTCCACCAACGTCTGGCGGGCTTGGTCGGTGGCGCGGGCGGCGGCTTCGCGTTCGGCCTCGTGTTGGTCGCACAGGGCGGTTTGGGTTTCGATTTCGGCGGAGAGGTCACGGCGCTCGCGGGCTTGTTGGAGCATGGTCGGCGCGGCGTCGCGGCCAATG
Source organism: uncultured Anaerolineales bacterium (assembly GCA_964443795.1). Taxonomy (GTDB): domain Bacteria; phylum Chloroflexota; class Anaerolineae; order Anaerolineales; family UBA6663; genus DATDRS01. The sequence goes on along the minus strand of CAYUFY010000123.1, from coordinate 2,352 downwards.
AAGACCGGGCCGGAAGCGTGGAAGATTTCGCCATTTAATGTGACGAAAATTGTGTCGGCGGGTAGGGGCGACGCATGCGTCGCCCCTACGTCAGAGGTGGATTGAATGAGACGTTGGGCCACGGATGCATCTTGAACGACCACCACGCGCCCGAGGAGCAAGTCCACCGCGCGGGCGAGGGCCGGGTCGGCGCTGGGGGGCAGGAGGCGCGCGGCCACGCCGAGGACCCCGGGCGCGTCGGGAGCGGTCAAAACCTCGGGGGCAGTCAAATGTTCGAGCGGCAACAAGGCCGCGCGCCCGTTGGCCTCGCCGAGCAGTTGGGTGGCCAAATCAATCTCGCCAAAATTGTTGATGACGAGCGCGTCGAGATGCGCGCCGAGCGCGGCGCTGATGGCGGTTTCGAGTTCCTGCGGGACGGTGAGCAGTTCGGCGAGCGCGCCGCGGGTGGCGAAGTTTTGGGCGAGCAGGGTTTTGGCGCCGGGGGCAAAGCCGCTGAGTTCGGCGCGGGCCTGGGTGAGGATTTCGTGGCGGGCGCGGCGGCGGGCCAGTTCGGCGCGGGCGGTGGCGGCGGTTTCGGTGGTGGCGGCCAGGTGGGTTTCGGCGGCGCGCACGGCTTGGGCTTGCGCGCTCACTTTGACCTCGGCTTCGGCGCGGGCGGCCTGCACTTTATCCAAGTTGGCGTTGGCGTCGTGGACGAGTTGGCGCGCGGCGACCTCGGCGGTTTCGAGTTGGCGCAGGGCGGCGAGTTGTTCGCCTTTGGTGGTGATGAGGCGGTCGCTCCGCTCGCCGAGTTGGGTTTGGCGAGCGCGGAGTTCGGTCATGTGGCTGTCGAGGCGGGCCAGGGCGGCGACGGATTCGGTTTCACGTTGGTGGAGCGCGGCCCGTTGGGAAGCGCGTTCTTCGCGGGCGGTCTGCGCCCGGGCGACTTGGTCGCGGGCTTCGGCGGCTTCGGTTTCGAGGCGTGTCACTTCAGCTTGAGCTTCGGCGGCGCGCTGGGCCGAGTCGGTGACGCTGGTTTGGAGTTGGGGAATTTCCACCAGGAGCGCGGCGCGTTGCGCGGCGAGTGAGTTGAGCCGCTCGTCGGCCACAGCGAGTTCGCGGATGATGGTTTGGAGGTCGGCCTGAAGGCGGGCGTCGTTGTGTTTAAGATTGGCGATGTGCGATTTGAGATCAGAGATCTTCGCCCGCACTGCGCCGACTTCCTGGTCGTATTCTTCCTGTTTGCTCTGATGTGAGTTGAGTTCGGCGGCGGCTTCGGTGGCCACGACTTGAGCGCGTTCGAGTTCCTCGGTGGCGCTATACCAATGATAGCCGTACCAGAGTTTGAGAATGGCGTGCAGGTCGGCTTTGACTTGATTGAAGTCGCGGGCGCGTTGGGCCTGGCGCTCCAGCGAGCGCAGACGCGGTTTGAGTTCGGCGAGGATATCGAGCACGCGCTCGAGGTTGCGTTGGGTGGCGTCCAATTTGCGGAGGGCGTCTTCGCGTTTGTTGCGGTAGACGCCAATGCCCGCGGCTTCTTCGAACAGGGCGCGGCGCTCTTCGGCTTTGAGCGAGAGGGCGGTGTCAATCAGCCCCTGCCCGATGATGGTGTAGGTGCGCTCGGAGAGGCCGCATTTGGCGAGCAGTTCGCTGATATCGCGCAGGCGCACGCGCTGGCCGTTGAGCAGGTATTCGTTTTCGCCGTCCCGGTAGGCGCGCCGGGCGATGGAGACTTCGGAGAAATCAATGGGGAGCCAGCCATCGCTGTTGTCAAAAATCAAATTGGCTTCGGCCATGCCCGCGCGCGGGCGCAGTTCACTCCCGGCGAAGATCATGTCTTCGGTTTTCTTGCCGCGCAGGAGGCCAAAGGATTGTTCGCCCAGCACCCAGCGGATACTATCCACGATGTTGGATTTCCCCGAGCCGTTTGGCCCGACGATGGCCGAGATGCCCTCGCTGAAGACGAATTCGGATTTGGTGGCAAAGGTTTTATAGCCGTGAAGGTCGAGTTGTTTTAGGCGCAGAGGCATTTTTTCAACAGATGAAGCGGATTTAGGGGATGGGTGAGGATGAGAGCGGGGGGATTATAGCAGAGCCGATAGGCGGGCGAATTGCATCATGGAAAATGTTACTACACTACTTTTGGCTAAAAAGTAGTCCCGGCCGGGAGACTTTGCGTTGGCGGTAAGCGGCGGGCGGCATACCCGACGGGTAAATGCGCCGTGGCGGAATTCTTTTTTGAAAGTTGTGGCGGCACGGGAATAGAAACTTTCAAGAAATGTTTGGCTAAGCGTCCGGGGGTGGCATGGGGGGTCCGATCCAGCCCTTTCAAGGTGGGTGAAGCATGGTAATCTCCCGATTTCAAAGGAGAAA
>CAYUFY010000122.1:0-13218 GCA_964443795.1 uncultured Anaerolineales bacterium | reverse complement strand
CCCGCACCCCCGCCCCCTTGCCCGTTTGTTTTGAAGTCGCTTCAGATTATGAGATAACCACCAACGGCAAAAAACTCTTGGGGAGCGCGCAAGTCCGCAAACGCGGCGTCGTCCTGCAACACGGCACCCTGCCCCTCACCGGTGACCTCGCGCGGATTGTCGAGGCCCTGCGGGTCGAGTCCGAATCGGACCGGGCCACCCTGCGCGAGCGGGTGATGCAACGCGCCACCACCGTCGAAGCAGTTTTAAATCAACCTGTGAGTTGGGAACAAGCCATGACCGCCCTGCGCGCTGGCTTCGCCGAACAACTCAATTTGACTTTTGAACTAGGGGAACTATCGAATTATGAAACGGGGCTGGCCGAGAAGTTGCGGGCCGAGAAATATGCGGGCGAGCAATGGAACTCGCGCGTCTAACCCTCGCCGCCTCCGCACCTACTCACTTACCCACGTCCCCCTCACGGCACCGGCGTCCCCACCACCACCGTCACAGTCTCAAACCCCAGCCCGCCCAACAGCTTCTCCACAAAGTTCTGCGCGTTGGTCTGCGCGAGCGTGAGAATGCCATCCTCCAGTGCCCCGCGCCGAATTTCCTGCTCGGCCACCTGCCGCGCCTGCGTCTCCAAATTCACGTCACCGTGCGTTAACAAGCCGGTCTGCCGGTCATAGATATACGACTTCTCGTTATCCAGGGTGGCGATAAACACCTCGGCGGCAGGCAGAATGATGGTCACTTTTCCATCGGGGGTCACAATGAGGTCGCGATCAGTGATTTTACTCATGTCCACTCCGGCAATCACCTCGCCATGCGCCACCAACAACAACCGGTCACCGAAGAGCGGGGCCAATGCGCCCTGGCCGGTTTCGGCGGTCACCACTTTCTCAATCGTATACTGCGCCGTTTCCAACCGGGCCAATGACCGCACCTGCAAAATCACGGTCAACGGGTCAGGGTAGATGGTTGGCGTGGGGTTGATGAAATTCTGCACTTGCGTGGCGAGATTGCCGCCGATTTGCGCCGGCCCGCGTGTAGCCTGGCGCACCGCGTCCACAATCCCCCACCCCGTCACGACAGCGATCAACAACAAACCGATAACCAGTAAGTTCGTCCAGGATTTAGACATGGCTTGATTATAACGAAGTTAAACCAAAAGTCATCCCAAGTGTACTTATTTGCTATCACAATTCTAACTGCCGCCCCAGAACCCCGTGATAGAATGACGATTATGGTCATTGGTGCATGTCGGGTGCGGTTGCACTTACCGGGGTGCGCGTCGCTTAAAGAAAAACGCGGTCTGCTCAAACCCCTGCTCGCCCGCCTGCATAAAGAATTCAACATCGCCGCCGCCGAGGTGGACCTAAATGATGTGTGGCAATCCGCCGAGATCGCGCTGGTGGCCGTGGCCAATGATGCCGGGCATGTGCAAGCCGAACTGCAAAATATCGTCCACTGGATTGAACACCATCGGCCAGACTTGGAAATAAACGACACTTCCTTCGAACTACGTTAACCGTCGGGAACTGACTATGAACACTGCGGCCCCCACTTACAACTTCCGTCTCATCGGCTCGCTCGTGCTCGTGGCGACCCTCAGTCTGAGCGCCTGCAGTCGTCAAATCGTGCCCCTCACCACCGCACCCGCGCCCACCCAAGCCGACCCGCGCACAGCCTCTCTCAGCGAAATCATCAACATCGTGCGCGGGCGCCTATCGGCCAACGACCCTCTCGCCCAAGTCCAGTTGGGGTTTATCCTGGGGCCAGGCGGCGAGATTCAAACCGGCGACGCCTCATCTGCCCGTCTCGATTTCACCGACGGGACAGTTATGCGCGTCGCGCAAAATACCCTGTTCACAATGCAAAGTGTGAACACCTCGGATGAAGGTCTCCTAACCCGCCTGCAACTACAAGCCGGACAAATTTGGGTCAGTCTCACGGGCGGCACACTGGAAGTGGAAACTCCCATTGGTGTGGCGGCGGTGCGCGGCTCGTTCGCCACCTTCATCTACACCGAGGGCGATCCTGCCGACCCCAATGACGATCTGCTCGTGATTGATTGTCTCGAGGGCGAATGTAGCGCCGAAAATGATACGGTCAATGAACGCGCGGGCAACCTGGAACGCATTGTGATCACCCGCAATGGCCAAGTCCATTTTGTGTTGACCGACCAGGATGTGACCGACTTCATTGCCAGAAACCCCGAAGTAGCGACGGCGCTCGTCGCCACCCTGACGGCCGCCCCGCCCCCCACCGAAACCCCGCAACCCACGCCCACCGCGACTCAGCCCCCGCCGCCAACCGATACCCCAACCGAACCCGCCGCGCCCAGCCTCGCCCCCAGCGCCACGGCGACCCAGACGCCTACAGCCACCCCGCGCCCGGTGGTCATCATCCCGCCGCCCGTGACTTTCGTTATCCTCGGCCAACATACCGTGCGCCCATTAGAAACCCTCTTCTGCATCGGGCGCGCTTATGGGGTTGACCCATTTGCGATTGCCCAAGCCAATGGCAATCCCAATGTCGTCCCCGGCCTTGTCCTGAAGATCCCCGCCGTGCGCTGGAATCCCATCCCGCCCGGCCTGGTATGCCCGGCGCAATTCAACTCAGGCTTTGTGGCCACTGCGACCCCGACCAAGACCTCGGCCCCGGCCGCCACCCAAACATCTGCGCCCCCCCCCGCGGCCACCAACCCTCCTGCGCCCACGGCCACCGCGACCCCCAAACCGCCGACCATCACCCCCACTGGCACGCTCCCGCCCACGGCCACCGCCTCAGCCACCAGCCTGCCGACCAACACAGCCACGGCGACAGCAACCAATCTGCCGACGGCCACAAATACCAACACGGCCTTGCCCACCAATACATCTACGGCAACCCTGACCCCCTTCCCCACTAGCACGCCAACGGCAACCTCCACGCCTTTCCCAACTAGCACCCCCACACGGACTAACACCCCGACCCCCACTTCCACGCCCGATGTGACTGGCCCAACCATCAGCAACTTCAGCGCCAGCCCCACCAGCTTCTCAGTTGTCGTTGGGACCCCGGCCCCAACTCCAACCCCGCCCCCAGCCTGCACGGTGACTTTCTCGGCCGATATCACCGATCCCTCCGGAGTCGTTTCAGCCACCGTGAACTGGTCAGCGACCTATCTCAGCACAACGACCACTGGCAACGCCGCGATGTTATTTACCACGGGCAACACCTGGCAAGCCGTCACGACGGTTCACATTCCCAATGGCGGCACCCTCAGTTGGACCGTGACAGCGACCGATGCCTTCGCGAACACCACTGGACCGTTGAGTGGTTCACCTAACATTACAACCGACTTCAGCAATGCGTGTCCATAAGCGCAACGCTCAAGTCTTAGCGTAGTTTCAGAAACTCAGCGGCGCACTTAAAAAGGTGCGCCGCTGTGATTTAGGGTTGGCTCATAACCGCCACGCGCGTCCCATACATTCCGTCGCCCAAGGGGCGCGTCTCCACGATTATCAAATGCTTACCCGGTGGTGCAATGATGGGCAAGATGGTTTCAGGCAACATGCCGTTGCTCACAAAAATGAAGTCGCCGCCGCCGTGGGTGTTGACTTGCCCAAGACAATCCGCCAAACCTTCAAAGGATTGCACCAGAAAAACTTTTTTGGAGGCATAGACTTGGGGCATGAGCGGCGCAACGCGCTCCATGTTCGTAATGACGATTGGTTCGGGCCAGGCCATAACCGTAGCTTGCATGGCGCTCCGCCGGGCGACTCCCTGATATAGCTCGCGGAGGCCCAAGCCTTGAATAAAAACGCTGACACCGACCAACCCTAAAGCCGCAACTAAAACGCCTTTGCCCAACCACGAACTCACAGCCTGCTCCCACATCTGCCGCAAGCCGGCCACCGCGCCCACCGTTGCCGAAGGAAAAACGATCAGCATAAACCGCGCGCCCCACTCTTGAGCGCCTTGCCACGGTCCCACCGCCGTGAAGACCCCGAGACCAACCACTGCTATCCCCCAGTAACTCAAGGCCAGGAACAACACGCGGCGCAAGGGGCCAGTCAGCTTAACGCCCGGGAGTAGTCCGAGCGTCAAAAAAGGCGCGGCACTGAGCAAACCATACACGTTTCCGTCTTTTGCATAGCTTTGCGCCAGCGTCCACACGCCCCAGCCTATCCCCAATAGTAATCCCAGTTGAAGCAACTGTCGCTCGCGCCGCGCAGGAATCCAGTCCGACAACCAGTAACCCACGAGCGCCACTGTCAGCCAACGCCCAATTTGCCCCGAAGCCGGGCCGAAAATAAAGTGCGGCAGGGTATCCAGACCGTGAACAAACGCATACGCTTGGGGTGTATAACGCGGCCGGAGGCTCAAGCGTAACTCCGGCGGAATGATGTCCCCACTGCTGAAATAACTGAAGCCCCACCAGATCAAACTACATCCCACACACACGCTCACCCAGAGCATCCATCTGCGCCAAAGCCCTCGTTCCCCACGGTAGAGGGCCTCAACCGCCAATAGCCCGGCGAGCACCACAATTAAGATCAACATCTCCTTGCGGACGCCCGCCGCCAACGCGGCTAACAATCCGGACAGCCCGTAACGCCGCCCATCTTCCTCTCCGGTCACGACCAACCAAACTGCGCCGAGGCCCAAGGCAAGGGCCAAGGTGTGTTCCCAAAGGTTGAGGCTATAAAAAATAACGGGCGTCGCCAATCCGGCTAAAACAACCCCCAACCAGGCCAGGCCTGCGTCCACACTCTCCACCAGGCGTGCCACTAGCCAGAGGCTGAGCAATCCAGTTAGAACTGGCGCCATGAGTTCGCCCCTATCGCCCATCAACGCAATGAAGGGTTTGTCCACGATGGCGATGGCCGGCGGTTGAGACAGATGAATCTTTCCATTCCAGATGTAGTGAAAACTCAGGCCAAATGGAACATACTTGAACAGAGGATCAACCTCACGGCCCGGATAGGCAATGGCCAGATCCAAAAATGGCGTGAAGCGAATGTTATCCGCCTGGAGTCGCTTGAAACCGTTATCTATACTCCAATAGCCGCCCGTCGGAAACACACCAAACGCCAGCCACAAATAGACAGCGGCCACCAGCCCCAGGGCGGCCGCCGCCAAATGATTAGAATTACCCGGTGATGAATTCACTGGGTGGGGTGATTACTTCGCCAATTCTTCTTTCGCCAGCGCGATAAACTCGGCCAGCGATTTGGCTTTCAAGTCTTCGCCGCTCCGCAAGCGCACCGAGACCGCGCCCGCTTCCTGGTCTTTGTCGCCGACGACGAGCATATACGGAATCTTTTGCAGTTGCGCGTCGCGGATTTTGGCTTGCATCCGCTCGCCGCGCTCGTCCACTTCCACGCGGAACCCCTCGGCCTTGAGTTTCTCGGCGACCTCGCGGGCGTAGGGGATGTGCCGGTCAGCCACCGGAATCATCATCGCTTGCACGGGGGCAAGCCAGAGCGGGAACGCCCCGGCGTAGTGTTCAATTAACACTCCGAGGAAGCGTTCCGTTGACCCCGTGACCGCGCGGTGGAGCAGAACCGGCGTGTGGGGTTGGCCGTCTTCCCCAACGTATTCACACCCCAAGCGGGCCGGTTGGATGAAGTCCACTTGAATCGTGGAGAGTTGCCACTCGCGGCCCAGCACGTCGCGGGCGATGAAGTCGGCCTTGGGGCCGTAGAACGCGGCCTCGCCCTCAACGGATTCGTATTCCACATTGTTCGCATCCAACGCGGCTTTGAGCGCACTCGTCGCCAACGTCCACTTTTCGGAGTCTTCTACGTACTTACCGCCCTCGCCGCGCAAAGACAGGCGCACGTAGTAGTCATCAAACTTGTAATGCGCCAACACCTCGCGGATAAGTTTCAGGCACAGGCTGAACTCTTCCTGAATTTGGTCGGGGCGGCAGAAAACGTGGCAATCGTCTTGCGTGAGGGCGCGCACCCGCGTCAGGCCGCTGAGTTCGCCAGTCTTCTCGTAGCGGTAAAGCGTGGCAAACTCGGCGTAGCGCAGGGGCAGTTCCTTGTACGAGTGCTTACCCATCTCGTTGTAGAGCGTCATGTGGCTCGGGCAGTTCATGGGCTTGAGCCGGAACTTGATGCCCTCATCCTCCATGGGCGGGAACATGGAGTCTTTGTAGTTATCGTAATGGCCGGATTTGTGATACAGGTCTTCTTTGACCAGATGCCCCGTCCAGACGTGCTGGTAGCCGTAGCGTGTCTGCGTGTCCCGCACGTAGTTCTCCATGAGATAGCGGAGCATCTCGCCTTTGGGCGTGAACAGCGGCAAGCCGGGGCCGATATTGTCGGAGAAGTGGAACAGCCCCAATTCGCGGCCTAGCTTGCGGTGGTCACGCTTCTTGGCTTCTTCGAGTTGCCATAGATAATGCTCCAACTCTTTGGGCGATTTCCACGCCGTGCCGTAAATACGCTGGAGTTGCGGACGACTCGCGTCCCCGCGCCAATACGCGCCCGCGACGCTCATCAACTTGAACGCGCTCGGGTTGATTTTGCCCGTATGCTCGACGTGCGGCCCGCGACACAAATCCGTGAAAGTGCTGTGCGTGTAAAACGAGATGACTGGCTTTTCCTTTGTGGGGTTGCCGTACTCGTCCACGCCGCCCTTATCCAAACCGTCAATCAGTTCGATTTTATACGGCTGGTCTTTGAACTGCGCCCGCGCTTCATCGGCGCTGACTTCGCGGCGCTCGAACTTGTGGTTGCCCGCCGAGATTTGGCGCATCCGCTTCTCGATGGCTTGCAAGTCGTCGGGCGTGAGGGCGCGCGGCAAATCGAAGTCATAGTAAAAGCCGTTCTCAATCGGCGGGCCAATGGCAATACGCGCTTCGCCGGGGAACATCTCCAGCACGGCCTGCGCCATGACGTGTGCGGCTGAGTGACGGATTTTGTAGAGTTCGGTTTCTTCGTAATGTTCTTTAAGTTTCTCAGGCATGGTCGGTTACTCCTAACAGTTTCGTGCCAAAAAAAGCGGGGGGCCGGTGAGCAAGGGAGCATCTTTCTCCCCTGCTTCCCTGCCCCCTTGCTATTGCAAAATGCGACTTGTGTAAGCCATCTCACGCGCTCGGCGGGCGGGCGGTGAAGAATAAGACGAGGAAGATGGCCAACGCCACGGCGCTGATGACGACAGTCTGCCACACGAGGCGCGGAAAAGCCACGCTCGGCAGGCGACCCGCTTCGAGAGCGGCCAGCCAGCCCCCGAGGCGGTCGGCCACAAGGGCCGCGCCCACGGCGAACAACAAGCCCCAAACCACCATCGCCGCGCCGATGGGCAGAGTCACACGCGGATAAACAAAGTTCGTGGCGATGACCGGGAGCATCACGGCCAAGCCCGCCGCACCCGCCGCCACCGCGCCGAGGATTAAAGATTTGCGGGCAGTGCGTTGCTCGACCAACTGCCACAAGTCAATCACGACCATCGGCACGACTAGCATTAGGTGCGAGGCCACGCCCATTTTGTCCCACGCCCCGAAGAGCGCCACGGCGGAAAGGCGAAACGCCGCAACGCCCACCGCCGCGAGGGACACCACGCCCACCCGCCGGGCGAGGCGCACGCCTATCACGGCGAGCAAAATGCCGAGGGTCAGCAACACCACCGGGTACAGCCATTCTGGGCGGGCCTGAATCGTCGCCGCGGCATTGTTTGTCACATCCACCACGCGCGCGGGGGTGCTGTCATATTCGGTAACGAGGACGAGCAGAATCACGCCCGAGACGCTCATGGCGAATGCGCCTAAAACATCGTTGAGGCTAAAGGTCGCCAAATTGGCGCGCCCCGAGAGGAAGATGGCCGCCAACGCGAGCATGGCTAACCCAAAGGATGAGACGAGCAAAATGTGCGGCAGACTCCACGCGGTAATGTCGAGGCCGTAGATGACGTGCCAGACCGCATCGGAGGGGAGAGAGAAGGTGAGGTAGGCGGTGAGCAAGCCCAACAAGCCCATGTAGGGTTGGGCGCGAAAGCCTACACGGAAATCGCCGCGCGCGGCACGGGCGGCCATAAACAGCGCGGTGCAGGCGATGAGCGCCAAGATGCCCAGCGAGAGATACAACATTTTGTGTGGCGGCCAAAGGAAATCCTCGACCACAATGCCCACGCCATAGGTGCGATGCCAGGTCTCATCCCAAAAGACACCGATGATGACCATCAGGCCCGCCGCCAAAGCCGCGAGGAGGATGGGGTAGATTTTCTCGGAGAGGGGCGGCGCGGCCCGCCGGGGGGTGGCCGGGAGGGGGCTGAGAAACAGCCACCAGCACAATCCACCAAAGACGGCCACCGTGCCAAGCAGAATCACAGCCCCGACCCAAAAGATGGGGCCAACGTCGGGGATGCCGCCCCAGCGCACCATTTGGATAATGATGAGGAGCGGTATGACCGTCATCAACAGGGTTTCAAGTTTTTTATTCACGTTTATCTCCTTGGGACTGGCTGAGATTTTCAGACAGCATATTACAAAATAGTAAGCCCTGCTCCAGCGCATCATCCAGCGCCCGATGGGTGTGCGGCGATTTATCGAACCACCGTTTGGGCATTTGATTTTTGGTGGATGAGCGATAGCCTTTTTTCAGCAGGGCCATCGCATAGGTCTTGATGTCCAGTGCCGAATGCGAGAACGGACTCTCGCCGGTGAAGCGGATGAGATACCAATAGACGAACATGAAATCGTAAGCCGCCGGGTAAGCCACGAACACGGGTTGGCCGGGCAAGGCCTTGAGCCACGCCAGATAATTTTTCAGCGCCACCGCTGGGGCTTGCAAGTCCGCGCGGGCGGCGGCCCACGCCTCGGGTTGCGACTCCCACCACCGCTGGGTGCCGGGGTCGCTGGTTGCGCCGGGCAGAGTCGCCAGATTGGCGCTGAAAGTCGTCAGCAAAGTTTTGTCGGGCAAATATGCCGCCGAGGCAAAACTGAGCATGGAATGCGGGCCGGGGATCGGCCCATCGGCTTCAACATCGGTGCTGACGTAGATTTCGGACATACCGTTTTAAACAAAAAACTCTCGGCCCAGTGTCGGGGCGAGAGCACTTTATCTCACGCGGTTCCACCCGAGTTTGGTCGCCAGGCGACCATCTCTTGCGGCGATAACGAGCCGACCCGTGGGCTTTACTTGCAGACCAGTCTGGTCTGGGTTTCAAGTTTACGCTCGCGGAGGGTTTTGGGTGGGCTAAGGTTGGCAAGGCTTGCAGTCTGTGGCCTCGCTTCTCTGGAACCATCGCCGACCTACTCGTTCCGGTTGTTGCGTTTAGAGTATAGGTTTGTGTGGGCGGTATAGGACTCGAACCTATGACCTCTCGGATGTCAACCGAGTGCTCTAACCAACTGAGCCAACCGCCCGCTGACGGGCATTATAAACGAGAGGCGCGCGTTTTGACAATGGCGTTATTCTTCCACCGGGTAGCCTTCCTCGATGGGCAGGGAGAAATCACGCGACCATTCGTTCCAGGAACTGAAGTAGTTGCGGATGTTGGGGATGCCCGCCATTTGCAGGGCCAGCATGACATTGGAGGTTCGCGCGCCCTTGAAACAATAGATGTAGATATTTTTATCGGGGGTGATGCCCGCTTTGGCGGCCTCTTCCAAAATCTGGTCCCGGGGTTTGAACCAGGGCACGCCTTTGCGCCGTTCCATCACCCGATACCACTCGAACCAGTGGGCGTTCGGGATGCGACCCTTGCGCGGGCAAAAGTCATACCCGTAGGGCGAAGAATTCGCGCCCAGCCATTCGGCGTAATCGCGCACATCCACAATGTAAATGTCGGGGTTATTAATCGCCGCGACCATTTCCTCGGCGCTGAGCCACACCTGGGCATTCAAGTGTGGCTCGTAGTGCGTGCGGTCAAAAATCGGCGCTTCGATGGTCACTGGCAATTTGGCCACCTGCCAGGCGAGGTAGCCGCCATGCAAGACCGAGACATTTTGATGGCCCAGATAATTAAGGATAAACCAACCCCGGCACGACTGACCGTAGCCGTTATCCATGGCATCTTCGTAGATGACCACATGATCGGTGGGCTTTAACCCCGCCGCGCCCAGGGCCTTGGCGAAGTGCTGGACGAGGGCAGGATAGCCGCCCGAGCCACGCGTGCATAGGTAGGAGAAAATATCGCGGATGTTAACGGCGTTGGGGATATGACCTTCCAGGTAAACCAACGGGTCGCGGGTGTCAACAATAAACACCTGCCCCGCCTGGTTCAGGGCGTGTAATTCCTGGGCTTCGATGAGATAACCTGGCATGGCGATCATCCCCAGAGCGCTTAGCGCGCCCCCGCCTTCTCGGCAAAGCGCGTGTCCACAAAGGCGCTCAAATCAATTTTGCCCGACAGCGCATGAATGTGGGTGGTCATATATTCCTGCAGGTATTCCAGGTCGGCCATCACCGGGAACATTTCGTTCATCACCACCCGGTCCGGCGGCTCGGTAAGCACATGCTTAATGACGCCCTCATCTTGCCCGAGGAATTTTGCGCCGATGACACAGGCCTCATCCGCGCGATGTTCTTCAATGAAATGGCCGGACGCCACCAGACTGTTGGTTAGCTCCTGCACGGCATCAGGGTAATGCTCAATAACCGCCTGCTGGATGACCAACACGCAACACGGGTGCTTGGGCCACAGGTCTTTCGAGAGCGCGAACTCATCGCCATAGCCATCTTTCACCACCTGTGAGCCAAACGGCTCCGCCACGATAAATCCGCCGACGGTTCCTTTTTCATCCATCTCCATAATATCGGGGATGTCGGAGGGCGCGACAACTTCGAAAACGATATCCTTGCCCACGCCCGCGCCTTTGCCGATGTCGAGGCCATTCTCATGTAGCAGGCGGTGAAAAAGCAGATGGTGTACCGAGAGGTAGTGCGGGATCAGGACGGTCTTGCCCTTGAAATCGAGCGGCCCATTAATGCCCGCGCGTTTGTTTTTAATGATGATGCTTCCGGACTTGTGCCCCTGCAAAATAAGTTTGATTTTGACGCCGCTATAAAATAATTCCATGGCCAACGGGGCGAGAATGAACGCGCCCTGAATAACGCCTTTGCGCAGGTTGTCGGCCAGGGGGTTCCAACCTCGATAGGGGCGAGTTTCTAATTTGAAATGTTGGAAGGTCTCCTGGGCTTTTTCTAATTTATCTATCGTCACACCGAGTGCCAGATGATCGGTGATCTTCAAATGGCCGATCGCAATTACGGGTTGGTCTGCCATAGGGGCTCCATATGGCCCACGACCGGGTTAGTCAGGGGCCATTAACTAGGTTAAGATTTAGTTGTTAGTATAGACCGAATTGGCAGACAAGGCGAATGCAACTGCCCAGCGGGAAGCGCTATGCTACAATCCTCCACATGGCATGGAATGTGATCGGCCACGAGTGGGCCGTGAATTTATTGCAACGCGATCTGGCGCATGACCGGGTGCGGCACGCCTATTTGTTCACCGGGCCCGCCGGGGTGGGCAAACGCACCCTGGTGGCCGAGTTTGCGCAGGCGCTGGTCTGCGGGGGAACCGCCCCACCCTGCGGCCAATGCCGGGGGTGCGCGCTCACCGCGCGAGGGGCGCATCCCGATATCTTAACGGTGACCCCAGCGGAGAGCGGCAAAAAAGTCCGGGCCGAGAAAATCAAAATCGAGCCGGTGCGCGAGCTCATGTATAGCCTCACCCTCAAACCGGTGGAAGCCCGGCGCAAAGTGGCGCGGCTTATCAATTTCGACGCCGCCAATGACCAGACCATGAATGCGCTCTTGAAGACGTTGGAAGAACCGCCGAATAATGTGGTGCTCCTGCTAACAGCGGCCAGCGCGGATGACTTGCTCCCGACGATTGTCTCGCGCTGTGAAGTGTTGGCGCTCCGCCCCCTGCCCTTCGCCACCGTGCGGGAGGCGCTCATCACCCGGTTCATGTTGCCCGCCGAGCGCGCCGAGTTGTTGGCGCATCTCGCGGGCGGGCGGTTGGGGTGGGCTGTCCGCACGGGCGCGGACGAGGCGCTCCTCGAAACACGCCAGCAGAAGTTAAACGACCTCGCCATGCTGGTGCGCGCCTCACGCGTGGATCGGTTTGCCTACGCCGACAAATTGGCGCGCGAGGGCAATCTCGAAAAAATTCAGACCACGCTCGATTTGTGGCTGGCGTTTTGGCGGGATGTGATGCTGGCCGCCGCCCAGACTCAGACCCCGCTCACCAACCCTGACCGCGAAGCCGAGATTCGCGCGCTCGCCGCGCTTCTGCCCGCCGACCGGGCCAGCCAAACCCTGGCCGCAATCCGCCACACCAGCACGCTCCTCGAAAAGAACGTCAACACCCGCCTCGCCCTCGAAGTGCTCCTGCTCGACTGGCCTAGGGTTTAACTCGCCCGCGTTGTCGCCTGTAAAAAACCCGCTATTTATAGCCAAAACTGGGGGATGCATAAGTTTTTAAAAATCCTGACCCAAATACTTGACAAATTAGAACATTTGTACTAATATCAGCGCTAGGTTCTCTCGCACCCATAAGGTCTAAAACATCAAGGAGACGCTGATGTACGCTAACACCAACCGGCCCAGTTATGCCCTCTGGAAGAAACTGGTTATCCTTTTCAAAAGCTACAAAGTTTCGCGCGGCACGATTTTCGGCGGTATCATGCTGGGCGCCATGCTGGCCTTTGAGCTTTTTAACTACACCACCACCGATTTCGCCCTCAGCGACCTTCTGGGTGATATGCGCTTTGCGGGGATGCGCTGGGCCATGATTCTCGCTATCGCCTTCTGCGGCATGGACTTCGCGGGCATCGCACGGCTGTTCACCCCGGAGCGGGGCGCGGAAGAACGCAAGGAAGTCTGGTACATGGTGGGGGCGTGGTTCCTCGCCGCCACCATGAACGCCACTCTCACCTGGTGGGGTGTCTCCATCGCGCTCCTCAACCGTCAATCGCTGGGCAACCAAATTCTCAGTCACGATGAGTTGTTGACCATCGTCCCGGTGTTTGTCTCCATCCTAGTTTGGCTCATCCGCATTCTCATGATTGGCACGTTCTCCGTCGCGGGGGAGCGCATTTTCTCCCAGGCCGAGACTACCGTCCGCCGGTACGACAACGATTGGAATCGCCCGACCGCCGTAGCCCCGCGCCCGGCATCCGTGCCCGCTCCCCGGCCCATGGCTCCGGCGGTGGCACCCCGCCCCGTCATGGCCGCTCCGCGCCCCATGGCGCCCGCCCCCACCATGGCCGCGCGCCCCACCCCCACCATG
>CAYUFY010000121.1:0-13261 GCA_964443795.1 uncultured Anaerolineales bacterium | reverse complement strand
ACTCTAACTCTAACTCTAACACCCAAACCCTCACATTCATTACCGGCCCCGTGCGCGACCTCGCCCTCGTGGTTGGCCCACTCGAACTGTATCAGCGCGAAGTGGACGGCATCCGCGTCAACGCCTACCTGCTCCCCGACCACGCCGAATTTGCCGATGAAATGCTCGACTTCAGCGCCAAGCAAATCGAAATCCTTCAAAACGCCATTGGCCCCTACCCCTATAACGAACTCGATGTGGTAGACGCGCCCGGCGCGTTTGGCGGCATCGAATACCCTGGCACTATTTTCATCGGCGTGGTCGGCCCCGATGAGTTCTTTGAATACGCCACCGTCCACGAAGTCGGCCACCAATGGTTCTACAGCCTCATCGGCGATGACCAACTGCTCGAACCCTGGCTCGACGAAGCCGCCGCCACCTACACCGAATACCTTTACCTGGAAGAGACGCGCGGTCAGGTCTACGCCGAGGGTTTCCTCGACTACCTGTGGGGCGATCTTCCGTTTGCCGACGACCCCGACCAACCCATCGGACTGCGGGTTAAGGACTACGGCAACGATTATGGGGTGATTGTCTACAGCAAAGGCGCGCTCTTCTTTGCCGCCCTCCGCCAGGAACTGGGCGATGAGACCTTCTTCACCTTCCTCCGCAACTACTTCACCGCTTATCGCTATGGCTTCGCCACCACCGCCGACTTCCACGCCATCGCCGAACAAACCTGCGCCTGCGACCTCAGTGCATTATTTGACCTCTGGGTGTATAAAGGGGGGGAAGTAACCAAACCCTAACCACCAATTTCAAATGGTCAAATGCAAAATGACCCAATGACCCACTCACCCAATCGCTAAATCACTCAATCACCAAATCCCTCAATCCTAATATGTCCGAACTTTCCCGCGAACAAGTTCTCCTCGACTACATTAACGGTGATCGCGACTACCGCCTGCTCGATCTCACCGGCATTGACCTCAACGGCGTCAACCTGAACAAAGCCGATTTCACCGGGGCCGACCTCACCGGCGCCGATTTCTCGGGCGCGCATTTGCGCGGGTGCATCTTCAACGCCGCCGTTTTGCGCGACGCGAACTTCTGCTATGCCGACCTCACCGGCGCGTACCTCAACGCCGCCGATCTCGAACGCGCCCAATTCGTCGAAGCCACGCTCAACGAAGCCGACCTCGCCATCGCCGACCTCATCGAAGCCAACCTCAACCGCGCCCGCCTGCGCGAGGCCGATTTGCACGGGGCGAACCTCACCCGCGCCACCCTCCGCCAGGCCACCCTTTTCCGCGCCAACCTCGCCGAAGCCGACTTCATCGAGGCCGACCTCACCGGCGCTTACCTGCGCGTGGCCCGTCTCACTGGCGTGAATTTCAACATGGCCAACCTCACCGAAGCCACGCTCTACGATGCCAACCTTTCGGATGGCGATCTGGTCATGGCCAACTTCTCCAAAGCGCGGATGTTTTCGGCCAACCTGCATGGCGCAAACCTGCGCTTTGCCAACCTCACCGGGGCCGACCTCACCGGCGCCGATTTGGCCAACACCAACCTCACCAGCGCCAACCTCACCGAAGCCGACCTCTCGCAAGCCAACCTCACCCGCGCCAATCTCACGCGCGCCCAAGTCACCAACGCCAATTTTGCCGATGCCGACCTCACCCAGGCGCGGCTGGCCTCGGTGGATACCGCCACCATGCTCAACGCCGACCTCAGCGCTGTTCTTACCGAAGCGGCCAAGGTCGAGGTCTCCATTATCTGATCCCCTGTATTTTGAGAGTTAAACGCCGACCCCGAAGGTTTGCGCGAGGCAAACCTTCGGGGTCTTTTGTTTAAGAGATGAGACTCAACCACACCCCGCCGCTGGCGTAAGGTGAAATCTGTTATCTGTTATCTGCTATCTGCTGTCTGCCTTCTGCCTCGGCACATAGTTGGCTAAAAAGTCCGCCGCATATTGCTCAAACGTCCCGCCTAAAATGGCGGCGCGCGTTTCGCGCATGAGGGTGAGGAGCAGGTGGACGTTGTGCAGGGTGAGCAGGGTGGCGGCGAGAATTTCCTGCGAGACGACGAGGTGCCGAATGTAGGCGCGGGTGAAGTGCTGGCAGGTGTAGCAGGCGCACGTTTCTTCGAGCGGGCGCGGGTCGCGGGCATAGGGCGCGTTTTTCATATTCATGCGCCCGGCGCGGGTCATGGCCGAGCCAGTGCGCGCCAGCCGTGTGGGCAGGACACAATCGAAAATATCCACGCCGCGCAGAACGCCGTTGATTAAGTCTTCGGGGGAGCCGACCCCCATGAGGTAGCGCGGTTTGTGTTCAGGCAACAGCGGATCCACGACTTCCAGGGTGGCGTGCATTTCCGCTTTGCTCTCGCCCACGGCCAGCCCGCCGACGGCATAACCGGGCAGATCAAGCGCCGCGAGATATTCCACCGATTCGGCGCGCAGGTCGGGGAAGATGCCGCCTTGCACGATGCCGAAGAGGGCTTGGTCGGCGCGGGTTTTGGCGGCCACACAGCGCGTGGCCCACGCATGGGTGCGGTCGAGGGCGCGGCGGTTGTAGGCGCGGTCGAGCGGGGGCGGGCACTCATCGAAGGCCATGATGATGTCGGCCCCGAGGTTTTCCTGAATGGCGATGGCTTTCTCCGGGGTGAAGCGGTGGGTGGAGCCGTCAATGTGACTTTTGAACGTCACCCCTTCGTCGTCCACTTTGCGCGTGTCGGAGAGGGAGAAGACCTGAAAGCCACCCGAGTCGGTGAGCATTGGCCCCGACCAGTGCATAAAGCGGTGCAGGCCCCCGAGGTCGCGCACCAGTTCGTCGCCGGGGCGGAGGTAGAGGTGATAGGTGTTGCTGAGAACGAGCGTCGCGCCGAGGTCAGTTAACTGCGCGGGGGTGAGGGCCTTTACGGTCGCGGCGGTCCCGACGGGCGCGAACACCGGCGTGAGCAGGTCACCGTGCGGGGTGCGGAACACGCCCGCGCGGGCGCGTCCGGTTTGAGCCGTCAATTCAAATTCAAACATGCGGGAGGAAGTTATCCGGCGACGCGGATGCCGCGCCAACGACAGTCGGTGTTGGTGCACCGATAGACGCGAATGTGGATGAACAGCACACGGCTGAGCAGGCGCTCCGGCCAGGTGCGGTGCGATCGGGCGAGCGCGCGCGTACAGCGCGGGCAGGCTTCGTAACTGGCTTTGTAGCGGGCGATCAAACGCGCGCGGGTGCGCCGCCCCATGATGAAGGCCGCCACCCCGATGAGGACGAGACCGAGGACGTTGGAAATGGTAATGGAGGCAACGAAGGCCACCAAAACCCCACTCAGGCGCAACAGCCAGTCGGTGAAGGAAATGCCGAACCCCGCGAGAACATCCCAGATGATTTGCTTGAGTTGGTATTGCTCAAAGAGAAAGAAGACACCTATCAGCGCGATGATGGTAGCGATGATTTCGGCGCGGTATTCGCGGGCAAAGCGCGGCAGGGTGTGACGAACAAAGTGCTGGAGGGCTTCACGATTCATGAAGCGCATTATACGCGGTTAGCGAATTCCCCAAAACACGGCCAGGCAAACCAGCATGACGGCGAACAGCAGAACGGTAAGCGGCAGACCCATGCGCGAATAGTCTTTGAAGTTATAACCGCCCGGGCCCATGACCAGCATGTTGGTGGCATGGCCCAGCGGACTGAGGAAGGCCATGGAACAGCCGAGCGCCACGGCCATGGCTACCGCGCGCGGGTCGGCGCCCACGCGCTGGGCGGCGGCAATGGCAATGGGCGAGAGCACCACCGCGGTGACTTGTCCGCTCATCACTTGCGTGAGCAACATGGTGAGGAGAAACACCCCGCCCGCCAGGGCCAGCGGCCCCAATCCGCCTAACACGGTGACCAAGCCGTTGCCGACCAGCGTGGCCGCGCCGGTGGTGGTGAGGGCCAGGCCGAGCGGCAACATGCCAGCGATGATAAAGATCGTCTTCCACTCGATGGAACCGTAGGCTTCTTCCATACTCAGACAGTTGAACAGCACCATCAGCGTGGCCGCCGTCAGGGCCGCCTCGGCGATGGGCAAAATGTTCAGGGCGGGGAGCGTCACCGCCGCCGTGGTCAGGACCACGGCCAACACTGCGCGGCTCCGCGATTCGAGGCCGCGCGTGTCTTCCTCCAGCACCAGAAAATCCGGGTCGGCGTGGAGCAGGCGGGTTTTGGAGCGGCGGCCTTGCATGAGCAGGGCATCGCCAAACCGCAGGGGCAAGTCGCCCAACCCTTCGCGGATGGTGGTGCCCTCGCGCCAAATGGCGAGCAGGGTCACTTCGTATTTATCGCGGAAACCAATCTCGCGCAGAGTCTTGCCGGCAATCGCGGCGCGCGGGGCCAGGGTGGCCTCGACCAGACTCACTTCGCCGGAGGCAAACTGGCCCTGCCAGGCCGGGTCTTCGGTGAAAATCAAACCGTACCGCGCGATTTCCTCTTCGTCAGTGATGCCCGTAAATAATACGATATCGCCTTCGAGCACTTCTTCGCTCTTGGGGGGCGCGAGGCGCACCGTGCCGCCGCGTGACAGCCCCACCACGTTCAGGCCCAGCCGCCCGCCCCACCCGCCCTCGGCCAGACTGAGGCCAGCCATGGACGAGCCGGGTTTCACATATACCGCGCTCACGGTTTCTTTAAGTCCATACGCCGCCGACAAGTCGCCTTCCGCCCGCGCCACGCTTTTGCGCCCGCCCGGGCCGTGGCTGGGCAACAACTTGCGCCCGAAGAAGGCCACAAACAGAATCCCGGTCAGGGCCATGGGCAGGCCCACCGGGACGAAGTCTAAAATGCCATAGGGCCGCAATCCGGCGTTGGCCAGCGCGGCGCTCACGAGAATGTTGGCCGTGGTGAACAAGGTCGCCATGCCGCCGAGGAGCGCGGCAAACGACAGGGGCATGAGCAGACGCGAGGGTTGCAGTTTGGTCTGCCGGGTGAGGCCGATGGCCGCTGGGAGCAGAACCGCCGCCGCCGCAATGGTGTTCATCACCAGCGACAGCAAGGCGGTGGCGACCATGAACACCAGCACCGCGCGTTGCTCATCGCCGCCGGCCACCCGGTGCAATTGCTGGCCGAGCAAGCGCGTCACCCCGGTGCGCTCCAACCCCGCCGTGATGATAAACAGCGAGAGGATGGTGATGACCGCTTTGTTGCTAAAGCCATTGAACAAATCTTCGGCGCGGACCAGCCCGGTCAGGCCCAAAGTCACCAACATCAACAACGCGATGAGGTCGGGGCGCAGACGCTCGGTGATGAGCAAAAACGCGGCCACGGCGAGGAGGCCAAGGACGAGGAGGACTTGGAGCGACATGGGGCATAGTGTAAATCAAAAACGCCCATGTCCAAATTGCAAACCTTGCTATACTCCCGCCATGTCACCTCTCACCTGGGCCGAAATCAACCTCACCGCCATTCAAAACAATCTGCGCCGCATGAAGGCTATCGCGAACACGCGAGTCATGGCCGTGGTCAAAGCCAACGCCTACGGGCACGGTGCGGTGGAAGTCGCTAAAGCGGCGCAGACGGCAGGAGCGGATTGGGCGGGCGTGGCGCGCGTGGCGGAGGGCATTCACTTGCGCGAGAACGGCGTTGCGCTCCCGACGCTGGTGCTCGGCTTTACCCCGCCCAACGCGTGTGCCGCCGCCCTCGGCGCGGACCTCAGCCTGACGGTGTTCGACCACGCCACCGCGCAAGCCTACGCCAGCGTGGCACGGTCACTCAATCGCCGCGCCAAAGTTCATGTCAAAATAGACACCGGCATGGGGCGGCTGGGCGTGTTGCCGCACGAGGCCCTTGAATTCATTCACGCCATTGCCGATCTGGGAGGCCTCGAACTCGAAGGCGTGTTCACCCACTTCGCTGGGTCCGACCTCGCCGACAAAAGTTCGGCGCAAAAACAGTTGGCCACCTTTGAAGAAATCCTGCGCGCCCTGAATGAACATGGCCTGCGCCCGCCGCTGGTACACGCCGCCAACACCGCCGCCGCTTTCGCCCTGCCAGCCACGCGGTTCGATATGGTGCGCTTGGGTATCGGTCTCTATGGTTTGAACCCATCCGATGAAGTGCCCTGCCCCGCCGGGTTTACCCCGGCCCTCACCTGGAAGGCGACCCTCGCGCAAGTGAAGACCCTCCCGCCGGGGCATGGCGTGAGTTACGGCGCAGAGTACGTCACGGCCACTACCGAAACCCTCGCCGTCATCCCGGTGGGCTATGCCGATGGTTATCGGCGGGTGCCCAAGAATGTGAACCAAGTGCTCCTCCACGGCCAGCGCGCCCCGGTGCGCGGGCGGGTGTGCATGGATCAGATCATCGTGAGCGTGAGTCACATTCCGGACGCGCGCGCGGGGGATGAGGTCATTCTCGTCGGACCGGGCCTGACCGCCGACGAAGTCGCGGCCCGCTGGGGCACGATCAATTACGACGTGACCAGCGGCATTATGGCGCGCGTGGAGCGAATTTATCACGCTTGACTTTCCTTCTGCCCACTCCTACAATCGCGCTAATTCCATACCTCGTCTGGACGCGGGGAAGAGTGCCTTAGATGTTTAAGGCCACCGAAGGTGCAAGCCCAACGGTTAGCCACCGTTGGCGCGAATCTCTCAGGTAAAAGGACCCCGCGCCCAAACCCTCTGAAAAGCCGGGTCACTCCGACCCGCACCGAAGGGGCAAACGGCAGACGACCGCCGTGAATCTCTCAGGTCCCCCACAGAGGACGCACTGCTGTTTTTGCGTGCGTCCTTTTTTGTTAACCCTATTTCTCACACAGGAGTCCCCAACCATGAATTTCCCCGCTGATTTGAAATACACCAAGAGCGACGAGTGGGTGCGCGTCGAGGGCCAGACGGCTACCTGCGGCGTCAGCGACTACGCCCAAAGCCAACTCTCGGACATTGTGTACGTCGAACTGCCCCAGGTCGGGTCAACCCACGCGCAGAGTACCCCGTGGGGCTCGGTTGAGTCCGTGAAAGCCGCCTCTGACGTAAATATGCCCCTGAGCGGCACCGTGACCGCCGTGAATGAAGACCTGAAGAACACGCCCGAAGTCGTCAACAGCGACCCCTATGGCGTAGGCTGGATGGTGAAGTTCACCCTCAGCGATGCGAACGAACTGGCGGGCCTGATGGATGCGGCGGCGTATCAGAAGTATTGTGAAGAGAGACAACATTAAACAAACTCCAAACGCCAAATTTCAAATTCCCAATGGGAGTTTGAAATTTGAAGTTTGCAGTTGGGAGTTATTTATGAGCTACTACCCCAATACCGATGCCGACCGCGCCGCGATGCTGAAAACCATCGGCGCGGCCAGCGTGGAAGAGTTTTTTGCCGATGTGCCCGAACGGGTGCGGTTTCCCAAACTCAAGTTGCCGGAACCGCTGTCGGAGATGGAAACCTTGCGCGAGTTGACCGACCTGGCTGACATCAACGCGCACGCCCAGCACCAACCGCTGTTTTTGGGCGCGGGCGCGTACAACCACTATAGCCCGTCGGTCATCAATCATCTGCTGTTGCGCGGCGAGTTTCTCACCGCCTACACGCCCTACCAGCCGGAAATCTCGCAAGGCACGCTGCAAGTTATTTACGAATATCAGAGCATGATCTGCGCGCTCACCGGCATGGAGGTCGCCAATGCCTCGCACTACGATGGCGCGACTTCGATGGCCGAGGCCGTGGTCATGGCCTTTCACCACTTCCGCGAGAAGCGCATAAAAGTGGTGATCTCGCCCGCCGTGCATCCCCAATATCGCGCGGTGGTGCGGACGTATATGCAAGGCTCCACTGTGCAAATTGTGGGCGATGACCAGCCGAATGATTTGGCCGCGTTGGTCAATCTGGTGGATGGCGACACCGCCATGCTGATCGTCCAGTCGCCGAACTTCTTCGGGCAAGTGGAGGATCTGGCGGGCCTCGCGGCCAAAGTCCACGCCCAGGGCGCGCTCCTCTGCGTGGTCGCCGAACCCATCGCGCTGGGCCTCATCAAACCGCCGGGGGCGTGGGGGGCCGACATCGTGGTGGGCGAAGGCCAATCGCTGGGCATCCCGCTGTCGTATGGCGGGCCGTATCTCGGTTTCTTCGCCACCAAGAAAGAGTATGTGCGCAAGATGGCCGGGCGGCTGGTGGGCGAGGCCAAGGACAAAAACGGCCAACGCGGGTTTGTGCTGACCCTGGCCACGCGCGAGCAACACATCAAACGCGACAAGGCCACCTCCAACATCTGCACCAATCAGGGGCTGATGGCCATTGCCGCGACCGTGTATTTGTCCCTACTGGGCAAGAACGGCCTGCGCCAGGTGGCAGAACTGTGCTGGCACAAGAGCCACTACGCCGCCGAGCGGCTGGCGGCCCTGCCCGGCTTTAGTGTGGATACCTCCAAGCCCTTTGTCAAAGAGTTCATGGTCAAGTGTCCCAAGCCAGTCAAAGACATCAACCGGCTCCTGCTCGACGATTGGGGCATCATCGGCGGCTATGACCTCAGCGCGGATTATCCGTACTTGTCGAACCAGATGCTCGTCTGTGTCACCGAGATGAATCCGCGCGATGAGATTGATTTATTGGTGGAAGCGCTGAGCGATATAGGAGCGAAATAAAATGACTGAGCCTCTCATCTATGACCTCGGCGCGCCGGGCCGCATGGGCGTCACGATGCCCGCCCCGGATGTGCCGCTAACCGCCTTCCCCGCCGACCTGTTGCGCGGCGAACTGGATTTACCCGAAGTGGATCAGTTGAGCGTGGTGCGGCACTTCACGCGCCTCTCCAAACTCAACTATTCCATTGACCAGAACATGTACCCGCTCGGGTCGTGCACCATGAAGTACAACCCGCGCCTGAACGAAGACACCGCCCGCCTGCCGGGCTTCCTGCACCTGCACCCTCTCCAAGACCCCGAAAGCGCGCAGGGCGCGCTGGCCCTCATGTATCAATTGCAGGAGTGGCTCAAGGAAATCGGCGGCTTTGCGGCGGTGAGCCTGCAACCGGCGGCGGGCGCGCACGGCGAATTCACCGGCGTGCTCATGATGCGCGCCTACCATGTGGCGCGCGGCGACACCAAGCGCACCAAGATTCTCATCCCCAATTCGGCGCACGGCACCAACCCGGCCACCACCAGCATGGTGGGCCTGACCGTGGTGGAACTGCCCTCGGACGACCGTGGCAACGTGGACCTCGCCGCCCTGCAAGCCGCCTGCGATGACACGGTCGTGGGCCTGATGATCACCAATCCCAACACGCTCGGCTTGTTCGAGGAGCACATCGAGGCCGTGGTCAAGGCCGTGCACGACTGCGGCGGCCTGGTCTATGGCGATGGCGCGAATATGAACGCCATGGTGGGCGTGGTGCGCCCCGGCGATTTGGGTTTCGACGTGATGCACTACAACCTCCACAAGACCTTCTCCACCCCGCACGGGGGAGGCGGCCCCGGCTCCGGCCCGGTGGGAGTCTCAGCCCGGTTGGTGGACTTCCTGCCTGCGCCGCTGGTCGCCATCGTGGATACGGGCAACCCGCACGAGCCGCCGCTCTACGGGTTCACGACTCCGCCCCAATCCATTGGCCGCGTCAAAGCCTTCAACGGCCAGTTCGGGATGCATGTCCGCGCCTACACCTATATCCGGGTTCACGGCGCGAGCGGCCTGCGCGGCAATTCCGAAAATGCCGTGCTCAACGCCAATTACATCCTCGCCCAAGTGCGCCACAAATATCATCTGCCCTACGACCGCGTGTGCAAGCACGAGTTTGTGGTCGAGGGCGTGTGGAACGATGCCCCCGGCGTGCACGCGCTCGACATTTCCAAACGCCTCATGGATTACGGCTACCACCCGCCGACCAACTACTTCCCGCTCATAGTACGCGAAGCCTTGATGATCGAGCCAACCGAGACCGAGACCAAAGAGACACTCGACCACTTCGCCGAAACGCTGATCAAGATCGCCGATGAGGCCCACACCCAGCCCGAACTGCTCACCTCCGCCCCGCACACCGCGCCCATCGGGCGGCTGGACGAAGTGAGCGCGGCCAAGCAACTGGTGCTGTGTTGCCGCCCCATCCCCGCTTGGGCCGAAGCCTAAAGCCGCTTAGCCCGACTTCCGAAGTCTTTTAGACTTCGGAAGTCGGGAGTGGTAACTTTGTAAGTGATGAATTTGAAAGACCTGTCAGGTGGGCGCCGCAAAACGCTGTTTTTTTCGAGTGCCGAATGCGCCCACCTGACAGGTCTAGCGCACCATCACTTACTTTGTTACCACTACCCGGAAGTCTGGGAAAATTTAGCCGATTCTCTTAATCCAATCCTCAGTCTGAATCCCCGCCGGCCTGTGCTAGAATTTCGCACAGGTCGGTTGGTTTAACCGCAACGCCAATGGCGTAGGGGCGTTCAATTGAACGCCCCTACGCTTTCTACCTCGAAAGGTCACCCTTATGTTTAAGCGTTGGTCACTCCTCGGGGTTCTGCTCCTAGCCGGATTTACGGTCGCCTGTCAGGGGACCGGCGGGCAGTCGCCGCAAAACGACCTGCTCACCGCCCTCGAGCGCCCCTCCGGCCTCATCGCCTATCTCGGCCCCGACCACAACGTGTACACCATTGACCAAAAAGGGGAAAACGCGCAACAGATCACCAACGACGCGCACCTTGACGACACCTACCGCATTTACGGGTTCCCGATTTGGTCGCCCGATGGCAACTCACTGGCCTTTGCCCAGTTCAGCGGCGAAAACGGCCAAACCCCCACCGAGGCCAACCTGTTGGTGACCGATAAAGCCAACAAAAATCTCGTCCAAGCCTACACCGGCGACACCTATATCGTCTACTACTACTGGTCGCCCGACAACCAGCGCCTAAGCTTCATCGCCAACACGCCCGGCAACAGTTTGGCGCTCAAAGTGGCCCCGGCCGCTGGGGGCGAGGCCGAGACATTGGATGTCGGCTCGCCCTATTATTGGGCCTGGGCCCCCGATAGCCAGTCACTCCTCATCCACGCCAACAACAACCGACTTTCGATTTTGCGCCTCGCTGACCGCGTGACCGAACAAGGCTTGAACATCCGCCCCGAGACCTTTCGCGCCCCGGCCTACGCGCCCGATGGGACTCAACTGCTCCTCGCGGGGACCTCGCCCACCGGCCAATCCGCCCTGCTCCTCGCCGATGCCAGCGGCAACCCGCTCAAAACCCTGACCGAATACACCACGACCAGCATCGCCTTTGTGTGGAGCCCCGATGGTCAACGCGTGGCCTACATCACAGGCGATGATACCGACAATGGCTTTCTGGGCCGGTTGACGATTGTGGATCCCAGCGGCCAACAGCCCCCCGTGGAACTCAACGATGACATCGTGACTGCTTTCTTCTGGGCGCCCAACAGTAAATCATTGGCCTACTTCTCACCGCGCCGGGTGGACGCTCCCACGCCCGAGCCGGGCAAGCCGTCGGGCAGTCAGGCCGATTCGTTTGTGGTGTGGAGTCTCAATGTGCTGGATGCCAAGAGCGGCAAAACCCGCGAGATCGCCACCTACCTCCCCAGCGACCGCTTCATGGAAGTCCTGCCTTTTTTCGACCAGTATCACCAGTCGGCGACCATCTGGAGTCCGGATAGCAAGAACCTGGTCATCTCGGCTCAGATTAGCCAAAGCGAGGCGGGCATTTGGGTGGTGTCGGCTTCGGGCAATAAAGAGCCGCGCGCCTTGGCGCCCGGACAGTTGGCCTTCTGGTCGTGGAAATGAAGGGAGAGCAAGTCCCAAATCCCAAGCTTCAAATCCCAAAAAACAAAACGCCGTCGGAGAAAATCCGACGGCGTTTCGTTTTCAGGCTTCACTTTTTACTTTTCACACGGCCCTTTTTCGCGGCCTTCTTTGCTGGTTTGCGCGGGGTGGGCGCGAGTGGGCGGGCGGGGGGCGGGGTTTCCGGCTCGGGCGCAGGCGGGGCGGGCGGGGGTTCTTTGATCCCAGCCGCCATGCGCGCGATGGTGCCTGGCAATTGAATATCCCTGGGCGTGGCCGACAGTCCCGGGGGCGGGGTCATCCGTGGGATGCGCGGATGGGGTTGGGTGTCGGAGAACGCTTCTTCTGCCCGCAGCGGGGCGGGCGGCATTTCCATTACCGTGGCGGGGGGGCGGACAGCTTGATTGGGTTGGGTGTCACCCAACGGGGTGGCCGCCAGCAGGGGGGAGGGCAAAGGCATAGCCGCCGGCTGAGGCAAACGCTTGGGTTCGCGCGGGGCCGCCAGGGCGCGGGGATCGCGCCAGCCGTTGTCGCCGAGCAGGGCCATCACTTCGTCATGCGAGAGTTCGCTCTTCTCCAACAGCGCGCGGGTTATGGCTTCCACCTCATCAGAATGCTTGCGCAGAACTTGCTCGGTCTGATCTTCCAGGACTTTCCAGAAACGCTCGACCAGCGGGTCGGCGCTGGCCGGGATGCCACTGCCACCGCCATTTTCCCAGCCCCGCACGGGCGGGCCGAAGTAGCCAAGGGAATACAACCGCCAAATATTGTGGCGCACCATGCTGAAGTCGCCCGAGGCGCCGGTCCAGTATTCACCCATGTGTAGCTTGGTGGCCACGTGGCCGGCCATGGCCACCATGATGTCGGCGGCAAAGCGGCGCAGGGGGGCGGCATAGACTTCGATGCGGTCCACTGGGAGCATATAACCGAGGGCCCCGCCCCGGCGGATGATGCTGACGCGCACGATGCGTTGTTCGGGCATGAGGTAGTGCTGAACCACGGCGTGCCCGGCCTCGTGATAAGCCACCTGCCGCCGTTGTTCTTCGTCCCATTCTTCGATGGGTTGCTCGATGCCCATGCGTTGTTCTTGCAGGGCCAGGTCAATGTCTTTTTGCGAAATGGCCGGGCGGCCATTGAAGAGCGCGATGCGGACGGCATCTTTGGTGATGGCGGCGGCGATTTGTGCGGGCGTGGCGTTGGGGGTGTCTTCGACCACGGCTTCCACGTTGATGGTGTCGTCGTATTTCACTTTCTTGAGGTAGCCTTTGATGATTTCTCGGCGACCCGCGCGGTCGGGGGTATCCACGACGATTTTCTGGTCGAAGCGCCCGGGGCGCATGAGCGCCGGGTCGAGTACATCGGGGCGGTTGGTGGAGCCCATGTAGAGGACGTGCCAGTTGCGCGCGGGGGGAGTCTTCCCCCATAACCGATAGAGCCGCCCGATGATTCTTTCTGAGTGGCTTTGCTCGCCGATGCCGTCCATTTCATAGAGCAAGCGGGTCAGTGAGCCAGAGCCCCCGCCCATCATCCCGCCCATGCCCATGCC
>CAYUFY010000120.1:0-13389 GCA_964443795.1 uncultured Anaerolineales bacterium | reverse complement strand
CTCATGCCGCTCAGTCTCTATCTCCACATCCCTTTTTGCCACGTCCGCTGTGCGTATTGTGACTTCAACACTTACGCCGGCCTCGAGGCGTTGATGATGCCTTACGCGCGCGCCCTCACTAAAGAAATCCGGCAGGTGGGCCAGGGCGCAGTGGGAGACGTTCACACGATTTTCTTTGGCGGCGGCACGCCTTCCCTCCTGCCGTTGGAATTGTGGGCCGAGATTTTCGCCGCTCTGCGGGACTCGTTCTCCCTCACGCCTGACTGCGAAATAACGGTGGAAGCCAATCCTGGCACGGTGAGCCGCGCCTATCTCGACGGGTTGCGCGCCCTCGGGGTGAATCGGCTCTCCTTTGGGGTGCAGTCCTCCCACCCGCACGAACTTAAACTCCTCGACCGGTTGCATCTCTTCGGCGATGCGGCGCAAGCGGTCACTTGGGCGCGGGCGGCGGGTTTCGAGAACCTCAACCTCGACCTCATCTTCGGTCTGCCGCACCAAACCCTGGCGTTGTGGCAAGCCACGCTGAACCGCACGCTGGCGCTTGGCCCCGACCATCTCTCCTGTTACGCGCTGTCACTCGAACACGGCACCCCCATGCGCACCTGGGTCTATCGCGGCCTGCTCCCCATGCCCGACCCCGACTTGGCGGCTGAGATGTATGAATGGACGAGTGAGACGCTGGTAGCGAATGGGTATGAGCAGTACGAAATTTCGAACTGGGCGAAAGTGGAAGTCGGAGGTCAGAGGGCGGAGGTCCGAGATTCTAACTTCCGCCGTCTGACCTCTCACCTCCAATGCAAGCACAACCTCCAATACTGGCGCAATCTGCCGTATCTGGGGTTGGGCGCGGGGGCGCATGGGTGCGCGACGGGCTGGCGTTATGCGGATGTGCTCTCGCCCGCAGTGTATATTGAGCAGATGGAACATGGGCCAGCGGCGCCTTTCCCCTTCTCGCCGGCGGTGGCGCAGAAAATTGCGGTGACTGCCGAGGACGCGATGAATGAAACCATGTTGTTGGGCCTGCGGCTCACGGGCGAGGGCGTGCGCGCGGCGGATTTCCAGACGCGCTTCGGGCGAGGATTGGCGGAGCAATATCTCAAACAACTAAAGCGGTTGAAGGAATTGCAATTGATTGAATGGGACGAAACGGGGGCGCGTTTGACGCGCGGGGGGCGGTTGCTGGGAAACCGCGTCTTTCGAGAGTTTGTCTAACGGGGTGAAGGTGGGCGTCTAACTGCGCCGGTTTAATAATTGGTCAGTCAATTCTTTCAAAGCCGCGCCAGCCTCGCCGACTGCCGCCGCTTGCAGGTGGCTCACCGCTTCACTGGTCATGCGCTCGGCCTCCTGGTGGGTGTGCGCCCGCGCGCCCAAGTCCTCCAGGGTGGTCGCCCAGCGGCTCACATCTTCGTCGGGTTGCGACGGACGGGCATAGTCCCGCGCGAAATCAGCGGAATGCTCCAGCCCAAACACCACGGGCAAACTTTTTTTGCGATGTTGTAAATCGCTGGCGACCGATTTGCCCGTCACCGCCGGGTCGCCCCAGATGCCCAGCAAGTCATCCTGGATTTGAAACGCGAGCCCCAATCCGCGCCCGTAGCAGTGGAAGTGTTCCACGGTGTCAGCCGCGGCCCCGGCGATGAGCGCGCCCAACCGCGCCGACGCGGCGATGAGTGCGCCCGTTTTGTATTCAATCATCTCCATATATTCGGCGACATTCACACGTTCGCGGCCCTCAAACGACATATCGAGATATTGGCCCTGGGTGAGGGTGAGGCAGACCTGGTCGAAGGCCTCCAAGGCGGTCAGCGCCAGGGCCGGGGGCAGGCCCCGGGCCGCGAGTCCATGCGGGGCCAGGTGCGCTTGAATAAACATCGCATCCCCGGCGTTGATGGCTTGTGCCGGGCCCCAAATTTTCCACAGGGTGGGGCGGCCCCGGCGGCGGGGACTGCCATCCTGAATGTCGTCATGGATGAGTGAAAAATTGTGGAGCAGTTCCACGGCGGCAGCCATGGGCAGGGCGTTTTCCCAGTGGCCCCCAGCGGCGGCGCAACTGAGCAGGCAGAGCAGGGGGCGGATGCGTTTGCCGCGCGTGCTCACCGGAGCGGGGTTGCCTTGCTCATCGCGCCAGCCCAAATGATATTCGAGCATGGCGTAATAATCGGCCAGATGTGCCGGGCCGCCGCCCACCACCCGGCGGAGTTCGTCTTCGATGGCATCGAGGTAGAGGGGGGCGAGGGTGGCAAAGGACATGAGGCGTAATTGGTAATTCGTAATTGGTTTTGACAAACCCTAAATCTCGCGCGTCAGCAAGGGCGTGTTTTGCAGGGCGGCAATATTCTCCGCGCCAGTGGCGAACATCACAATGCGTAGTTCGCGGGTAAGTTCGGCGATGGTTTCGTGAACGGCTGAGAGGGAAATATTGGCGGCTTTGAGAAATGGCCCGGCCAACCCGCCCAGACTCGCGCCAAGGGCCAGGCACTTGGCTACATCAACGCCATCGCGCAGACCGCCGGAGGCGATGATAGGCAGTTCGGGGACGCTGGCGCGCACCTGGCGAATCGAGTCGGCGGTGGGGATGCCCCAATCCACAAAGGCGGCGGCCACGCGTTTGTGCGATTCGGTTTTAGCGCGGTGCATTTCGACTTGCGACCAGGAGGTGCCGCCTGCCCCGGCCACGTCAATGGCGGCCACGCCCGCCTGACCCAATTGCCAAGCCGCCTCGTGGGAGATGCCCCAGCCGACTTCTTTGGCGATGACCGGAACGGAGAGCGCGCGACACACGGCTTCAATCTTTTTGAGCAGGCCCGCAAAGTTGGCATCGCCTTCGGGTTGCACGGCTTCCTGCAGGGCGTTGAGGTGGAGGATGAGCGCATCGGCCTGGAGCATATCCACCGCGCGCTGGCAGTGTTCGACCGTGTAACCGTAGTTGAGTTGCACCGCGCCGAGATTGGCGAAGAGTGGGATCGTGGGGGCTACATCGCGCACTTGAAAGGTCGTGACGAGTTCGGGGTGTTCGAGCGCGGCGCGCTGGGAGCCGAGGGCCATGGCAATCCCGGCGGTCTGGGCGGCTTCGGCGAGGGTGCGGTTTAGCGCGCGGGCCTGCTCGGTCCCGCCGGTCATGGAAGAAATCAGCAGAGGCGCGGCCAGGGGTTTGCCCAGGAATTGGGTGCGCGTGTCCACCCGGGTGAGGTCTAGTTCGGGCAAAGCCTGATGGGTGAAGTGATAGCGCTCCAGGCCCGTGGTCAGGCCGGAGCGCACGTCTTCTTCCAGATTAATGCGGATATGATCGGCTTTGCGCGTTTCGATGCCGGGCGTAACTTTTGTCATGCGGTGGGGTTTCCAATTACGTGAGCGGCGGTTATGTTACCACAACGGTCGGGTTTGCACTGACCCATAGTCAGTATTTACCTTGACAACTCATCGCCGGGACACATACAATGGGCGCACTAGCCCTAATCTATAAGCCACAAAGGAGACGACATCATGGCGGATACAATGGAAGAAGTGAAAGGCATTATTATTGAATTGCTTGGCGCGGCCCCGGAGAAAATTACCCCCGAGGCGCGCTTTCGCGAGGATTTGGAAGCTGACTCACTGGATTTGGTCGAGCTGATTATGGCGTTCGAGGAAAAGTTTGGCGGGGAGATCTCGGACGAAGACGCCCAGAAGATTACCACCGTGGGCGAGGCGGTGACTTACCTCGACGCGCGGATGAAGAAGTAGGTTCGCGTCGTTAACTTGCCCCCGTCAACAAAAAGCGGGCCGAGAGTTCATCACTCTCGGCCCGCTTTTTGTTGTGGTCAGTCCCTTTCGGCTTCCGCGCTGAAAAGTGACCCGCCCGCTAACAGCGCGAGCCATGCGAAGCCAAATAACATGGTGAACCAGCCGAGGCCGATGGCCCAGGGGACGTTGAGCAAGGCGGCAAAAATGGGGCGCACGGTGAGAAAAGTCCACGCGCCATAGGCCCCGCCGAGCACGGCCAGCGCGGTTTGTGCAAGGGCATTAAGTGTGGCGGGCAGATAGAGTGTGAGGAGCAGGCCCAGCGGCAGGGCGCACGCCAGAAAGAATTGAAACTGAAATTCCGGCTCATGATAGGCGGTGAGGATGTAAGGATACGCCGGGAACAGCGCAGCGCAACACACCAACGCGAGCGTGAGCAGTCCCCACTCAAGGGGCGAGGCCGGGAGCCGGGGCCACAGCCACCCGCCGGGGTGCGGCGCTCCCGCGCGGGAGGCCAGTCCCAGCAAAAGGGCCAGACACGCGAGCGGGATCAGAAAATCCAAGCGGGTCACGCGCAGGGAACCATCGCGCGCTTCGGGAAGGAAGGTAATCCACTCGGACAGCTCAAAGCCGTTGATCTGCAAGGTGGCGGCCGGGTGGGCGAGCCACGGCGCCCAATAGCCGAGCAGGGCCAGACCTAAAGCGAGGCGGTTGAGGCGGGCGGCGCGCTTCAACCGGGCTACCCACCCTCCGTAGCGGGCATCAGTTCATCCAGCAGGCGATGAATTTCCTGCTCTTCGCCCTGTTGCGCTTTAAAGTAATCGGTCATGAATTGTGACCGGCGCAGGCGCACGGTCATGGCGGCCACCGCGCGCACATCGGTGGGGGTGGCCTCGGTGCGGCCATCGGCGGCGGCATGGGCGCGGGCGGCCTCGAAGAGCGTGATTTCGGCGCGGAGCGAGTCCACTTCCATTTTATTGATGAGTCCGAGGCCAGCTTGTTCGGCGGCGGGAGTGAGTTTGACTTGCCGCATGAGATTGCGCGCGTTTTGGACTTCGGTACGCATGGCGAGCAGTTCATCGGCGTAGGCGGCGATCATGGCGCGCGGGTTGTTGAGATAGGTGCGGACCCGATGATAAGCCGCGAGGCGTTCCTGCTGATCGGTAAGCCCTGGCACCATGAGCCGCAGGCCAAAGCGGTCGAGGATTTGCGGGCGGAGGCGGCCCTCTTCGGGGTTCATGGACCCGACGAGGACAAACCGCGCCCGGTAGGTGGCGGCCAGCGCTCCGCGCCGCACGGTGTAGATGCCCTGGGCGGCGGCATCCAAAATGGCATCCACGATTTCATCGGCCAGCAGATTCACTTCATCCACGTACAACAAATTTTGGTCGGCGCGCGCCAGGATGCCGCGTTGGAGCAGGAGGCGGCTGTTGATGGCGGCGCGCTCGTTGATGCCGCCGACCACATCTTCGAGCCGGGCATTCAGCGGGAGTTCCACGAGGCGCACCGGGTCGGAATAGGTGAGCGGTTGGCCCTCGCCATATTTTTTGGCGCAGTTGGGGCACACCGCATCAATCCCGCCGACTTCGATATCCTCCGGCAAACAACCGTGCTCGCAATTCGAACGGCTCACCATTGGGAGCAGGTCAGTGAGACTGCGCACGGCTGTGGTTTTGCCGGTGCCGCGCGGCCCCACCAGCAACACGCCGCTGATGGCCGGGTTGATGAGGGTGAGGACGAGCGCGGTTTTCATTTCCGTTTGCCCGACCAGCGCCGGGAACGGAAACGGCAATGGCTCGGCCAACCCGCGATCTTCGGCGGGCTTTTCATCGGCCACTTGCTTGCCAGTGGCTTGTTCGAGCAGTTGCATGAGGGAATTGACGGAGGATTCGGACATAGGATTGGTGGGGGGAGGAGAATGGTCGGTGACTGTCACTTGCGTGTCACCTAGCGCTGTCTTGGCGCTTTTGCGCGAGCCGGTAGGCTTGCCGTTCCTGAGCCGCTTGCCAGTGTTGGCGCTCGGCTTCGGTTTCGAGGGTCAGCGCCGGCACAGCGGTGGGGTGGCCTTGTTCGTCAATGGCCACATAAACAAAATAGGCCGTGTTGGTATGCGTCTGCTGGCCGGTCAGTAGATTTTGCGCCACGACTTCAATCCGCACTTCCATAGAAGTGCGCCCAACGTAGGTGAGTTCGGCGCTAAACGTGACCAGATCGCCGAGGTGAATGGGTTCGCGGAAGAGCACCTGATCCACGGCCACGGTGACAGCAGTGCGTTGGGCGTGGCGCATGGCCGCCGAACCGCCCGCTTCGTCCATGAGGCGCATGATGATGCCGCCATGCACGTTGCCATACAGGTTGGCATCGGTGGGTTGCATGAGTTGGGCCAGCGTGACGCGCGAGGCGGAGATGGGTTTGGCGGGTGGCATATAGTGGCCTCACCCCCGGCCCCTCTCCTGACGACAAAAACCAAAAGCGTCGTCAGAAGAAGGGTGCCAATCAGTTGCCGGTATTGTGCGCCCCTCTCCTGAACGCGTCTGCCAGCGTTCAGGAGAGGAGGTAGGGGATGAGGTGGTCATCCGCTATTCTATATCTTTCGCCAGCGGGTCGGCGTCTATGGTATGGAGGCGGTCGGGCATTTCGTCCAGCACATCCACCGTGTCGAAACCCACATCCCCCATCAACGGCGGGAGCGGGACGGCGGCGGGTAATTGAATTTTAAGCGGCGGGCGCGCCGGGGGTGGGCGGCGCGGGGGGGCTTCGTCGGAGTCGCGCTTGCGCAGAATGCGAAAGTCGTGCGCCAGCCAGCCCACATATTCGCCGGAGGTGGAATAGACCTGGCTATCTTTGGTGACAAAGCCAACCCAGTCGCCGCGCATGTTGTAAAGATAACCATCCACCAGTTGTGCGGCCCAATCGCCGCGCGTGGTGTAGAGTGGAAAGGACTTGGGCATGGTCAGGGCTTCTTGAGAGAGATTTTACCATTCTAATTCACGCCGGGGCAAAAGCCATGGCGCACGATTCCCCGGTCTTTTTATTTTGCGCCACTCTGCCCCACGACTATAATCCTTGGTAAACCATGTTTCGCCTGCTCCTCAAAAAATTCCTGCGGGTCAGCCTTGTCCTGCTCAGCGTGACCGCCGTCACGTTGGGGCTGATGCACGCCATTCCCGGTAGTCCGTGGAGCAATTATGCGAGCGTGCAACGGGCCCTGCCCGGGGCGGGCTTTGATCAAGCCGCCTTGCGTGAACTCAATCGGCGGTTCGGGTTGGATCTGCCCTTATGGCGTCAATTCACCCGGTATGTTTTCGGTGATTTTGATGAAGACGGCCAGTTCTTCTGCGGCGCGGTGTGCGGCAACCTCGGGCCGTCCATTCGTCAGGGGGGGCGCGCGGTGCAGGCCATCCTCTTCGAGCCGCCCGAGGACCAGCCCTTTTGGCAAAGCCGCTTCGGCTACTCCATTCGCCTTGTCCTGTTGGGGTCGGCAATCGCGGTGGGGGCCGGGGTCCCGCTGGGCCTCCTCAGCGCGGTGCGGCCCAAATCGGCGTTAAGCCACACCCTGGCGGTCAGTCTGGCCGCGCTCATCTCGATCCCCAATTTTGTGCTCGGCCTGTTGGCCATGGTGGTGTTGGCCTCCGGGCTTAAGCTCATCAAGGTTTTGCCCGACTGGCATGACCCGAACCAGTGGCTCATCCCGGCCCTGGTGCTGGCGGTCATGCCCCTGGCCAGCATTGCCCGCGTCACGCGCGCCTCCCTGTTAAATATCCTGAACGAAGATTACATCCGCGCCGCGCGCGCCAAAGGTCTGACCCAAACCCGCGTGATGCTCGTCCATGTGACGCGCAATGCGCTGGTCCCGATCATCACCTTTCTAGGGCCAACCCTGCTGGAGATGTTCGGCGGATTGCTGATTGTGGAAAACCTGTACGGGTTTCCGGGGTTTGGCCGGGAATACTGGGGCGCGGTGCTGGCGTTGGATTACCCGATGATCCTTGGTCTCACCTTGATCTATGCGACAGGGATGGTGCTGGCCAATGTGATGATCGAGGCCCTGTGCGAGGTGCTGGACCCACGCCTGCGTTCGGCCCCCCCGCGCGGTGCAGTGTGATGCCGTTTTTCCCCTGGCGCCGAGCCTGGCGCACCAAGACCGTTTGGTTCAGCCTGGTGGTGATGCTTGCCCTCACGCTGGTGGCTGGGCTGGCGCCCCAACTCGCCCCCCACGACCCCTATAAAATGGGAATCGTCCAAACCAACTTGCCGCCCATGTGGGTGCAAAACCTGGCCACCCCCGGCGTGCCCGAATTTGTGCTGGGCACCGACCGCTTCGGGCGGGATGTTCTCAGCCGACTCATTTATGGGACCCGCACTGCGCTGGCGCTCTCGCTGATGGCCGTTCCGTTGGCCGCGTTCATTGGCACGTTGGTCGGCCTCGTGGCGGGCTATGCGGGTGGTCGGTTCGATGCTGGCCTCATGTTCCTGGCTGATATTGTTCAGACTCTGCCGGGCATCATGTTCATGGTCATCATCGTGCTCATCTTTCGGAATCTGTTCACCCCCACCTGGTTCCACGGCTTAATCACACTGGTCGTGGGTTTTGCGGCAGTCGGTTGGGTCAGCCTGGCCCGTCTGGTGCGCGTCAATGTGATGCTCATCAAAACCCGGTTGTTTGTGGAAGCGGCCCTGGCCTTGGGGGCCTCGCCCTGGCAGATCATTACGCGCCATCTGTTGCCCAATGTCCAGCACGTCATCCTGGTCTGGATCATCAATAACATTCCGGCAGTCATCCTGCTGGAGGCGGTGCTGGGCTATGTCGGTGTGGGCGTGACCAGCGCGGTGGATGGCGGAGAGTTCACCGTGGTGAGTTGGGGCGGCATGTTTTTCGCGGGCCGCTCGGCGTTGAGCCGCAACCCACTGATGTTAGTCATCCCGTCGGTCTGCATCCTGCTGATCTCGATGAGTTTTTTTCTGCTCGGAGATTTTCTGAACGAAACCACCCGCCCGGAATAAGGTGGGCCTGGTTGAGCTGGAGCATAGGCATAAACTTAGTCACCGTTCGCTTACCCACCCTTGGAGCCTGAGATGCAATATCCTGAAACCCCTGTCCGCCCGCTGATGGATGACTATCACGGGATTAAAGTCGCCGATCCGTATCGCTGGCTGGAAGACCAAAAAGACCCGGCGGTGCGTGACTGGACGGACGCCCAAAATCAACTGACGCAGGCAGTGTTGGGGACGCTTCCGCACCGCGCCGTATTTTTGGAGAAACTCAAGCGGTTATATGGCGAGGCCTCGCCGACTTATTTTGATTTGCAGGTGCGCCCGGGCCGCGTGTTTGCCATCAAGCGCCAGCCGCCGCTTCAGCAACCCTTATTGGTCACGCTGGCCAGCGTGGATGATCGGGCGTCGGAGCGGGTGGTGTTGGACCCGAATCAACTTGATCCGTCTGGCGGCACGGCCATTGATTTTTACGTTGCTTCGCTGGATGGAAAACGGGTGGCTATTTCCATTTCCAAAGGCGGCAGTGAGCGCGGGGATTTATATGTTTACACGGTTGAAACCGGCCAGCCCACGGGCGACGTGGTTCCGCGGGTGCAAGTCCCCACGGGCGGAGGCAGTTTTGCCTGGACCACCGCCGGGGATGGCTTGTATTACACGCGGTACCCGCGCCCCGGTGAACGGCCGGAGGCGGAGCTGGATTTCTATCAGCAGATTTATTTTCACCAAATCGGCCAGCCCACCTCCGAAGATACCTATGTCATTGGCCAGGATTTCCCCAACATCGCCGAATGCTTCATGCACACCACCGCCGATGGCCGGTATCTGCTGTTGCTGGTCAGAAACGGCGATGGGGGTGAGGTCGCCCATTACCTCCGCGACCCGCAGGGCCACTGGACTCAAGTGACCCGGTTCGAGGATGAAATGCAGGCCGCTGAATTGGGGCCGGATAATCACCTCTACGTGCTTTCCCGGCAGGGCGCGCCCCGAGGCCAGATTCTGCGAATCCCGCTCGATAACCCCAACTTGGCCGCGGCCGAGGTGATTGTCCCGCAAGGGGCGCTGGCCATCCAATCTTTTTTGCCCACCCCAAATTATTTATATGTGGCCGAACTGGAGGGTGGGCCGTCTCAGTTGCGCGTCGTGGATCATCAGGGACAGCCGGTGGCCCATGTGCCGATTGAGCCGGTCTCGGGGGTCTGGGACCTGGTGGGTGAGGCGGACGACACGGTATTATTTTTGGGGAGCAGTTATCTCAATCCGCCCAGTTGGTCTCGGTATACCCCGGCCACCGGAGCGGTCAAACGCACGGCGTTGTTCATGACCTCCCCGGCTGACTTTAGCGACTGTGAAGTCGTGCGGGAGTTTGCTTCATCGCGGGATGGCACGCCCGTGCCGATCAATATCATCCGGCGCAAAGGCACGCCATCCAATGGCTCCCACCCGGTTTTGCTGACGGGTTATGGCGGGTATGGCATTAGTCTGTCGCCGAGTTTCGTCCCGCGGTTACGGGTGTGGTTGGATCTGGACGGGGTGGTGGTGATTGCGAATCTGCGGGGCGGCGGAGAATATGGCGAGGCCTGGCATAAGGCCGGCCACTTGACCGAGAAGCAAAATGTATTTGATGATTTCATCGCCTGCGCCGAGCATATGATCAAGGCGAATTACACCACTCCCCAACGCCTGTGCATTGAAGGCCGAAGCAATGGCGGCTTGCTGATGGGCGCGGTGCTCACCCAACGCCCAGATTTGTTCCGCGCCGTGGCCGCGCATGTGGGCCTTTACGATATGTTGCGCGTGGAGACCGACCCGAACGGCGCGTTCAATGTCACCGAGTTTGGCACGGTGCAGAACCCCCAACATTTTGAAGCGTTATACGACTACTCGCCCTATCATCGCGTCAAGTCGGGCGTTCACTACCCCGCTATTTTATTTACGGCGGGCGAAAATGATGGCCGGGTGCTGGCTTATCACAGCCGCAAGATGACCGCGCTCCTGCAAGCGGCCACGGCCTCTCCGCGCCCGGTTTTATTACGCACCAATGCCTCCGGCCATGGCATGGGCACCGCCCTGGATGAACAAATGGCGGAATATGCCGATGTATTTGCTTTTTTGGTCAGCCAGCTTGAAGGCTAAAGCCGTGCTGGAATGGGTAGTGGTAACTTTGTAAGGGATGAATTTGAAAGACCTGTCAGGTGGGCGCCGCCAAACGCTGTTTTTTTCGAGTGCCGAATGCGCCCACCTGACAGGTCTAGTGCACCATCACTTACTTTGTTACCACTCCCCTGGAATGATCGGGTGGCTGGGGGGGCCACGCGGTTAGGGCGTCCGCATTAACTGCTGATACACCCCCAATACTGCCTGCGCCGCTTGCGCCCAAGTGAAGTGCTGTGCCCGCGCGAAACCTTTGGTGATTAAGTCAGAGCGCAAGGTTTCATCAGTCAGCAGACGGTCGAGCGCGTGGGCGAGGGCGTTCACATCGGTGGGGGGGACGAGCAGGGCCGCGTCCCCGGCCACCTCGGGCAGACACGAGGCGGTGGAAGTGACCACCGGGGTGCCGCAGGCCATAGCCTCCAGCAGGGGCAGGCCGAAGCCTTCGTAAATGGAGGGGTAAGCGACGACCTGCGCGGCAGTGTAGAGCGCGGGCAAATCGGCGTCGGCCACAAAGCCGGGGAACCGCACCCGCTCGCGCAGGCCGAGTCGTTCCACTTCGGTGAAAATTGAGTCGTAGAGCCAGCCATGCCCGCCCGCAATGACGAGACGTAAATCCGGGTGGCGTGCGGCGAGGGCGGCGAAGGCCTGGATGAGGCGCGGGTAGTTTTTGCGCGGCTGTAAGGTGCCGACGGCAAGGATGAAGGGCGCGTGGCCGAGTTGATATTTGGCGCGGAGGGCGCTGAGCGCGGCGGGGTCGGTCACCGGGCGGAAATCATCACCCACCCCTTCGTGGATGACGGTGATTTTTTCGGGCGGAGTTTGATAGAGTTCGATGAGGTCGGCGCGCGTGGCGTGGGAAACGGCGATGACATGGTCGGCGCGGGCCACCGAGCGGGGCACAACCGTGGTGAGGTAGCCCAACAACCCGGGGGCCGCCGAGCCGGGGTCGCGCACAAACGTCAGGTCATGCACCGTGAGCAGGGTGCGCGTCCCCCGGCGGGTGGGGGGCAGGGTGAAATCCGGCGAGTGGAAAATGTCTATCGGCCCGGTCAGCCAATCCACGAACACTGGCAGGCGCGCGCGATGCCACAGGCGCGCGAGCCAGATGTCGTGGAACGGGAGCGCGGTGATGTGAAAGTTGGGGCCGAGCGGGGGCAGGGGGTGCGGGCGCTGGCGCGAGGCGAAGAAGAGCCGGTAGAGGTTGGCGGTGTCGGCGCGGGCGAGGGCGCGCAGGAGTTCACGGGTGTAACGGCCAATGCCGCCGCCTTGCTGGACGGCGGAGGTGATGTCAAGCCCCAGACGCATCGTCGCTGGTGGGGGCTTTGGCGCGGCTGTTGAGCGCGCGGCGCACATGTTCGACGAGTTGGGCGGTGTTCACCGGTTTGGTCAGGTAGTCGTTGGCGCCCGCCGATTCGGATTCGCGCCGGCTCTCGGGATCGGTGCGCGCGGTGAGGACGATGATCGGCAGTTCGCGCCCGAGGTCGTTGGCGCGTAGCTGGCGCAGGACCGCAAAGCCGTTCATGCCGGGCAACATCAAGTCGAGCAGGATGACGTCCGGGTGGCGCTGGCCGAGCCATTCCAAGGCCTGATAGCCGGAGAACACGGCGTGCACTTCGAAACCCGCGCGGGTCAGCGTGAGTTGCATCACCGTGGCGAGTTCGGTGTTGTCGTCCACAATGAGAATGCAGGGGCGTGACTCAGACGGCATCACGGTAGGTCCAATAGCGGTTGACGAAGAAATTCCAGAGCATGACCACCAGCACCGCCGTGGCCAGCGCCAGATTGTTGCCGGGATTGAAACGCGCCAGAGAAGCGAAGATGGGGAGCGCGGCCACACGGTTGGTGACCGGCAAAGCGAGGTTGAAAATGGGGGTGCGGATGATGAGGCTGAGAACACTGACGATGACGAACTGCGCGGTTTTGGGGCCAAGCGCTTTGGCGCGCGCCGCCGGGTAAATCCAGTAAATGTTCCACAAGAAGTTTGAAGCTACGGCGACGGAGAAAGACACAGCCTGCGAGATGTTTTCATCCAGCGTCGTCGCGGGGTTATCAAGCAACCCATGCACGAGGTTAAAGGTCACAAAGTCCACGATAAAGCCAAACCCGCCGACAAACAGGAATTTGACGAAGCGTTTGGGGTCGGGCGGAAGGTTGTGCGCCCGGTCGTAAAGTTTAGCGAGCAGGGGAAGTTTGTCCACGCGTAACATAAATGAGTAGCGCCAGTAAAGCGGCGATGAGAAAATGAATATTATTGACGTACAAGTTATCAAACAATTGATGAACGCTGAGATGCGCCCAGGCCCCCAACAAGCCCAGGGCCAGACCACGTTGATAACCCAGCGCATATTTAATGCTTCGCATTGTAAAAGCAATTATGGCGCCCCACAAGCCACCATAAGTCACCAGACCAACCAGACCGGTTTCGGCCAGCACATTGAGATAAATATTATGCGCATGGCCAAGCGGGATTTCCCAATAAAACAGCCGATAGAGCGGGTAAGCCACGCCATAATTGCCCAGCCC
>CAYUFY010000119.1:0-13435 GCA_964443795.1 uncultured Anaerolineales bacterium | reverse complement strand
CACATTGGTGGATGATTGGCTCGGTGTCCATATTCCTGTTCCTGTTCGCCAACTACAGCCCAGGTGAGGGAAGTTATTAATTTACGAACCCTAACGGGACGCGCATGACCGAGCGTCTTCAAGTTCAACGCCATTCGGGCGGCCACGGGCGGGCGTAGTCGTTCCACAAGGGTTGCCACAAACTCACTTCGGGTTGGTCATCGAGGAACTGCCACTGGCGCGGGTTATCGAGGTCGCGCTCGAAGCCGCGCCCAAACGCGCCGATGAGCGCCAGTGAATCCCAATCGGCTTCGATGAAGAGGATGGGGTTGTAGAGCTGGCGGTATTCCACTTCGTCGCGGATTTCGAGGTGGAGGTGCGGGCGCGAGGTGCAGGTGAGGTCCGGGTCGCCCACATGCGCGACCACCTCGCCGCGTTTGACTTCTTGGCCGACGGTGAGGCGCGCGCGTTCGATGAGGTGACCGTAGAAGGAAGCGTAGCCGTTGCCGTGGTCAATCATCAGATTGTGCGGGGCCGCGCCGTGACTCATGGAATCCACTTTGCTGACCACGCCATCGCCAATAGCGACAATGGGCGTGCCGCAGGCGGCGGAGAGGTCGAGACCAAAATGCACACCCTGCCCCGCGCCATAAGTCTCACGCCGTTGGCGATAAGCGTTGGTGGTGTTGCCATAGGATTGGCCGAGAAGCCAGGTGCTCGGCCCCGGCGGGTCGGCGAAGGGGAGGCCGAAGGGTTTGGGGGAGGGAGGGGAGTTGGTAATTAGTAATTGGGGATTAGGAATTTTTGATTTTGGATTGCTGATTGCGGGTTGAGGAGGGGAGGCCGAAGTGAGTAGCAGAGCGAGGAGTGCAAAGTAAAAAGTGAAGCGGCGTGAGCTATTCTTGACACCCGACACCTCAACGCGTTTATTCCAGCCCATACAACACCCATTTGTTGCCCAACAACGGCCCCAAATTTTCATCGCCCTTGATGCGGCGAAAACCGGGGTGAGCGTGATGCTCGGCGATCCAGCGCGAGAATGGGGCAACTTCGCCCAGGGCATCGAACTCGGCCGGGGCGAAGAACCCGGCCCGGACGGTTTCGTGACCGTCAATGGTGATCGCGTCCGAACCAAGCAGAGTCAGACGAAAGACATAGTAGGCGCTCTGGTCGTGATCGCGCAACGCATTCCGGACGGCAAGCAGTTCGACCACACTGGTGCGGAGGCCCGTCTCTTCGAAGACTTCGCGCACCACGGCGCGGTCGGGGGTCTCGTCTTCTTCCACATAGCCGCCGGGGATGGTCCAGCGGCCTTTGCCGGGGTTCTCGCCGCGCTGAACGAGGAGCGCTTTATCCCCTTGTAACAGCAACCCGCCCGCCCCAATGCTGAACCGGCCAAAGACAATGTGGCCGCAAGCGGGGCAGGTGGGGCGCTCACGGCCACCAGCGGGCTTGGGGGTGAGGGCGGTGCCGCAGTGGGGGCAGAATTGGAAAGGCAACTGTGTCTCTTTTAAGGGCAATGAAAAAACCACGGATTACACGGATTTCTCGGATTTTAACGGGACAAAATAATCCGTGTAATCTGTGTAATCCGTGGTTACTTAGAGCCGTTTCCAAGTTGATTTACGCGCTCAGGAATCAAGGCTTCAGCCGGAAACCGGCTAAAGTCTCGACTCCAAGGCATAAATGGACTTGGAATTTGCTATAAAGCAAGTCTTACACGTATTCAAAGAATCCTTTGCCAGTTTTCTGCCCTAATCGTCCGGTCAAAACATAGCGGTTGAGCAATGGGCAGGGACGGTAGCGGTCTTCGCCAAATTCTTCCTGCAGGCCGCGCATCACACCCAGCACCACGTCCAGGCCAATCAGGTCGCCCCATGCCAGCGGGCCGCGCGGGTAGTTGGTGCCCAGTTTCATGGCGGTGTCAATATCGGCGGCGACGGCCACACCATCCATGAGTGCGGTGGCCGCTTCGTTAACGAGGGCGCACACGATGCGGGCGCGCACCAACGCCGGGCCATCGGCAACCACCACCGGGAGCAGGCCGAGGCCAGCCCAAAAATCTTGGGCGGTGGTCAACGCCTCGGGCGCGGTTTGCAAAGCGGCAGCCACTTCCATCATCCCGCCTTTTTCTAAGGGCGGCAGCGCGCCCCACCCCACCACCCGCTCGGGGCGCGCCACCCAACTGGCGGCTTCGGTGGTGGAACAGGCCAACGCGGAAACGTAAACCACTTTGGCGGCACCAAGCATTCGCGTTAATTCACGCTTGGCCGCTTTAGACTCGTTGTGACATTCAATCGCCACATCGGCCATCACCGCGTCGTCGTGGAGTTGCGCGGCAAGGTGGGCATCGCGCAAAGTCTCCACCAGATACAGCGTGGCTGCGTGGCCCGCGGCGACGCAGAGATTAAGCAGACTTTCGGCTAGGGGCAGTTCACCCGCAATGATAATTCTCACAGTTCACTGATGACTGATGATTGATAACTGATGACTGATAACTCCGAGTCATCAGTCATCAGTCACAACCCGCCCTTCCTCCAAACACTTATCCGCCACCTGGCGCAAGACCTCGGCGGGTTGGGCGCCACTGACCAGATAGCGGTTGCCGAAGATAAACGCTGGCACGCCACCCAAATTTTGCTGGTAGGCCCAATACTCGTCGGCTTCCACAGCGGCGGCGTAACCTTCATTATGCAACGCGGCGCGAAAACCCGCCGCCTCCAACCCCAGCGCCACCGCAATCTCGGTCAACAC
This sequence comes from uncultured Anaerolineales bacterium, assembly GCA_964443795.1. Classification (GTDB taxonomy): domain Bacteria; phylum Chloroflexota; class Anaerolineae; order Anaerolineales; family UBA6663; genus DATDRS01. The sequence goes on along the minus strand of CAYUFY010000119.1, from coordinate 10,702 downwards.
TTCGGGCGAAGCGATGTCGCGCAAGTCCTGCCAGTGAGCGCGGAACACCGCCCGGTGATAAGCGTCGCCCTGGCCCTGCTCAATCGCATACTTCGCGCCGATATGCGCCAGCCGGGTTGGGTGTTGTTCGTCGCCTTCCATGCGGCGCATCTCCAACCCAAAGCGTTCGCGCGCCATGGCTTGCACGCGCGGCCACCCCTCGGCAATTCTTTGCCGGTAATCTGCCGGGATGGGCGGCGAACCCGCCGGGCGCAGTTCGTAGGCGCGCCATTCCACTTCCACCGCATGCGTCTCGCGGAGCGAATCCAAACTGGACTCGGCCATGAAGCACCACGGTCAAACGTAATCGCTAAAAATCATCACTGGAATTTTCGACATGGCGCGATGATAACATATTCAGTTCTGCATCACAGCGCCCTAAACCTGTCGAAGGGTGCGGGCTTCGACAAGCTCAGCCTGCAAGTCACGGCTCAACCCGATATAACGGCGCGGTTAAATTCAACGACCCGCCCCCCACAAAAAACACTGGCACGCGCAGGTCAGCTACGCGAGTCACTTGATATTTTTCCCGCACCGCCGCCAGGGGGGCTTCCATTTCCGGGCTGTCAATGAGCAGATAAAGGGGACGTTGCGCGGCCTGCACCGCGGCGACAAACCCCAACCAGTGTTCCGGGCCCCACGCGAGGCCCGGCTGAAGCAGATTCCCCGCCCGCACGGTCGCGCGGTGCCCGTACAGTTCCACGGCCCCGCTGTTGAGTGAACAGGCAATCACCGCATCGGGTTCGGTCAAAGTATTAATCAATTCCAAATCAGCGCGCTGTTCCGCCCGCAAATAACCAAACGTGGAAAAATCGCCCCACCACGGTTGCAACCCAGCCAGTCGCGCGCCTGCTAACGCGAACAGACTCACTATGACCAGCAACCGCGCCGCCACCCCGCGCCGCCACAATCCCAGGATGGCGACGAGGCCACCCAGAGCGGTTAAGGCCATGAGGGGAGGATAGAGGGAGAGGAGGTCGCGGAGTTTGAGGAAGGGGTAGAAGAGATGAAAAGTAATTAGTAATAAGTAAGTAGGGGCGAGTGTCAGTAACACCCTACGATTGCGCCGCCAGAGATAGGCCGCTCCGACGAGCATCAGCGGCCAGAGCCAGCCGAACTCGCGCAAAGAAAATAATGCGGGGCGCAACTGCGCGAGGGCCAGCGGGAGCGCGCGCCAGCCAAACAAGGCCAATTCGCCCGAGCCAAATTTGAAGGGCGAGCCAAAGAGCGAGGTACGATAAACAATGTCGGGGAGTGCGCCGAGGAAGGCGGCGAGGGCAAAGGCGATTAGAAACCACCCGCCATTGGTTGTAAACCGACGGCGGAACAAAATACTGAGGGCTAGGCCCGGCCCGATGAGGACTTGGGTGTAGCGAATGGCGTAGGCAATGGCCAGAGCTAAACCAGTAATCGCCCCAAGACTCAAGCTTAAACGCAAAGAACGTGAAGAAGGCACAACGAACGCGAAGTTTTTTTTGTAATCGGATACATCCGCTTCATCCGTTGATAAAAAACTTAAGGCCAATAAAACCGTCAGCGTGGTGAACAGCATGGCCGCGCCATCGGCCAACGGGACGCTAAGGCGAGTGAGGAGCTCGGGCGAAGTGGCGAGGAGGGCAATCGCCCCAAATGCGGCCCCACCCGCGAGCCGCCGCCACGACCGGGGGGCCAGCGCCACCGTGAGGGCCCCGGTCAACGCTACGTTGATCAAGCCAATCCACAGGTTCAGCGAGAGCATCCCCGCTTCACCAGCCACACGATAAGCGAGCGCCAATAACACGCTAAAGCCCGGCGGCCAAACGGTGGGGGCGAGGCCCGTGGCATCGGGCAAGACGTAGCCCACGTGCGTGACCGGCAAAACGGGCAAGCCCGCTTGGGCGACGAAGGGCGCGAGGGGAAAGGTATGGTTCGGGGTGCCGTGGTGCGCGAGATCGAGGCCCATTTGAACATAGGCGAACGGATCACTGCCGGTCACCCCGGCAGGCAGGTTCGTCCAGAGGAGATAGGCCATGAGCGCCGAGGCCGCGAGGGCCACCCCACCCCACGCATACCGCGCGCGGCGAACAGTCTGGAGATAAATCAACCCAATCCAGACGGCGCTGATAAGCAAAGTCCATTCATAGGAAAGACTGGACGGAACTTCTTGCTGGAGGGAATATATGAGGCCGAGGCGGACGAGAGCTAAAGCGTAAAGAGCAAAAAGTGGCGCGAGGGCTTCGGGGAAAAAGCGGTGGCGGATAAGTTGTGGCAGGCTAACAACCACCAGCAACAGTGGCGCTGACCACCAGGGCCAGTGGGCGAGGCGGGCGGTGAGGGTGAGGAACAAAAAGTGAAAAGTAAAAAGTGAAACAGGGCGCGAAGGAGGCGAGACGGGGAGAAGCGCGAGGGCGCGGAGATGAGCGCGAAACAGCGGCATGAGGTGGCGCGCGCTCTACAACCCAAGTGATAACATCAGCGCGTGAAAGAGCAAGTAACCCGCGCTTAGCCATATGATGAGCGCGGACGCTTTATTGAGCCAGAGCCGCACCGCGCCGACTTGCCCAACCAACCGGCCAAGTAGCGCCAACCCTAAAAACCATAACCACGAGTTGAGGATGCAGGCGGCGGCAAAGTCCAGGCGGACACTGCCCTCATAAGCCAACGAACTGGCACCAATGACTCCAATGGTATCGAGAATGGCGTGCGGGTTGAGGAGCGAGACCGACAGCGCGAAGAGGATTTGCCGCCCGAGGGGCCACGCGGCGGCTTCAGCGTTAACCTGGCCCGCCGCGTGGCTTCGCCATGTCAGCCAGCCAATGTAGAGCAGAAAGCCAGCTCCCAAAACTGCGAGCGCGACTTTGACCCAAGACACGGTGAGCACCACGACCGAGACACCCCCAATAGCCAGCACAATCAATAAGGTGTCGGAGAGGGCGGCGGCCACGACCACCACCAACGCACGCCAGAAGCGAGACTGGGTGGCACCCTGCATGAACACAAAAGTATTTTGTGGGCCGAGCGGCAGGATGAGGCCGAAGGAAAGCAGGTAGCCATGCAGAAAGGCTGGAAGCATACCCGCCTACTTCTCATACTCGTAAAACCCGCGCCCGGTCTTGCGCCCCAGCAGGCCGGCTTCGACCATGCGTTGTTGGATGGGGTGCGGGCGATAGCGCGGGTCGTGGAAGAAGGCGGTATAGACCGACTGGGTGACGGCAAAGTTCACATCGAGGCCGATCAGGTCCATGAGTTCAAACGGCCCCATTTTGAAACCCAGCGATTTGAGAAGCGCGTCCAGCGTGGCGGGGTCGGCGGCGTTTTCGCCGAGGAGGCGCAGGGCTTCGCCGTAGAAGGGCCGGGCCACGCGATTGACGATGAAGGCCGGGGTGTCTTTGCAGACGACCGGCGTCTTGCCCAACGCATGCGCGAACTGCAACCCAGCCGCGAGGGTCTCGGGTGAGGTGCGGTCGCCGCGAATCACTTCGATGAGGGGCATGAGGACGGGCGGATTGAAAAAATGCAGGCCCAGAACCCGCGCGGGGTCACGCACAGCTCCCCCGAGTGCGGTGATGGAGAGCGAGGAAGTGTTCGAGGCGAGTAAAGCGCTCGGGGCCAGCAAGCCGTCGAGGCGGCGGAACAAGTCCCGTTTCAAATCCATGTTTTCGGGCGCGGCTTCGATGACTAAGTCGGCGGGGGAGCAGTCTTCGAGGCGCGCGGTGGGGTGCAGACGCGCGAGGGCCATGGCCGCGGTGTCGGGCGCGGTCTTGCCGAGGTCAACGCCTTTTTGAATGGAGGCCCGAATCCGCTCGTAGCCCGCGTTCACGATTTCGGGCGTCACATCGTAGAGGAGGGTGATGAAACCTTTGAGGGCACACACTTGCGCGATGCCCGCGCCCATGGCGCCGGAGCCGAGGAGGGCGACTGTTTGCATATTAATCAGGCACCTGCCAATCAATCTCTTGTTTCCCCGCTTCCCTCAGCGCCGCATTGATTTTGGAAAAAGGCCGCGAGCCAAAGAAACCGTTGGTGGCCGAGAGCGGCGAGGGGTGCGCCGATTCGATGATGACGTGGCGCGTGCGGTTGATGAGCGGCGCTTTCTTGCGCGCGTATGCGCCCCACAGCACGAACACCACCCGGTCGGGCTTGTCGTTCACGGCGCGAATAACCGCATCGGTGAAGGTCTCCCAGCCTTTGCCCTGATGTGAGTTGGCCTGCCCGGCGCGCACAGTGAGCACGGCATTGAGCAGTAATACGCCTTGTTTGGCCCAATGTTCGAGATTGCCATGTTTGGGAATGGTGCACCCCAAATCGTCGCGCAATTCTTTATAGATGTTGACCAGCGAGGGCGGCACGGCCACGCCGCGTTGCACCGAGAAGCACAAGCCATGCGCCTGCTTGGGGCCATGATAAGGGTCCTGACCCAAGATGAACACGCGCACCTCGTCATAGGGCGTGAGGTGCAAGGCCCCAAACACATCCTTATCGGGCGGGTAGATGGTCTGCTGCTTGCGCTCCTCACGCACAAATTTCTGGAGGGTCTTCCAATATTCTTTTTCGGTTTCGGCTTGGAGGATGGGGCGCCAGCTGGTTTCCATGAATACCTGTGAACAATGACAAGATGAAGGGGTGACAAGGTGATGGTTATCATGTCACCCCTTCACCTTATCACCTTGTCATCCGGTCAGATTTACTTTCCAACAAACTGCGGCGTACGCTTTTCCAAAAACGCCGCCACGCCTTCCTTGTGGTCGGCGGTGCGGCCCGCGATTTCCTGCAAGTGCGCCTCGTAATCCAGCGCTTCGTCAATCGTTAATTGATACGCCTTGTTCATCGCGCGTTTGGTCAGGCCAAAGGCTTTGGTGGGCAGGCTCGCCAGTTTCACCGCGAGGGCGTGGGTCGCGGCGGCGAGTTCTTCGGCTGGGAAAATTTTATTGACTAAACCAATCGAAAGCGCTTCTTCAGCGGTAATGGGTGTATTGGTAATTGCCAATTCATAGGCGCGGGCATAGCCGATGAGGCGCGGCAAAAAGAAACTCGTCCCCGAATCGGGCGCGAGGCCGATGCCGCTAAAGGCCATGCGGAACTTCGCGCCCGTGGCCGCATAACGCAAGTCGCACGCCAACGCGAGACCGAGGCCCGCGCCCGCCGCCGCGCCGTTGATTTGCCCGATCACCGGCTTTTCGATTGAGCGCAGTTTGGAAACGATGGGGTTGTACGTATGTCCCAAATGTTCGCGGAACGAAACCGCTTCACTTCGCCCTTGCAATGCGCCTAAGTCCTGCCCGGCGCAAAAACCTTTGCCCGCTCCGGTCAACACAAGGCATCGCACTGTGTCATCGCGCTCGGCTTTCTTCAGCGCCTCCTGCACTTCGGCGGCTTGCTGGTCGTTGAAGGCGTTGAGCACCTCGGGGCGATTGAAGGTGAGGGTGAACACGCCGTCGGAGAGATTGGTGAGAATGGTAGTGTAAGCCATAAGCTATCTTTCATCGGGTATGGGGGGATGGAAGTATGGAAGTTATTTTACTCCCATACTATGGTTTCAATCGTTCCGCTTCCTCGCGCACCAATTCCAACACACCGCTGATGGTGGGGTCGGGTGGAATATCCGGGGTGACGGGGATGAGTTGGCCAGAAAAATTTTGAACGTGGCCCGTGGCGGGATCGAGATCAAGTTCGAGTTTGCCAAGATAACGCCCGTGGTCGCCCGCCTGCGCGATGAGGACTCCGCCCACCGGGACCGGGGTTTCGAGCGCGGTGTGCGTGTGCCCGCCGAGGATGGCCGTGAGCATGGGGCAGGCGCGCGCCAGTTCGAGATCGGTGGCCTGACCGGTGGGGTTGGCACGCGCGTCGGGGAGGTACCCGAGGTGCGAGAGCAAGAGAATGGTCTGGATTTTTTGAGCGCGGAGATGAGCGATTTGAGATTGGAGGACGGGCAAGGGATCGAGCGCCAGGTAGCCCAATGGCGTGTAGAGTTTGGGAAACACCGCCGTCAGGCCAATGACGCCGATGGGGTAACCGTCCATGGTGAGGGTGCTGGCCGGTTTTAAGTTCGGGACGGCCAATTGCTCGGGGTTAGCCAAGTCCCGCAGGTTGGCGGCGAGGAGCGGGAAATGCGTCGCGTTGGCAATCCCGTCCAGGCCCCGTTTCCCCCAGCGGCCCACTTCGTTGTTGCCCACCACACCCACCTCCACGCCGAGCGCTTCGAGCAAGGCGTAGTTGGCGCGCCCGGTGGTCGCATGGGATTCCCAAACGCGCGGGTCCGACGAATCGCCGCAGTCGAAAAGCAAAACCGCGCGGCCCTGAGCGCGCGCGGTGTGACGTTCGTGTTGGATCAGAGTGGCGAGCCGGGGGAGTTGGTCGAGGTGGCCGTGCAGGTCGTTGAAGTGGAGGAGGGTCAGGCGCATGAGGCGGAAAACTTACAACCGCACATACAGCAATAAGACATGGCCTTCGTCCACTTCCTTGTAGCGCACGGCCACGATTTGCGCCTCAGCGGTGAGGCCGTCCTCGTCGCGATATTCCAGACGCACGGGGCGGCCTTCATCCCACGCTTTCCAACAGCGCTCGACCATGGCCGGGCCGTTGGCGGTGCGCAGACGGGTGAGGGCCAAATGCGGGTGAAGCGGCCCTTCGGCCAGTGCGGGCAACCAACTTTCGTTGGTGTACTCAAAGGTGGGGGTGGGGCCTTCGATGATGGTGATTTTTTCGGCGGACATTTTGAGTCAACGGGGTAAGCGGATAATGCGGTTATTATAGCAGGGTCTTTTTTTAGTAACTCTTCACAGTTTTCCCGACACAAAATATAGCGCACTGGTCAACGCGCTCTTTGTAGGATAGGCAAAATGGTTTCGATCGGTCATACTAGCGGCATGGCAGACAAAGCCCCTCCGGCACAAATTTCAGCAGACGATTGGGCCATGACGCCGCTCGCGGTGCGTCAGTTGCTTGAGCAGTTGCTGGCGCGGCTGAATGACTTAGAAACAGGGCCTAATCAGCCGCCCGTGACTTCGCGCAACTCGTCGCAACCGCCAGCGCGCGACCAGAAAAGGGATCGGGTCACGTCGAAACGCCGCCGGCGGCGCGGGGCGAAACCCGGTCATGCGAAAGCCGAACGGCCGTTGGTGGATCAGCCCGATCAAGTGGTGGAAGCGCGGGTCACAGAATGTGAGCGGTGTCATGCCGATTTGCACGCCGTCGAAGCGGCGCGGGTGTTGCGCCGCCAGATCATGGAATTACCGATCATCCAGCCGCAGGTGTTGGAAACACGCCCGCATGAAGTGTGTTGTCCGCAGTGCCAACACCGGCAACGTGGGGTCTTGCCGGAGGGCTTGGACGCCACGCGGTTCTTTGGGCCGCGATTGGAAGGCCTGGTCGTCTACTTGAAACAGCAGCAGCATTTGAGTTACGCGCGTTTGCAACAGGTGTTGGCCGATGTGTTCGGCGTCACCCTGAGCGCTGGCGGCGAGACGTGCATTCTGCGCCGGGCGGGGGAAGCCGCGCACCCCGAAGCGGAGCGCATCGGCGCGCAGGTGCGCCAGAGTCGGGTCATCAACAGCGACGAAACCAGCGGGCGCATTGACGGCATCACCCATTGGGAATGGGTGTTTGTCAGCCGCGCCGGAATTTATCATCTGATCCACCGCCGCCGGAGTGCCGCCGTGATTGACGCGTTCATGCGCGACCAACGCGCCGATGTATGGGGGTGTGACTGTTTTTCGGCCCAATTGAAGGCCCCCGCCGAACGGTTCCAACTGTGTTTGGCGCATCAACTGCGGGATCTGCAGAAAGTCCTCGACCAGTTCCCGCGCGCGACGTGGGCGGCGCAGCTGCAACGGCTGTTTCGCCAAGCCATCCACTTGGCCAAACGGCGGGCGACCTTGACCGCGCGCGGCTTTCAAGCGCAGGTGACGCGCCTGGAGCGGCAGTTGGAGGGCTTGTTGGCGCGGCGGGTGAACCAAAAAGAAGCGCGTCAATTGCAAGCTCGCTATCGAACGCATCGCGCTCATCTGCTCGTGTTTTTGCATCATCCCGAAGTGCCGTACGATAACACTGTCTGTGAGCGGGCCTTGCGTCCGTCAGTGATCCATCGCAAAGTGATTGGCGGCTTCCGCTCCGAATGGGGAGCGCAGGCGTATGCCGCTTTGGCCACCGTGGTGGATACTGCCAAACTGTTTGGGCGCAACGTCTTTGCAACGTTGGTCGCGCTCATGGGCAAACCCGTCCTGCCCTTTTTCGCCAAGCAGAATCCGTGAAGAGTTACTTTTTTTAACACCGGGTGAGGTGTATCCGGCCACCGGATTTGCCAACCTCCAACCGCTGAGTGGCGCACGTATATAATTTAGCCAGACCAAAGAGAGCTAATTATGGAAAACCTGAGTTACTGGAAGACTATGCGGCAGGGGTTCGGCCTCGCTTGTTTATTTGCCCTTGGCATTCTGGCCCGGACACGGTTGCATGATTTGAACACCGATCTGACGCTTTGGGTTATACCCTGGTATGACTACATTCAGCAACATGGCATCCGCGTGGCGCTGGGGAATACTTTCTCGGATTACACACCGCCGTATACTTATTTACTGGCGGTCATGACGTTAATTCCACTGCCCAAGGTGGTAGCCATCAAACTTATTTCAATCGCGATGGACGGTCTCAACGCTTTCACCATCTACAAGATCGTTCGTAGCAAATTTACCTCGGGGCTGGTGCCGCTTTGGGCGGCGGGCATTTTTTTATGCCTGCCAACAGTATTTATCAATAGCGCTTTTTGGGGAGAATCAGACAGCGTTTATACCAGTTTTTTACTAATCGCCCTGTATTTTTTTCTGAGCCAGAAACCCGTGTGGGGCATGCTGGCCTTCTCGGTTTCCTTTGCAATCAAAGCGCAGGCGGTTTTTATGGCGCCGTTTCTGGCCGTCTTGTTTTTGAGAGGCTTTGTCTCCCACCTTAAAAACCCAGCCCGGGCGCTTCCCCACGAACCGTTTTTTACAAAGCGCATCGCGCCGTGGCATTTCTTTATGGTGCCCGGGGTGTATGTTTTGCTCTGTTTACCCGTCATACTTCTGGGCCGGGATTGGGTCAACGTCCTGACCATTTATTTTATGCAAGGCAATTATTTCCGGGCGCTTTCAGCCTATGCCCCCAATTTCTATATTTTCATCCCGAATACTTATTATGCGCCAGTGCTCCTGATCGGATTAATTCTCACGGCGCTAAGCCTAGGCGTCTGGGTTATTGTGACGGCATTAGATCGCCACCCCATCCATCCAGAGCGCTTGGTCTTACTCGCGCTCATTTCCGTGGCACTGACGCCTTTCCTGCTTCCTAAAATGCATGAGCGCTATTTCTATGCCGCCGATGTGTTTTCGCTGGTGCTGGCTTTCTTCTCTCCGGAACTCTGGTTCCTGCCGATAATCTATCAGTTTATCTCTGGCCTGTCTTACACAGTCTTCCTGTTGGGGTTCCCTATCCTCCCGGTGTTCATTGGCGCCATTATTAATGGGGCAACGATCATATTTTTGCTTAGACAACAGTTCCAAAATCCGAGCCGGGCGAGCGGCTAAAACCGGCGCAAGGCAATGCCCCTGACCGGGGCGTTAATCCAACAATAGTCCTATAATCTCTCGCATGCGCCGTGGCCTTATTTTCATGATCTATTTGCCACACGGTCCGATCCATAGTGACTCGCGCTGATTGTGAGCGGGGTCAGCGTCTGCATGCCACCCCGCCACCCAAACAACTCAGGAGACCCGATCGTGAACCCTCATCACCTCACCGGCAAGGGCATCTGGATTTGGAAGACCACCAACTGCGAAAACGGCGACCTCGACGCCATCGTGCGCCGCGCCACGCGCGCCGGGTTCACCCATGTCATTCTCAAAATCGCCGATGGCGACGACGCTTATCAAATTTGGTGGGAAAAGCCCGATACTGCCGCCCAGGGCCACTGGCGCGACACCGCGCTCGAGCTTATCCCCAAACTGCGCGCCGCCAGCCTCAGCGTGTGGGGCTGGAATTACATTTATGGCGACCCACCCGCGCGGGACGCCGGCAAGGCTAAATACTGGGAACTCGAAGCGCGCGGCAACATCAAACGCATCCAACAACTTATTCCGCTGGGTCTGCAAGGCTTTGTCATTGACGCCGAGCGCGAATATGAAACCATCCTCGACCGCCACACCAAAGCCGCCGCCTACATGAAAATCATGCGCGAGGCCCTGCCCGACTTTCCGCTGGCGCTGGCCTCCTGGAAGTTCCCCGCCTTGCATGGCGGCTTTGCCTGGAAGGCCTTTCGGTCCCAGGTTGATCTCGATATGCCGCAGGTGTATTGGATTGGCTCGCATAACTCAGTGACCCAACTGGAACGCTCACAGCAGGAGTTTGCCGCGCTCGAACCCCGCCTGCCCTACCTCCCCGCCGGGCCTACATTCTTCGAGCACAACTGGCGCCCGACCGCGCAAGACCTTACCGACTTTCTCCAAAAATGCGTCGCCCTCAATCTCCCCGCTGTCAACTTTTGGACTTGGGATCATCTCGGCTTGCGGGGCGCCGAAAAAACCAACCCCGCCAAGTTGAACTTCAGCGCCGAATGGGATGCCATCGCCAATTTCCCGTGGCCGGGGACGGCCCCCGCCCCGAGCGTTTCGCCGACGCCCGCCGGGATGCCCGCGCCCCAACCCTCGCCCCTGCC
>CAYUFY010000118.1:0-13541 GCA_964443795.1 uncultured Anaerolineales bacterium | reverse complement strand
TGCCCTACCGTGAATTATGAGCCGCTCTCCTTCATAGCGAGGCATCAATAGGGGCACGGTGAACGAGCAGCCAGCTATTCCACGGCTGCCTGAGTTTCAATCCTCTTCATAGCGAGGCATCAATAGGGGCCAATTTGTTTCACGCCATTGAAAGGAGAAAGCCCAATGTTTCAATCCTCTTCATAGCGAGGCATCAATAGGGGCAATCCGCTCATTTACTAAAGGAGATTAAAATGATAGTTTCAATCCTCTTCATAGCGAGGCATCAATAGGGGCTCATGTTGAGTCTAGTTTTCTTAGTGGGGATGGCGTTTGTTTCAATCCTCTTCATAGCGAGGCATCAATAGGGGCGTGTCCTTCACCGACGTATTGAAAGCAGCCTAACATGTTTCAATCCTCTTCATAGCGAGGCATCAATAGGGGCCCTTGTTTCGGTAACAGTGCTGTAGGTCACACCAGCACACACCAGCACCATCTTCCGCTAGCTTGTACCTAACGGGCGAACCCCCCTCACCACATCCCAATTAACCGAACATCATCTTTCGGTTGCCATACATCGGGAGGCCCAGTCGTTTAGCCCAGCGCGTGCCAACCCCCGCCAGCGCGCTTATGCGCCTTTGACGAAGGCCTTGCGCTTGGCGTCCACGCTCTCCGCATCACAATTACCTGTATTATGAAGACAGTTGGGCTATGAGTCAACCTCCCCCGTCGCTCCTGCATGACGTTTTTACCCATCTCTGCGATTGCGCCTTGCACCGCCCCGTCCGGCGCTGGCGTTGGCAAAACCCGGATGGCTATCGGTTGCGTTTTCTGCGGCAACTGACCTCGGCCGCCGGATTACTCGATACAGCCGCGTGCCCCACGCCCCTAGCGCACGATTGGTTACACCAACCTCCGACAGAACAACGTGCTATTTTGGCCGACGCCTGGGCCCACCAAGCCGATACCGTGGCGCGTGAAGCCAGCCTCCATTGGCTCACCCAACTCCCACCTGGCACTTCGGTCTCTTTCGCCCAACTCTCTGCGCGCCGCTCAGCCGACCGTCAACGCCGCCTTTGGCAACCCCTGGTCTGGCTGGACTATCTCACCCCCGCGTCGCCCCCCGCCACCATTCAAATTCTCACCCTCCCCGACCCGCCAGCGGCCTTCCCCGCCTGGGACATCACCCCTACCGAAATCTACGTCCACCCGCCCTATCAGTGGGCAGATTTATGGGATTTGGAACACATCGCCGCTTTACAAGACCCCGGCCCGCCGCGCCGCTATGCCCTCTCGCCCGCCCATTGGCAACGCGCCCGCGCGCGGGGCTTTTCGACCGCAACTGCGTTGACCCTCCTGGAACGCGCCAGTGGAGAACCGCTCCCGGTGGCGGTTTGGGAACATTTCTCGCCCGCCGCCCCGGCCGTGACTCTGCAAACAACCGTTCTCGTCACCTTTAGCGATGCCACCCAACTCGCCCAGCTAACCACTCAACCCGCTTGGGCTCGGCGCCTCGCCCATATCCTATCCCCCCGGCATGTGCGAGTTTCCCCTGCGCAAGCCCCACTCATCATCCGCGCCCTCAACCGCCACGGCCTGACCGTTCACGCTGAACCCTTCCCCCCCAGCACCGCGCCCGGCCTCGCCACCAGCAACACCGACCTGCTTCACCTCCTACTGGCGGCGCGCGTTCTGCAGGCCCTCGCCCGCGAACTGGACTTACCAGACCCATTAGACGAAGCCACATTGACCGCCATCGCGCACCGCCTCCCCGCCTCACACCAACGCCGCTTGGACCGTAGCCAGCAACGGCAACTCGCCCACATTCGCCAACAACTCCCCGAACCCCGCGCGGTGCCGCCCCCTCCCCGGCCCCGACCCGAAACCACAGCGATCGTGCACGCCGCGGTCGTCGCCGGGCAGGCGCTCCAACTCCACTACCAACCCCCGGCCCCCCGCCCCCTCCTCACCCGGCCCGTGGCCCCCCTGCGGCTTGAAGCCTGGGGCGCGCACACCTACCTCCTGGCCGAATGCCTCCATCGCGGCGACCTCCGCACCTTTCGCCTCGACCGGATCATCCACGCCGAACCGCTCACCCGGTGATTGCGCCCCGCTCAACACAAATACAAAATCGGATCGCGGGCCACCCCGCGCCCGGCCAGCGCCTCAATCCGATGCGCGTCGCTTTCGCACAAAAAATATAACCGCACGTTATCGGTCGGCAAATGCACCAACGCGCTCAACCGCACCTTGAGCTCCTTCAACTGCGCCGCCGTCAAATCACACTCGAACACACTATACTGCACATGCCGGCCATAATTTTTCAACAACTTCATCACCTGCGTCCGGCGCTTCGTCTTGGGAATGTCATAACTGACCAAAATAAACATCGTGCCTCTCCCAGTTCCGGCGGCCGTGATCACCGCACCGTCATAGGTTCATACCCGGCGGCTTCCCCCAAAAATACCCGCGCCAACTGCTGCGCCTGCAACAACACCACCCGCCGCCAGGTCGTCTGCTCCCCGGTCAGTGGATAACGAATCTCACTCACCATCCGCGCCTCATACAGCGCCAGAAACCGTTTGCGCGGCTCATCCAGCAAACTCCACCCACCCCGCGCATCCGGCCCGGTAAAATCCGGCCGACCAATCAACCCGCCATTCACCGCTTGCAACACCACCGAATCCACAATCACCGCCCGGAACTCCTCCTCCAAATCCAGCGCCAGCGACGGTCGCCCATAATCAATCACATGCAACACCCCCAGCGCCGGATCCAATCCAGCCATCAACGTGGCCGCCTCCACCTCGCGCAACAACAACGTATACCCCAACGAAAGCAACGCATTCAGCGGGTCGGGCGGTGGATAATACGCCCGTTGCTCGAAACCCATCCGATCGGCCAACAACTGGCGATACAAACCAAAATACTCCGCCGCTGCCTTCCCTTCCACCCCACGTAACTCATCCAGGGCCGTGGTTTCCAGCGCCCGCTGCTGCATCTCGGCCATGCCCGCCAGCGCCGCGCTCACCCGGTGCAACCCCATCGTCTCGCGCGCATGTCGTTGCACCAACACCCGTTGATTGTGAATCTTGCCCATCACAATGGACTGGGCAATCGGCAAAATATATCCCAACTCCGTCACCCGCAGTGCCTGAGTATGGCGCAACCGGCCATGCTTGTGCATCTCCCCCACCAACCGGAACCCAAACCCGCCCCCGCGGCGCAAATACACCACATCCACCCCGTGTTGTGAGAGCGCATACAGCGCCGGGGTCGTCACACTCACCCCGCGCCCCATCAACACCACCCGCTCCACTTTTATAATGGGGATGTCCTCCACCACCTGTTTCTCCTTGCGCACCACCAGCCGCTCATCCACCTTATGCACCTGCGCCCCATTTTCCGTCACGTAGAGTGTCGCCATGGTCGTCTCCTAAAACTCCCGGCCTAAAAATTCCCAGTGCTCCCCCGGCCCGGCCAGCCGCACCTTCTCGCGGCTCACCGTCAACTTAATCTGCCGCAACGTCCGCACCGTGGTATTAAATGCGCCTTCAGCCTGTTCCTGATTCTCCGCCAACACCACAAAATCATCCGCATACCGCACCAGGTGATACCCGCGCTGACATAGACTCTTATCAAAAGCGTGCAGGTACACATTCGCCATCAACGGCGATAGCGGACTCCCCTGCACAATACCGCGCGGACTGGGCCCGGCATACTGATGCATCGCCAGCGCCGTCACCGCCCCCACCGCCGCCGCGCCCGCCAACCCCAGCGTCCACCACCCCCCGGCCCGCAACACCCGCCGCCCCGCCGGACTCCGGAGCACCTGCCCGGCGCGATACACCACCTGGCCCATGTTCGGCCGCAACCAGGCCGCGCCCGCCGCCAGCGCCGCCACCGTCATCCGCCGCAACGCCTCCTGTTGGGCCACCGCCTCCCATTCATCCGCCCCCACCTCTCGTGGGTCGTCTGCCTCGGCCTCCCCCGCCGGCAAAGCCTTCGCCTTGGGCGGCCCCATCGGCATCCAACCCAACGAGCGGCCATACTCCACGCCCGTCGTGGCCCCTGGCAACACCGCCTCCAACACCCAACCCGCCCCCTGTTTAACCCCCTGCGCCATCCGCCCCCAACCGGCCGGGGCCTCGCTCGCGCCGCTGGTTCCTTCCCCCGTCGGCCAACCAGCCGTCAGCGCCCCGGCATCCAACCAGCGGGTAATCAACGCCACCACCCGCCGGTCCGCCACCCGTTGCCCGCACAACCGCAACAACCGGTCATGATCCAAACTGCCAAAACAATCCTGAATATCCCCTTTCACTGCCCAGCCGCAACCCCGGTCCCGCCAGGTCTGCACCTCGGCCAACGCGTGCGGCGTGCCGCGCCCCGGCCGGAAACCAAAACTACACGCCAAAAAATTTGGCTCCCACAACGGCCCGAGCACCTGTCCCGTCGCTCGTTGCGCCACCCGGTCGCGCACATTCAACACCCCAATCGTCCGCTGCCCCCCCTGGCGTTTGGCCAGGCGCACCACTTTCGGCGGCTCGGGCACATACCGGTCAGTCACCAACATCTCGCGCAACGTATTCAACTGCATCTCCAAATCCTGCTCATACTCACGCAACGTCACCCCATCCGGCCCGGCGCTCTGGCCACGGCGTTGGCGCGGCACATTCCCGCGCACCGCCCGCCAGGCCTCGAGCAAATTTTCCGGTTGCGTAATCAAATCCATCACTTGGTCAGCCATCTTGGTTTTCCTTTCTGGTTGGAATGAAGTTCAGCCGATTATTCTGCTTCCGTTGGACGTACCACTGGTTCCACCTCCGCGCCATACACCGTGCGCGGATCATCCTCCGTCGGTTCAAACGGCGTGGGCTCGGGCCAAAAATGTCGCGTGGCCGTCAGCACCACCTGCCCGGTATCCATAAACACCACGCACTTGCAGGCATAGCCATAAGTCAAATCAATCAACCGGCCCGCTTTGCGCGCCTGTTGGGCCGCTCGGCGGATAGGCGCGCTCTCCCACCGGCCAATCGCAATCACCCGCTCCCGCGCAATCAACCCGCCCGGTCCAGCCGCCCACAGGGGAGTCGTCAGCGCTGTTTTAGTGTCCATCACTCACCTCCGCCGGAGATTGTCCGTCCACCACCTCGTTGGCCAGCGCATCCGCCAGTCGATTCCGCTCCCGGGGAATATGTTGAAACCGCACCAACGCAAAACCCTGCGCCAATCGCCGCAATTCCGCCTGTTTCTTGCGCAACTCCGGCGAGCGGGTGGCTGCCTCCCCGCGCATCTGTTGCACTAAAATCAAACTGTCCGAGAAAATAACCAGGGGAAACTGCCGTTCGCTATTCAACCGTTGCAAGGCAAAAATCGCCGCGGCATATTCCGCTTCATTATTGGTCAGGTTGCCGGTCACCCGACCAAACCAGCGCACCATGGCCCCGCGCCGATCACGCACAATCACCGCCAACCCACATTGGCCCCGCTCCGCCCGAATCGCCGCGTCCACATACACCTGCCGGATCACTTGAGCCTGTTGCAAACGTTGCATGATTACCTCCATGAAGTTGATGCGCTCTTTGTAACATGCCTTGGCCCCCCGACCCGCGAAACCAGTCAACTTTGCACATCTCGCCCCCGCCGCCCCTACCAACTTGGCTGAAATAAAACCGTCCGGTGCCTCGCTTGCGCAACCGGACGGTGACATCACACCTGCCTCACTTTGACTTTCGCACTACCCCTTCTCTCGATGCTTGCCAAACCACCGCGCCCGCCGGGTGCGGCCCATCCCCATCGTCGTCTTTTCCCCGGTCCCCCCAAACTCAGCCAACTGCGCCAACGCCTGCCAGGCGCGCAAATAATCGGCCGTCCGCGTCGGTGGCACATCAGCGTCATGATCCGTAAACGCCTGATACTCCACCTCCCCCATCACTCCTTTCCACTCCACCGTCTTCTCAATATACGCATAGCGGGTTTCCAACGCCAAATCCGTCGCCACCACCCGCGCCCCCACCCAGCGCACCAATTCCGGCGGCAAAGGGCTATCCGCAAACGCCTCCCACTTATTGGCGTAAAACTGCCACACCGCGTGAGGTGTGGGGAGCACCCCGCCTTGTCCAAACGTCTTCAAGCGTGTGGGCGTTTCAAACTGCAACCGCACCCCATGCGCCGCCGGAGCCTCCGCTAACAACTGCGTATAAGTCATCGGCTTGGGCTCGTCCGGTCTAACCTGCATGACCACCAACTGCGCTGCGCCTAACTGCACCGTAGCCTGTTGCGCCGCCAGCGTGCCCCACACCTCGGCCACCCGTTGCCCGAACTCAGCCGTCAGCGTCCCCACTCGCACCCCCCGAAACTCATCCCCCTCGAACATCGGCGCCAGCGAAAACGGCGCTGGCGTATGGGGCTGGTGCAGGGCCGCCACCACCGCCGGATACCGTTTGCCCAACTCTGCGTAAAACAACCCGTTCAACGCATGCGCGCGCACCGCCGCAATTGGCAGCGGGCCGGCGGGCTGGTGGAGCTGGATGAGATAGGCATGTAATGTGGGTGACATATTTAGAAGTTGCTTTTTGGTGCTGGTGAGAGTATAAACTCGGATAGCGTTGGCTTTCTTCCAGAGGGTATTCTATGTCTAAACTTAACCTTTTAGCGATTGGTCTTATGCTTCTGACTGGATTGGGACTGCTGGTTGGTCGTCCCAGCCCTGTGATGGCACAAAGTGGCACTCCCATGCCAACACCGGATCCAACGGTGCAAGCGTTGCAAAATGAGGTGCTGTTATTAAAAACGCAGGTGGCTACTTTTAATGACAAGGTTGACGTACATCAAAAGATTGTGCAGGTCGAGGCCGCCCGACAACTTCTGCCCTGGTTGGCTGGCGCGGCCGCAGTGGCGGCGATTGGCGCAGTGGTGGGCATTGGGTCATTAGGCTTTTTCACTCAACGTGCTCAAGCTATTGCCCAACAAGCCGAAGAACGGGCCCAAGTGCTAGTGGCTCAGACTCAAACTAAAGCTGACGCATTAACTCGTGAGATGCTACTAAAAATTGAGACTGATAATCAGCGCTTGGTTGCCGCTTTGCAAAAGCAGCTTGAAGATCGTCTGCGCTTGGCTTTTTATCGTGCTGACCCGACTTACATGCCCATTCATGTGCCCGAGACTTTGGCCCAGGAAAGTAATCGTCTAAAACTTCTTGGCTTTGAAGGGGTTCGTTTATATCCACATCTTACCCGCAACCAACTGCAAGGGGTCGTGATCGTTCGCATAAACTCAGTGGAAGAATTGGAAACCGTGGCGGCCTTTATCAAAACTGAAAAAGCCAACCCGCGCCAGGTGGCTTTTATAATTTGGATAGTCGGTCATATTGCAGGCGCCACTGAAAAAGTGAGTGAAATTGCTAATGGCGGTTTTGATAGCATCACCATTGCCAACACCATTGTGACCATTGCCACGCACATTTATGCCTTGGCGCGCGGACTAACCCTGGCTACCCCCCAGTAATTCCTACAAGGCGCCAATGCGGCGCTTAACCGCCACTACCCGTCGTCGGCCCGTGTCTGATTCCTCATACTCATAGGTCACCGAGGTACCATGTCCTAGTGCATCCATATTAAGTTTGTGCCAATCCACTGGGTAACGCGCCTGGGTAGTTTCATCCTCAATCTGTGGCCGGGTGCCTTTAGCACGAACTTTCCCTTTTGCCGATTGACGTGGTCCCCACGTTTCAGCTTGCAGGGTGGGGGCAGGGGTTTCACTATAATGCTGGCGCGTAGAAACCCGGACTCTTCTGGCTTGGGCTTCTTCTTCGGGGATGAAATAACCATAGCCCGCACTGGTCTTGGCGCCGGCCCCCAACTCCATTAATCCATTCTTCAACCATGCGTGGGCTTGTTGGTGCAGTTTTTCATCGTAAGTCCCCCGCCACCCCACTGCAAAACGAAACACCGTATCTGGCGCGACGGTGAGAAACCGCACCGGCACCGGACTCTGCCAATTAGAGGGAAACTCGTCGCCCTGATAATACTTGGGATAATGCGGATTCATGATATCAAGCTCAAGCTTCGGCACAGCGGCGGGAATAGCATCCAGAAAAATTGCCCGCCCCGCCGCCTCATCGGAATCTGTGGCGTGACCAAAGATGGTCTGGAAATCCGGCGCTGTTTCCGTTTGATCACCAGCGGACAGCGCCCAGGCGCGCGCCACGCCTTTCACGCTACTACCCGGCAGGATCGGGAAACCATACCGATGAAATGTAAAGCCCACTTCCAATGGCCCCTTACGCCCTAACCCAGTGACAAAGCGCCAATCTGAAGCCATCTTGAATGTATGCGCGCGTGACTGGCGGGCCAGGGTGTCCCAACGTCCATTCCAGGACGTGAGCAATTCTTGGTCGGCGTGGGTGGCGGCTTTTTCCACCTGGCCCAGACCGGTATATTTGGCGTGGTCGTCGGTGATTTCAGGCATGAAGCGGTCGAAAATCAACCCGGGATTGGTCGGTCGGGTGTTTTGCTGGCTGAAAGTTATCCAGGCGGCTAAAGATTGTTCTGGAATACGCGGCACGGTCATGGTTTGGCCTCCGGCATCTCCGCTTCGGCAAAGCGCTTAAGCCAGCGCAAAAAGGCCAAAGCTTCCAGGGTGGCCCGTCGATAACGAGTGGCATTATTGGGTTGTAAAAGATAAACCAACACATCGCGTTGGTCCGCTGGAATTGTTAGCTGCTGACGCAACCACTTGGTCACATCTTCCCCGAGGGCTTTATGCTGGGCTTTGCCTTTCGCCTTCCAAAAGGCGAGGGTTTGTCCCAGACCATTGGTTTGGATGAGCGTTGGGGCATTTTGTGCCAATTGGGCGTATTCCCGGGCTTGTTTTGCATCGGCGGCCCGGATTTTTACAACCCGTTTATCAACCAACTCCCAAGCCTCTTTAGCCCGGGCCTGTTCTAACGCGTGCAATAAACTGGGTTTAGGCGCTGAGGACGACTGGGGCATCATTTCTTCTCCTCCTTGTTGAGTGCCGGTAGAATCGCCAGCGACACCCAACCTTGCCCGGTGGTTTCATCCCCACCGAGTTGCACCCGCGCAATCTTGAGCTCGTTATACAGGTTCAGCATCTCCGTCGCTGATTTCACCACGCCTTTTTTGCGGGCGGCTGAGACCATGAGGGGCGCGTACAGGATGGAGTCGGTCGGCAACGCCTCGCTGGTAAAGAGGGCGCCTTTTTCCACCGTCTTGGTCTCCGGATTCAGTTTAATGTGTGTTTGTACCTCAGTTGCAAATTGCGTAAAATCCCGGAAAGCGTCATCCGGCAATACACATAAATGATTGACTAACGCTTGTTTCCAGTATTCCCCGACATTGGGTAAGGCTGTTTGTAACCACGTACCCAGCTTCTGTAGCTGCGCTTTCTGGCTATCATCAGCCTCAAAAGCAAATTCTTCCAGGACTACCACCCCGTCAACGTGTAGTGTCGAGCCGGTGATCCAGGCTTTTTTCTCGTCCGGCCCAGTGGTGGGCAATTTCCAATCTAAGGTGAAGCCCAATGTTGCGACGGTTCGGCGGAAGCGTTCCAGCGCATCTACACTGGTGGTATACGCGAATACCCCCGCTAGTGAACGTACTGGGAATAGCAATAGCCGCGCATCACCCACCGCCAGCGCGCCCGCATGCTCCGAGGCTTTTTCGGTCTCTGGGCCAAAGAGTAGTTCCATATCACCGTTGGGGGTTTTTTGGCCGCGCGCATACGCCCGCAGACACCCCTTAAGCCCACTGCCTTGCACCAAGGGATAGCCCGTCATCCGCTCACGCTGGATAGGCAAATCCACTACGCCTGCACCGCGGCCACTGCCAGTGTGTAACGGGGATTCCACATACAACATCAACAATTGATTAGCGGTATACATTATTTCTCTACTCCTTGAAGGTGAGGATGGCTTGCCCCAAACCCATCGATGCGTCATGCTCAGTAAACACGGTGAAGGCTAATGCCGCTTTTGAAGGATTTTTGAAGAAATAGACAGATCCGGCGGGCACATAGCGATGCGCGGGTTTGTGATCTCCTTGGGCTAAATCAAAACCACCCACGCTCTGGTAACGGTGCAAGGCTACACACTGTAAATCCACTGGACCGCCAAATATGGAGGACCAGTCTCCGTTTGTCGGTTGCCAGCCTTCTGTGAATCGAGCCGGCGTGAGCAGATACACGGCAAATTGCTCGCCCGCAGGCGCAGGAGGCGGCACCGTTTCGGTCTCCACTTTTTCAAAGGTGGCCGCGCGTTGTTCGCCACCCAATTGCAACACGCCCCGCGTTGGCCAGACAAACGGCCCACTCACCTCCACTAATAACCCAAGGTTGGGGCGAGGCCGGATGAATTGCACTTCATATAATTGCCCCTCCTTGACTGTGTTTTGCGCTAATTCCAACCCAATGCCAAAGCGACCTTCAAACTCAAACAAATCACTATTCCTGGTCCCGGGTGCGGTAGGCGTCGCGGCGTGCCAAAACAATTTGAACGCATTTTCAGATAGCCATTCACCCGGGGCCGGTTTATGGTTATCGGCCGGTGGCGGTGGGTCATACAATACCTGAGACAAGTTAGGCTGTGCTACAGGCCAGGGCCGATTGCCGTCCGCCCGCTGGCGATGCGACAGGCTCGTCTTGCCCAGCGGCGCAGTTGGCCACAACGCCTGATAGCCCTGCTGACGTGGGACCCCATTCGCCGGAGCTGGATAAAAGCGGGTGAATTTTCCAAGTGCGTCACGCCAGGCAACCACTGGTCCCCGCATCTGTAACCCCGTGATATCCTGATCTGCTTGAATGAGGGGGCCTGGTTGACTCAATAAACCTTTTTGTGCCGCTATAAATGAACGTAGCGCGCCATAAATTGTGGCAGGAAACGGAGGAAATAAACTCTCGGCCCGGTGGTCGTCGCCTGCCGAAAAAGGTCGGCCATCGCGAAAAAGCCAGACATCCATCGCTTGAATGAAAAGCGTTGTCATTCGTCGCCTCCGCCTTGCGCGATGAAACGTGCTAATAAAACCCACTGGGCTACTTCACGTAAACCCGACTTGGAGGGAGCATCTTTTAACAGGCCATCCAAAGTCTCTCCCCATTGATTAAGCAGCCCCGGGACTTCGACGGTGTCCGCTGTGGGGTTAGGCGAAGTGTGGCGCTTGACCCATAGGGCCAGCATCGCCTGGCGCGCTGCGGGTTCCAAGGTGGTCACCACTTCTATCTCGCGGGCCAAATCGTAGGCAAATTTAGAAGAAAGTTGGTCGCCTTGGAAGAGTTTCACCAGTTTGTTCAGGTTGTCGCCCAATGCCTCCCACGAACTTCGCGCGTGGATGGGTTCGCCACTCCGTTTGAGCGCGGAGACACACACCGCCGCTTGCTTCTCAACTTGGCGTTTAGCATTTTTTTCAGCCTGCCGGGCCGCGCGCAACGCTGCGCCCAAAGGGTACGTGTGATGCACAATGGCAATGCCCCCCGAGAGCGAGCCCTCCGCCACGGTCTCTTTGAAAAAATTCGCCAGCTGTTGCGCGCACGCGAGCGCGGTGGCTAGGGGGGCAAAGACGAGCACATCATCGCCACCGTTATAAATCACATCACCAAAAATAGCGTCTATTTTTCCTCGTGCTTCGCTGGCGAAGCGTGACAACGTGGCGCTGAACTTATGGTGCTCATCTGCGCTGTGGGAATGTTGACCGACCAATCTGCTCATGCGATCTCCGTCCAGCGCAATGATGGCGTAATACTTGCAGGGGCGATCATCCGCCTTTTTATAAACCTTGCGCAATTGATCGCGCAGGGTAGCACATTGCGCTTCACTGACATCGGCGTCGTAATCATCTTTCAAATGCTTGGAAGTCAGTGTTTCCAGATACAACAGATCTCCATCGTAATCGACATGCCAATCTTCATGATGGTCCGGTTTTCTAATTATCTGGGCATCAATCAGCGCATCGCGGTAACTTCTCAATTCGGCCCGGGCTTTTTCCAAAGCCAGTTTTCGAAAATCGGCTGAGGCCACATCGCTGGTGGATTGGAACCGTCGCCGGTTTGTCTCAGTCCCCCAATCTCCCAAGCGCTTAACCGCGCCCAGCGCATCTAAGCGTTCCGTTGGGCGCAAAAGCACCGAGCCATAGTACGCCTGCGCCTTGCCCTGTCGCCTGCCTAATTGAATGCGAACCTTACCCGCTCCCCGCTGTTCTCCTTCCCACAATTCTTTTGGACGTAAAGCGGCGCGTTGCCCGCTGAGGCTGTCTTTCGGGCCGGCTTCTTCGGCGGGGGCAAACCGCCGCGAGCGTTTGGCAGCCTCGAGCAAGGCGCTGGCCTGATCATAGGCAGACTGATAGGCGGTCTTCTCGGAGTTGGCGGACATGTCTGGAATCGGCGCAGCCGCCCAATAGGTCTCCCAATAATTTTCCAATTGCTGTTTCCACTGGTTTTCATCCACCCCCAGCTTTTGCAATGCTGGAAAGACACTGCCAGCCAACTGGCGCCATCGGCTATGCAAAGCATCATCCGCAGCCTGAGCAACGCCTTCAACGTGTTCATAATCAGCCACTTCAACCACCAGCCGATTGGGCGTATCACGCGTAGAGGCATCAGGGTAGATGAGTGTCCCCTGATTTCTGAATACTCCCCCAACCGCATTCGCCAGTTCTACTAGAATTTGACTACCCGCATACAAGTCGCCCGCCCGGCGAGCTTCTTCGATAAAAGCCTGCACTGGACCGAAGGTAAAGATAAGAAGGGCCTTAGGCATAGGTTACTTCCTGACTATCAGATGAAAAGCGTGATAACCAAGTTTCTATGGGGGCATAATTGACCGGGGTTGGGCGAGTTGTGGCCTGGTAAGTTGTTTGCCCTGCGATTGTTACTTTACTGGATAAATCCAACTGGGTGCCATCAGGCAAAAAACGTGACTTAAACAAAGTCGCTACAACAGCACAGCGTTCGTTATTTCTTAGAGGGGCTACAGTCAACCACAGAGGCGAGGCCCGCCGCTCAATTTTTGCCCCAGAAGCTATTGCGATATTTTGAGCTGGCAAACCAAACAATGCCCGCTGGTCTATTGCCGTGTTTTTGCGGGCTTCTTTAAGTGCGCTTCCTAAAGCATTCTGCGCGGCTTTGACACTTGGCCATTCTCCCAAGACCCATACGCGGCAATGAATTGGAAGAAGGGCATCATACTCAATTGGGGTCGAGGATTGCCGCTTGCCCATTGCGGCCCAAATACTATCAAGTCCAGCTCTAAGTTCTTGGGCCAAATCATCTAGTGAAGAAGCTGTGGAAAGGATTTTTGGCCCATCGTAATGCCCCATCGGCTCTTGTAACACTTGCAGATTACCCGCCAATCGCCGCGCGCGCGCCCCGACTCCACCTAAACGCACCAATAACCATGTTGCCCTTGCTGCTTGCTTAAGGGCTTCTTCGCCTTTGGATATCCGGGCTGTGAGGGTAAGTGTGAACTGTGTCTGAGGTAGAAAATATTCTTTAGGTTTAACAGGAGCTCAGGAAACCGGGATAGTTATTATCTGACAGGGTGTAATCGAGTC
>CAYUFY010000117.1:0-13674 GCA_964443795.1 uncultured Anaerolineales bacterium | reverse complement strand
GTGCCAGTCCATGACGTTTTGCCCTCATTTACTAAGAATACAACTATCGAGTTATAGCATTTGATGTTAATGTATAAAGAATTTCAGCCTCTCATAACACAAAACGTCCAACAAAGTGCACACCTGAAGTGTGGGATTACGCGGCATTTACAAGCATTTTTTCTGGCTTCGAGTTTATCCAAAACGCCGCCCACCCCGGGCGTCAAGCCGACTGGCACTCGGCGCCGATCAACCGCACCGCCGTCGCGTAGTTTCTGATAGTTCAACCGAGGCGCCCTAGCGGAGTACGCGCCAACCGCTTATGCCTGTCGGTAGGCTGTTTTTTTCAAGCCCCAGCGAAATACATGAATGAACTGCGCCCCGAGCAATCTCTGCCCTAATCAGCGCGCTCGTGAAGCAAGCGGTGAGCTGGCGCTTGCTCGCATGGGGAAGAGACTCTGACGTGCGCGGGGCGCGCTTGTCATGCGCGCCGTTATTCCCCGCGAAGCGGGCTTTTATCGGGAACGGGCGGGCATGACTGTGCGTAACCTGAGTTTTTAAGACAACAACCGTACCCTTAAGCCGTTTTTTGCGGTAACATATACTGAGTGGGTCGGATAAACCCAACCGAAAAGGCAAACCCGTCGCAAGGCGGGGGCGCAAAGTCATGGGTCTGCCCTTGCAGATTGCCAGGCCGCCGAAGTGAATGAACTTTGGCGGCCTGTTTTTTTGCCAATTGAGTAAGGAGATTAATATCGAGTAAATCTAAATCCTTTACCGGCGGTTGGGTTAGTTCAAAACCTTTACACCTTCTATAAGGAGAAGCTGGTCATGTACAAAAAAACTTTGGTAGTGGTTTTCTCAGTGATTGCTATTTTCGCCCTCGCCGTTGCTCCGGTGTTGGCGGTGACGGATGGCGAATTAGACGGCAATGGTCACCCCTATGTGGGCTTGATGGTGGCCCAGGATGCGGCTGGTAAGCCGCTGTGGCGGTGCAGTGGCACCCTGATTTCCTCGCGTTTGTTCCTGACCGCTGGGCATTGCACCGAAGCCCCGGCGGCCCATGTGGAAATTTGGTTCCAGGCCGATGTGCAATCCGGCGTTCCCCAGAACGGCTACCCCTACAAAGGCAACGTTGGCGGGACGCCCCATACCCACCCACAATACGACCCCAATGCCTTTTATCTGTACGACCTGGGCGTGGTAGTGTTGGATAAGCCCATGAAGATGGCTCAATACGGCGCCCTGCCCAAACTGGATGTGCTGGACAAATTTTCAACCCAGCGCGGCCAGCAGGATGTGACCTTCACCGCCGTGGGCTACGGCCTCCAGGAAAGCTTCCCCGATGCGGCCTCCTGGCAGGAAAACAACGTTAAGATCCGCATGGTGGCCTATCCCAAACTCGACCAGATCAACACCGGTTTCACCGGTCCGTCCTCCCTGTTGCTCTCCAACAACGCCAACACCGGCGGCACTTGCTTTGGCGACTCGGGTGGCCCCAACTTCATCGGGAACTCCAATGTGGTGGCGGGCGTGACCTCCTTTGGCATGAACGGCACCTGCGCTGGCACCGGTGGTGTCTATCGCGTGGACCGCGCCGATGACTTAAACTGGCTGAGCACCTTCAGCGCTTATTTGAAATAGATGGCGCGCACTGCCATTCAATAAAGCCAGGTGTGTTAAATTGACCGCCTCAGACCTTAGTCTGAGGCGGTTGTTTTTAAAAACCGGTTTGGCAGATCTATTACGGAGCCGGGGTGAACTGCGTTTTGACCTGCGCGATGGGCGTACCCACCACCTCAATCTCATCCAAATTATTGGTGCCTAAGCCAGCTTGCGCCGCTAGTTGGATGTGATTGTCACAACGGATAAAGGGCGAGTTGGGATAATCGCCGGCCGGGTCGTGGCCCATGACGGCGGTGGCGACGGCATCGGTGGCGACGGGATTTTTGCCCGCGATGAGCACGCCCGGCGCGATGGGCGCGAGACTCTCAATCCACGGCCCCTCGCCGCCCTGGGTGGTCTGTATCCCATCAATCAGGCTAAAGTGAATGGGCCGCGCCCGGTTCAGGTCCACGATGATGCGCGGGAGCCGGGTGCGCGTCTCGGTCTCGGCCCCGTGAAAGCCGGAGCGATAGGCATCGGTCTCGCTCCGACGGTAGAACCGGTAAGGCACCAGGCCGTACAGATTCTTCATGGTGTGTGTGACCCCGGCGAGATAGTGGTTTTTCATCTTGGAGACCGACATGAAGACGTTCACATCGTTGAGGATGGGGTTGAAGGTGAAGTTCTTATAGATGAAGGGATTGGAGCCAACGGCGGCTTCCATGAAGTCCGCGTAGGGTTTTGAATCGTTCAGGTCAATCAGGGTCACGCCCAGGTCGGCGGCGAGGTCTTCGTAACCCCATTGGCGATAAGACTCCCATTCGTAAACCGCCTCGACGATGAAGATTTCTTTGGCCCCGGCGGCTTGCACTTGCTTGACGAGGGCGCGCACTACCTCGGGGTGGGTCACGAAAGTATCCACGGGCTTGAGACCACCCGACACCGGCTTGGATTTCACGCCCCCGGTCAGGTTGGGCTTGATCGCCACACTATCGCCCGGTTTCACTACATCCCCCAGGCCACCGAGTTGTTCGATGAGCGTTTGGACTGCGCGCTCGAGGGTGGCACGGTCGTAGGTCGTGGCGCGGCCAATCGCGACGGCTGGCTTAACCGCTGGGGGCGGCAGAGTCGCGCTGGGCGCGGGGGTCGGGGCCGGTTGGCATCCGCTGACGAGCAGGCCGGCGGCGGTCACCCCGGCGAGGCGCAGAAATTCACGCCGAGATAGAGGCGAGGAGGGCAGAGGCATGGTGGTTTTCCTGGGGAGAATTTTCGACCTGTCCAGAATAGCCCCGAACCCCGCCACCCTCCAGTCATACTAATCACCTCTTCAGTGTGACAATGTGTAAGCGCCCAATCCATATACGCTTTCACCGAAATGGTTGATAGACCTCATCACAATTTTTCCCCAAACGCCGCCATCCGCTGGGGGCAACGCTTTGGAGGCTCAAAATTGGGTACCCGCCCGGTTTACCTCCCCCCCCTTCCATACTATACTTTGCCCCAACCGTATCCGCTCATCCCAAAGGAGTTTCGCCATGTTTGTTCCGCTGTCCGTCCTCGAATTTCGTGACCGTGCCGAAATGTATTTCCGCGACAAGATCGGCGTGATTGATGGTGACAAGCAGTTCACCTATGGTGAATTTGCCCAGCGCACCCACCGGCTGGCCAACGCCCTGCGCGGTTTGGGGGTCCAGAACGGTGACCGGGTCTCGTTCCTCTCCTACAACGAGCACCAACTATTGGAGGCCTACTATGGGGTGCTGGAAGCCGGGGCGGTGCTCAACCCCATCAACATCCGCCTCACCCCGCAGGATATTGGTTTCATCCTCAACCATTCCGGCTCCACCGTGGTTTTCTACCACAAGGATTTCACGCCGCTCATTCAGGGGTTGAAGGGCATGCTCACCGCGACCAAGCATTTTGTGGTTCTCGAAGGTGATCTGGCCGACCCGGCCACGCATGAATACGAAGGCCTGCTGGCCTCCGGTTCCCCCGATTACACCGCCACCGAAGTGGACGAAAACGACATCGCCGAGTTGTTTTACACCAGTGGCACCACCGGCAAGCCCAAAGGCGTGGCGCTCACGCATCGTAATCTCTACCTCCATTGTTTTTACTCCTGCATCGCCATCGGCATCACCGATGAGCACATCATTCTGAGTGCGGTCCCGCTATTTCACGTCAACGGCTGGGGTACGCCGCACACCGTCACCATGCAGGGCGGCACGCATATCATGCTCCGCAAGTTCATCCCCGGTGACTTGCTAGGTCTGGTTAAGCGACACCAGGTCACGCATCTATTGGGGGCTCCCGTCATTTTCAATGCCCTCATTAACTTCCCCGACGTTGCCAAGTTCGACTTGTCCAGTTTGCAATTCCTTCTCACGGGCGGCGCGCCGGCCTCGCCCACCCTTATCAAAGCCATGCAAGAGAAACTCGGCGGGAAAGCCATTGCCATGGTGGGTTATGGCCTGAGCGAGACCACGCCAGTGCTCTCGCTCGCCAAGCCCCGCCAGCACCTCACCGCCGCCGAACCCGCCGACCAGAAATTGGCGCGGCAAAGCTCCACCGGCTGGGCGCTCCCCGGCGTGCAACTGCGCGTGGTGGATTCGAACGATACCGATGTGCGCCCCGATGGCCAGCAAATCGGCGAGATTGTGGCGCGCTCCAACATCGTCATGCATGGTTATTACAAAGACCCCGACTCGACTAACACCTCCATTCGCGATGGTTGGTTCCATACCGGTGATATGGCCACCCTGGACGAACACGGTTACCTGCTTATCAAAGACCGCTCGAAGGACATCATCATCAGCGGCGGCGAAAACATCTCCTCGGTTGAGATCGAAAACGCGCTGTTTTCCCACCCGGCAGTTTTCGAATGTGCGGTGGTTGCCGCCCCCGACGAGAAGTGGGGCGAAGTCCCAGTGGGCCTCGTCGTGCTCAAGCCGGGTCAGATTGCCACGCCCGAAGACCTGCTAGCCCATTGCCGCGAACACCTGGCGGGCTTCAAAGTCCCCAAACGAATTGAACTCCGCGACGCCCTGCCCAAAGGCGGCACGAACAAGATTCTCAAAGCTGAACTCCGCGAGCCGTTCTGGAAGGGGATGGAGAAGCGCGTTCATTAACCCCATCCCGAACTCTCCCTCATCGCTGAACTTCGCGATGGGGGAGGCCCGGGTGGGGGTTTGACCCCATGCGCGACTGGCACCTCACCGCCGCTGATCCCTATACCCTGCGCCTCGCCGCCGATGTGCGCCTCGGCCCGACGGATTACGCCGACGACCATATCTGGGAACTGTCCCTCTCCGGTGGCGACCCTCCGGCGCTGGCTGTGCGCACCTCGTTCGGATTGCGCGCCCGCGACTTTCGCCTGTTCCCCACGTTTGTCGAGGGCGACAAGCAGATCACTGACCCCGGCGATTTTGTCTCCGCCCCGGCGGTGACCGCGTTCTATCCGAATTATTTGCGCCTCACCTGTGACCCGCTCTCCAACCTCCGCGTCCTCGCCGACTACTGGACGCCCGACTCGCACACTCTCGCCGGGCGCTTCACCCTCACCAACACCAGCGATACGCCGCGCAAAATTCAACTGTGGCTCGGCGGGAGTCTTAAGCCCCTCGATAACCCGCGCCCCCTCGGGGTTATGAAAGTTGGCGAACTTCTCGCCCTCGATGGCCATACCGGCAACCTCGACCTGCGGGCCGTCCTCGAAGGCGTCACCGAACCCGCCTCGGCCTCCTTCCCCGCCCTCGCCCGCCCCCTCGACCTCGCCCCCGGCGAAACTGTGTCCGTGCGTTGGGTCGAAACCGCAACCCCCACCCCTACCCTCCCCCGTTTGCAAAAGCCGCAAACAGGGGAGGGAGTCAATCTCCCTTCCCCTGTCGCGGTTTTAAGCGACGGGGGAAGGGCCGGGGATGGGGGCGCTCTTCTCGCCCGTGAATGGGATGGCGAATTCGCGCGCATTGAACTCGTCAACGCTGGTCTGCTCGACATCGAAACCGGCGACAAGGATTGGGACGCGGCTCTGGCTTTCGCGCAAACTGTGGGCCTGCAATGCTATGTCGGCCCCACCGCGCATTTGCCGCACCCTTCCTTCGTCTTTGCCCGCCACCCCGACAAAGGCTACTCGCGCAAAGGCGATGGCTCCGACCACAACTGGCAATGGGATGGACAAGTCGCCACCGAAGCCTACGTCAGCCTGCCGCAAATTGTCTCCGCCGCGCCTGACCTCGCCAAAGGCCTCCTGCGCAACTGGCTGGCCGTGCAAGGCCCCGATGGATTTATTGATTGGAAACCCGGCCTCGCCGGTCAACGCAACCGCGCCCTGTGCATTCCGGTGCTGGCGACTCTCGCATGGTGGCTTTACGAATACACCGAAGACCACACCTTCTTGGCCGAGGTCTACCCCGGCCTGCGCCGCTTCTTAGATATATGGTTCGCGCCCAAATACGACCGCGACGAAGACGGGGTCCCCGAATGGTCGAATACCATCCAATCTGCTTTCGACGATTGCCCGTCCTTTGTCCAATGGCAAACGTGGGGGCAGGGCGGCGACATCACCCTCGCCGAAGCGCCCGACCTAGCCAGTTATCTCTATCGCGAAAGCATCATCCTCACGCGCCTCGCCACCCGCCTCGGCCTGCCCGCTGATGAAGCCCTCACGCGCCGCGCCGACACCCTCAAAGCCGCCATTGAAAAAATGTGGCGCGCCGATACCCACTCGTACCATTACGTTGACCGCGACACGCACGAAAGCCCGCCGGGGCAAGTCATCGCCTCGGGCCAAGGTGACCTCGTGGTCGAGGTCAATCGCCGCTTCTCGCCCTCGGCCCGCATCATCGTCAAAGCCATCGGGCCTAAAGACGCGCGCCCCAATCTCGAAGTCACCCTCGCCGGGCGCGGGCGGCGCGGGCGGCATCGGGTGGAGACGCTCAAGCGCTCCAACGTGCGCTGGTATTTCGGCATCTTCACCGCCACCAGCGAAAAACTCTACGCCGAACTGGAGCGCGTGGAAGTGCGCGGCTTGACGGACGAGTTTGCAGTGACGGTGTCGGTGATGGACTTTACGCGCGAGGACCAAACGCTTTTGCTCCCCCTATGGGGCGGCGTGCCCGACCCGGCCCGCGCGGAAGCTTTGGTCCGCCAGACGTTGCTTGACCCCGAGCGTTACTGGCGGCCCTACGGTCTGCCGAATTGCTCCGCGCGCGACCCAGCTTACAAGCCCGACAACCGCGAGGGCAGTGGCGGCGTGTGGTTGATGTGGAACACGATGTTGGGGGAAGGGCTGGTCGAATACGGCTATCGCGCCGAAGCCGCGCAACTCATCACGAAATTAATGACCACGATGATTCACAGCCTCAAACATGATAAAGCCTTCCGCGAGGCCTACAACGCCGATGTGCTGGAGGGGTTGGGTGAGCGCAATTATTTGTGGGGCGTGGCCCCGGTGCATTTATTTATGCAGACGTTGGGCGTGCGGATCATCTCCCCCAAGAAAGTTTTCGTCGAGGGCCTCAACCCCTTCCCGTGGCCGGTCACGGTCAAACACAAAGGCGTGACCGTGATGAAAATCTCCGACTCAGCGGCCATCACCTTCCCCAGCGGCAAGCAAGTGGTGGTGACGGATGCCGGGGCGCAGATGGTGGAAGATGGCGGCGGCGATGTATGACGCTATCAGTTATTACTTTGACCATCGCGCCGAAATTGAAGCCCAGATTGCGGAAAATAAAATTGAGCAGGCGTTGGAGAAGAATAACGCGACGATGAAGGCCGAGGGGGTTATTCTTCTGTGGGGATAGGCGGGGCAACCACATCGCCTAAAAAATGACAGAAGGGGAGGCCGGTCACTTTTCGTAGCAGTTTTTCATCGGCAGTAACGAAATCAGCCTGTAAGTCTTCGGCGAGTGCGATAAAGGCCGCGTCATAAACGGCCATATCGTAT
Source organism: uncultured Anaerolineales bacterium (assembly GCA_964443795.1). Lineage (GTDB taxonomy): Bacteria > Chloroflexota > Anaerolineae > Anaerolineales > UBA6663 > DATDRS01. The sequence goes on along the minus strand of CAYUFY010000117.1, from coordinate 6,146 downwards.
TGATAGGCCAGTTCCAATCCCCGTTTGATCAGGGCCAGAGTGGCGGGTGCGATTTCAACTCCCAATGCATACAGACTTTCCATGGCACTGAGGCTATCTGTTTTGGTCACCTCGGCAGAATAGCGCAACACATTCGCCAGTTCATAAGGAACAAGGTCAGGTGTGATAATGCTCAGGCGATCTTCATAATACGCTTGTCGCAAGGCCTTGGCCTCCGCCGCCAGTGGTTCGCCTCCCTTGAACCACTTTGCCACAACCGAGGTATCCAACACGACGACCCGCTTGAGTTGCACCGTCATCGGCGCGTGTCCCGCCATTGTCGAAGAATGTCGGCGCTATTGGTGTTGGGAGGGGCCAGTTTTGTTGAGAGCGCATCAATGGTCGCCATGGCGCGCCGGATTTCCGGGTTATCGCGGCGGTGATGATAACGGCGCGCGTATTCGCGGGCGGCCAAGCGCAAAATTTCCTCGCGCGTGCGCCGCTCTAAGTGCGCGGCGCGGTCAATGGCGGCCACTTCGTTCTCAGATAAACTGATGGTGACTTCTAACATGGTCATTTGGCGTTGCCTTTCTCTTGAACAGGATTATAGCACCCGCTATTCCATCCGCCGCACCTGCGGAAACACCACCAGCATCACCCCCGCGCCCAGCACACAGACAACCGCTCCAATGACAATCGCGGTGGGTGCGCCAAAATTTTCGGCCAGCGTGCCAAAGAAGAGCGACCCGGCCGGGGCCATGCCCACCACCGCCCACAGGTAGGCGCTCATCACCCGCCCGCGCAAGGCATCGGGGATTTGGAGTTGGAGCAGGGTGTTGGTGGTGGCGAGGTGCGAGGTCATGCCCCAGCCCGCGAACACTAGCGCCACCATCGAGAGCGGTGCCACGCGCGAGAGGGCAAATCCCGCCACGCCCCCGGCAAACGCGAAGGTCGCCACCGTCACCAGTAACCCCTTGCGTTTAAAACTCCCCAACGAAGCCAGCGAGAGGGCGGCGGTTAATGCGCCCAACCCCACGCTTGAGAGTAACAGCCCATAGCCATCGGCGTCCATGTGCAACACATCGCCGGCCATGATCGGGAGCAGGGAAGTGTAGGGGAAGCCGAACACGCTGGGGATGAGGGCAATGAGGCAGAGGGCCAGCGCGGTGCGGGTGGTGAAGATGAAGCGCACGCCTTCTTTTAGGTCGGCCATGGGGGTGAGCCGCCCGGCGCGTGGAATGAAGGGCGGCAACTGCATGAGGGCCAGACCCGCAATCACCGCGAGGAACGAGAGCCCATTAACCACAAAGGCGCTGGTCTCGCCGATGCGCGCCACGAGCAGGCCCGCCACCGCCGGGCCGACCAACCGTGCGCCATTGAAGATGGAGGCGTTGAGGGCAATGGCGTTCATCAAATCTTCTTTGCCGACCATCTCCACATTGAAGGCCTGGCGCGTGGGCATATCGAACGTGTTGGCGAGACCGAGCAGGAATGACAGCACCAGCACATGCCAATATTGCACCACGCCGGTGTAGTTGAGCGCGGCCAGGGTCAGGGCGAGGACCAACATGGCGCTTTGGATGACGATGAGGGCTTGGCGTTTGTCTACGCGATCCACCACGATGCCCGCGAAGAGCGAGAACAGGGTGACGGGCAGGGCGCCGAGAAAGGCGACGGTGCCCAACGCCAGCGGCGACCCGGTGAGCCGATACACCAGCCATTGTTGCGCGGTGGATTGCATCCAGGTGCCGATGAGGGAGATCAGTTGCCCAAACCAGAACAGCCGATAGTTGGGGTGGCGCAAGGCGCGCAGGGCGGTGGGCCAGTGCCACTCAGCATTTTTCATTTAGCCATTTTTCATTCGGCCTTCCCCAGTTCCCCTTCCGTAAACTTCTCCACTTGATAAATCTGCACGTCGAGTTTGGTCTTGCGCCAGGTGTTGGCGGGCGCGCCCATTTTTTCGCACAGCATGGAGAGGAACACTTCGGGGTCGGGCACGTGTTCCCAGACTTGCGGCAGGAAAGTGGCGCGCCGGTGACCGTGCCCCAGGATCACCCCATCCACTGCGGGGCGCAAGCGACCCGGCAGGTCGGCGGGTTGATCATAGGGGAGCGGCTGAGGTTCGGTCAGGACCGAGACTTCCACTTCAATTTGCGGCACTTCGGCGGGCACCACGGGCGGGAAGCGGTAATCGTTCAGGGCGGATTGCGCCGCATGGATTTGCACATCTTCGTATAGCGGATATTGGGGCTGGAGCGCGCCGATGCACCCGCGCAGTTCGCCGCGCTCGGTGAGGGTGATGAACGACGCGCCGGGGCGGGTGAGGGCGGGCGACAGTTGTGCGGGGTCCACGGTGGGGCGCGGTTGCCCGGCCACCGCGGCGGCGAGGGCCTCCCGCGCGAGGCGCAAGAGGGTTTTTCTTTCGGCAGGGGAGAGAGCTGACATGGATACCTTCCTTTCTCTCCTTATGACTGGGGCGAAGGCTTCGCCGTTACAGCGCCAGTGACCGATAATCCCGGTCAAAATATAGCAATGGCTGACCCGCGGGCGGGGCTTGGGCCGCGACGACTTCGGCTACGAAGATGGTGTGGTTTCCGGCCGGGTGCGCGGCGATGACCGCACAATCGAGATAGCCGAGATGGTCGGCCAGGATGGGCGCGCCGGTGACGGCGGTGAAGGTTTCGAGGCCATCGTAGCGCTGGCCTTGTTCGGTCTCGCGGCCGGCAAAGCGGTTGGAGAGGGCTTGCTGGCCTTCGCGCAAAATGGACAGGGAGAAAACGCGGGTGCGTTCGATGAGGCCATGTGTGCGCACCCGTTGTTCGACGCAGACCAGGACGAGCGGCGGCTCGAGGGAGACGGAGGCAAACGAGTTTACGGTCATGCCATGGACCACCGGGCCTTCACGCGCGCCGAGAATGGCAACGCCGGTGGCCCAGTGGCGCATGACGGCGCGGAGAGCTTCGGGATCAATGGACATGGGAGGGATGATAGACCTTTGGGGAGAGGGTGTCAAAGTGACAAGTGACAAGAGTCATACATCTTACATGCTGTGTTACTTGTCACTTGCCACCGTCCTTAAAATCGCCGGGGTGAAGTGGGTGAGGTCGCTGAGGCCCGCGGCGAAGGCGTGGCGGGCGGTGCCAATGACAAAGGTGGGAACCTGGTTGCGCGTGTGGTGTTTGTGGCTGAGATCTTCGAGGTTCCCGTGGTCGGAGGTGATGACAATGAGGCCGGCCTCGTCGTCCCAGACTTCGAGCAGGCCGCCCAGCACCGCATCAAAGCGCTCGATAACTTGCCGGGCCTCGGCCAACGTGCCGCGATGCCCGACGAGGTCGGTGGGCCAATGTTCGAAAAACGAAAAGGCATAGTGGGATGCGAGTTCGGCGAGTTTGTGCCCGGCCTCGCGCGCGGTGTACACGGGCGCGTCGGTAATTTTGAGTTCGGTGCGCCAGCCCTCGGCAGTGAAGTCGGCGGAGAGGGCGCGGCCCGCGCGCAGGTCGTCAGTGGTGAAGAGCGGGAGGCCAGCGGCGGTGACGGCCAGCGGGATGGCCGAGTAGTTGTGGCGGCCCGAGGCGATGCCATCGAAGTAGCGTTGCGGGTAGGCGTTGAGCAGGGCGGCGGAGAGGCCCCGGTTTTTTAGCTTGATGAACAGCGAGTCGCGTTTGACGATGTCGGCGACGGCGGCGTTGGGCTTTGGCCCCCAGTGCCCGCCGATGAGTTGCGGGACGTTGCGGCCTGTGAGGATGGCCGCTTGCCCAGTGGCCGATTGGGGTGGACCGTCCACGCCGAGACCCGCATCCGTGGGGATGAACAGTGACCGCGCGGTGGCGGTGGGCGGCGTGGGGGCCAGCGGGCGCTCTCCGTTCAGCAATCCCTGCAGGGTGGGGATATCCGCCGTGACAAAGGGGTTGGTCGCCGGGTCAGCCGCGCCGAGGCCCACGCCGTCGAGGAAGATGAAGAGGATGCGGTTCACGCGCGTTTGAGTTGGTCAAGGTAATACAGGATTTGCCCGCGATTGACGATCAGCACATATTCATCGCGTTTTTCGCCGGTGGGGTTGAAGAGGAGAAAGGTGGGGGTGAGGGTCACTTGATAGCGTTCGGCCAGTTGGCGCCCGATGAGATTATCTTTGGCGTCCACGCGTAGGATTTGTAGGTCGTGGCCGGCTTGTTGTTCGAGGCGGTCGAGGAGCGGGCGGTTGGCCATGCACAGCGCGCACTGGTCGGAATAGAACTCGATGAGGGTGGGGCGGCCGGCGGCGAGGACCTGGTCGAAGGCGGTGAGGGCGTTGAAGGTGGCGAGTTTTTGCCGGGGGGTGCGTAGGCTGACGGCAAAGACCACACAACCCACAAAGAAGACAATCAGGATGGTCAACTCCAGCGACGTAAAACCCTGGGGCAGAAACAAGAAGGCAAGGAGCAGGCCCAGTCCTTGCGAAACAATCAGATAGGAGCGGAGGCTGAGGGAGCGGATGAACGTGCGCATGAAGGAGAGATGTCAGAAGTCAGAGATCAGAAGTCAGAGGCGTGGATGGGTTAAGGCGTGGCGATGGAGGCCAGCAGACCGTCAATGAGTTGCTGTTTTTCAGCCTCCGAGAGTTTGGCTGTGGGGTGGATGAGCAGATATTTGCCCGGGGGCATACTACCCCGGCTGATTTTCTCTTCGAGCTCGCGTGCGGCTTTGCTGGGGTTGTTGCCCAATTTGCTGGTCCCGGCCACGCCCCATTCCGAAAAGTTTAGGGTGCGGCGGCCATCCACCACATCGTTGGTGACCAGCCACGAGACCGGGGCCACCCGGCTATACCACGGCCACACGGTTTCATTGCTGTGGCAGTCGAAACAGGCGCGCTGGGCCAGATCGCGCGTTTGTTGGCTAGCCCACTTGGGTTCGGCCACCACGGCCGGGTTGGTTTGCGCCAGCCAGACCGGGAGGAGTTGGATGGCAATAAAGAGCGCGATGGGGGAGAGGAGTAGGAGGGTAATGGTTTTCTTTGACATCTCGCTACTTTACTTGAGGAAGATGAGTCGGGCATGAAAAAATGGTCGGGTTGGGGCTGACCCGAAAGTCCCGGATGCGCTAATCCGCACTCGAAAGTGTGAGCGGTGGCAAATGCGCTTCAATCTCTTTCCGGTGCTCTTCGAGCCAGGGCGGCAGTTGGAGCCGCTGGCCGAGGGTGGCGGGGTCTTCGTCGTGGGCAAAGCCGGGGCCGAGGGTGGCCAGTTCCACAATATGCCCGTCGGGGTCGTTGGTGTAAATGCTCTGGAAGTAAACCCGGTTCATCACCGGCGAGACGCGCAGGCCGGCGCGCACCAGTTTTTCGCGCCACTCCCATTGGGTCGCCTCATCCTTCACGGCCAGCGCAAAATGGTGGGTCTGCCCCGCGCCCATCTGCATGGGCGGCACGCGCTGGGGGTCGCGCTCGAAATAAGTGATGAGCGTGCCGGGCGCGCCCTCACCCACGCCCCAATACCAGTGCGCCGACTTCGGGTCATCGAAGTTCGACGTGCGCTTGACCAGCCGCAGACCCAACAAGTCGCCAAAAAATTCGTGGGTGCGATGGATGTCCGAACCGATGGCGGTGATGTGGTGCATCCCGCGCGTCAGCGCCATGGCGGGCGTGAGGTGCGGCACCGGCTCGGGCCAGGTGAGCGCGGCGATACGCGCCTCGTCGCGGTTGTTCACGATCATCGCGGGCGGCGGCTGGCGATATTCCGCGCCCAGGCGGTCAGCCGCTTCGTCCACGGTCCACCCCGGCCCGAGGGTGGCGATCTCCAGAATCGTCCCGTCGGGGTCGGTGAAATAGATGGAGGTGAAATAATGCCGATCGAGCGGGCCATCCACCTTCAGGCCCAGATCGGTCAGGCGGCGCTTCCACTGCAACAGCCCGTCGTAATCGGCCACTTGCAACGCGACATGATGCGTGCCCCCAATGCCCCACCGCCCCCGGTGCGCGTGCGGCCATTCGAAGAAAGTGAGGGCCGTGCCCGGGCGGCCCAATTCGTCCCCGAAGTAGAGATGGTAACTATCGGGCGCGTCGAAGTTGACGGTCTGCTTGACGAGCCGCTGGCCGAGGACGCGGGTGTAAAAATCCACCGTGCGTTGGGCGTGGGCGCAGACGATGGTGATGTGGTGGAGGCCGAGGAGGGTCATAAGATAGGTCGGTGGGG
>CAYUFY010000116.1:0-13710 GCA_964443795.1 uncultured Anaerolineales bacterium | reverse complement strand
ATGAGGCGACTTTACCACAAAAGCAACGCTCAACTCTGGGCCTAAAAGCTTAACCACAAAGATCACAAAGAAACACGAAGAAAAGCAAAGATTTAAACCTTACCACCTTTGTGCCTCCTTCGTGTTCTTCGTGTTAAGCTTGAAAGTCTGAAAGTCCCAGCCCATATTGACATCTCACCTTATCTGACTACACTTGCCCCATGCCCGAAGCCCTAAAAATTCTCATGCTCAGCGCCGAAGTCGCCCCGTTTGCCAAGACGGGTGGCCTTGGCGATGTGGCCGGATCGTTGCCCAAAGTCTTGCGCGCGCTCGGCCATGACGTGCGCGTGGTCATGCCCGCCTACCAAAAACTCGAACAGCGCGGGCGGGCCGGTGAGTTCGAGGCCATGCCGTGGACGCTCCATGTACCGATGGGGATTGGCCATCTCCCGGCGGGCGTGTTTCACAGTACCTTGCCCGGCACCGACATCCCCGTATACTTCATCGCCGAATCAAATTTATTTGACCGCCCCGAGATTTATGGTTACGACGATGATGGTTATCGCTTCGCATTTTTCTCGCGCGCCGCGTTGGACTTGACCCTGGCGCTTGGCTGGAAGCCAGACATTGTGCACGCCCACGACTGGCACTCCGCCCCGGCGGTCACGTGGCTGGCGACGAGCGGCCAAGCCGATGAGCGTTATCGTGGCACGCCGAGTCTGTACACGATTCACAATCTCGCGCATCAAGGTTTGTCTAAATGGGACGCGCTGAATTATCTGGGCGTGACCACTCCGGGCCTACGCGAAGAACCCTACGGCGCGACGAACTTCATGGCGCGCGGCATCTATCACGCTACGCTCATCAACACCGTCAGCCCCACCTATGCCCGCGAAATTATGACCCCCGATGGTGGGGCCCGGCTGGAGGGCTTGTTGCGTTTCCGGCATTACGATGTGCACGGCATTCTCAACGGCTTGGATTACGACGCCTGGAACCCACAGGCAAATAAGAGTCTGGCGAAACCGTTTGACGCGGATAACTTGGATGACCGGCTGGAAAACAAACGGGCGCTACAAGCCCGCCTGGGTTTGCCGCAAAAGGACGAGGTGCCGCTGGTGGCGATGGTTTCGCGGCTTGATTATCAAAAGGGGCTGGAGATTGTGGGGCATATGCTCCACCTGCTGATGAACGGCGGGGTGGGCGACGCGCAATTTGTGGTGCTGGGCACTGGCGCGGATAACTATGAGAATATGTTCCGCCATTTGGAGAGTTATCACTCCGACAAAATGCGCGCGGTGCTGGCGTTCTCCAACGACCTCGCCCCGCTGATCTACGGCGGAAGCGACATTTTTGTTATGCCCTCGCGTTTTGAGCCGTGCGGCCTGGGGCAGTTGATTGCGATGCACATGGGCAGTGTGCCGGTGGTGCGCGCCACCGGCGGCCTCACCGACACCGTGCAGGATATGGTGACCGGCTTTACGTTTGACGACTTTAGCGTGGACGCTTTCTGGCGCGCCATGCAACGCGCGACCTTTATTTACAACAACGACCGGGTCAGTTGGCGCAAAATCCAGCGCAACGGCATGACCGCCGATTTCTCGTGGGCGCGCTCGGCGACGGGGTATCAGCAATTATATGAATGGGCGCAGGCGAGGATGAGAGGGTGGTAAAGCGTGAAAAGTGAAGTGTGAAAAGTAACCTCCTGTGTGCCAACAGGAGGTTACTTTTTAATCTGCCAACTTAGCTTGCCTGCCTTGAACAACAACTCCAAATAATAAATCCCACTACTCAAGCGGTTGAGGGCGTGAGGCAAGTTGCCTCCTGAGCCTATCGAAGGATGACGGTGTTCGGCGCCAAAAACTTCCAGCGCCACGACTTCGGTTTCGCGGGCGGTGGCGCGGAGGTAGTTGAGCCAGTGCAAAATGGTGTGGTCGGCCGGGCCGGGGGTGAGGTGGGACAGACCGAGATGCTTGTCGGGCCAATGTGAAATGTCGTGGATTTCGGCTTCGGTTTGGCCGTTGAGGGCGAGTGCGCCCACCGGGCGGGCGTGGTACTCGGCGGATTGAATCTCGCGGCAATAGGCGGCGAGGGTGTCGAGCAAACGCGCGAGGTCGGGGAGTTGGTAGCGGCGGGCTTCGGCGGCGACCAGCATTACCAGCGCGTGCAATGAGTCCACTTTGCCACGAAACTTGATGCGCGGGTGCGTCTTGGGCGCGAAATGGCTCGCGTCCAGTTGCGTCATGTGGTCGGGTTTATGGGGCAGGGGTTGGCCGCAGACGGAGCAAACGGGGAGCGGGCCGGTGAGGAGGACGGGGAAGGTGGCGGGCTTATCCCAAGTGGGGGAAGATTGAGGGTTAGACGCGAAGCTTTGGTAATTAGTAATTAGTAATTGAGGTGACTCGAAGTGAAGTTGGAGGTCGTGCGCTTTGAGGAAATCTTGCGCGGCAGGGGTGAGGCGCGTGCCGGGCGGGAAGGCGGGCAGTTCGTTTTTGCCATCCCGCCACAGTTCACGGAGTTCGGCTTCGGTGATGACCATAAGGAAAAGGCAGTGTGCAGTGAGCAGTAATCAGTAAACGGATAACTGGTCACTAGACCTTATCGGAAATAACGTTTTCGTAGGGGCGTTCAATTGAACGCCCCTACGAAAACACATTCCAAATCTTATTTCCGATAGTGTCTACTGATTACTGGTTCTTGCCTTCCAAGCGGTCAATCAGAAACGCGTAGTTCATCGCTATCTCTTTGAGGTAGTCATAGCGCCCCGAGGCTCCGGCGTGACCGGCTTCCATGTTGGTGTGCAGTAACAACAAATTATTGTCGGTCTTGAGGGCGCGGAGTTTGGCGGCGAACTTGGCGGGTTCCCAGTAGGCCACGCGCGGGTCGTTGAGGCCGGTGGTGATGAGCGTATCGGGATAGGCGACTGGGCGGAGGTTGTCGTAGGGTGAGTAAGACATGAGGTAATCAAACTCGGCGGGGTCGGCGGGGTTGCCCCATTGGCCGTATTCTTGCGCGGTGAGCGGGATGGTGGCATCGCTCATGGTCGTGACCACATCCACGAAGGGCACTTGTGTGATGACGGCTTTGAATAAATCCGGGCGCAGGACGAGGCAGGCGCTGGTGAGCAAGCCGCCCGCCGAGCGGCCTTGAATGGCGAGTTTGTCTTTGGAAGTGTAGCCCTCGGCGATGAGGTGTTCGGCACAGGCGATGAAGTCGGTGAAAGAGTTGCGCTTGTTGAACATTTTGCCGGCATCGTACCAGGCGCGGCCCAATTCCGAGCCGCCGCGAATGTGGCCGATGGCGAACACAAAGCCCCGGTCTATGAGGCTGTAGCGATAGGCGATGAAGCTGGGGTCCATGTTCGCGCCATAGGAACCGTAGCCGTAAAGCAGGGTGGGGTTCTGGCCGTTTAACGGCAACCCTTTTTTGTAGATCAACGAGAGGGGTACGCGTGTTCCGTCGGGCGCGAGGGCGTGGCGGCGCTCGGTCACATAGTCGGCGGGGTTGTGGCCGCTCGGAATTTCATCCTGCTTTTTTAATTCCCATTCGCCTGTGTCAAAATGAAAATCAATGATGGAGTTCGGCGTGACGAGTGAGGAGTAACTGAAGCGCACGTAACCGGCGGCTGGCTCGGGGTTGGCTTCGGGGTCGGCGGCGTAGACGGGTTCGGGGAAGGGCACGTAGCGCACGGCGCTGAGGCCGTCGAGGGCCGAGAGGCGGATTTGGGTGAGGCCGTCGCGGCGCTCAAAGAGGACGAGGGTGTTCGCAAACGCCAGCACGTTTTCTATCAGCACCTCGGCGCGGTGTGGGATGAGTTCGCGCCATTGTGTGGTGGCGTTTTGCGGTGCGACCATGAGTCGGAAGTTTTGCGCGTCGGCGTTGGTCCAGATGAAGAACTGGTCGCCGGAGTGCTCGAGGTAATACTCGATGCCCGCGCGCCGGGGCGTGAAGAGGCGTGGCTCGGCGCGGGGCGAGTTGGCCGGGAGGATGCGCCACTCGGTGGTGGTGGTGGAAAACGAGAGCGCCGCGAGATAAGCGCCGCTCCGCATTTTGCGGAGGAACAGGTAGTAGGTCTCATCCGCTTCAAAGTAAACCAACGTGTCGGTCGCGGGGTCCGCACCGAGCGCGTGTCGAAAAATCCGGCACGGGCGCAGGTGTTCGTCGCGGGTCACGTAGAACAAGGTTTGGCTATCGCTGGCCCATTCGAGGCCGGTGTGGGTGTATACATCGCCCGCCGTGTTGGGGATGGTTTCGGGATAGCGCGCGCCGGTGGTTAGGTTTTTGATGTACAGCACACATTGTTCCGAGCCGTCTTCGTCAATGGAATAGGCGAGCTTGTGCCCATCGGGACTGGGGGCAAACGCGCCCATGCGGCAAAACGGTTGGCCCGCGGCAATTTCATTTTGATCAACCAGGATTTCCTCGACCGCCAGTGGCGCGCGCGGTCGGCGGCAATAGAGCGGATATTGCTGGCCCGCCGCGTAACGGGTGTAATAGAAATATTCGCCGCGTTGTTCGGGGACGGCGGCATCGTCTTCCTTGAGACGGGCTTTCATTTCCGCGAAGAGTTGCGCTTGTAATCCCTGCGTGTGCTGGAGCATCTCGTCGAGATAATCGTTTTCGGCGGTGAGGTAGTCCAGCACGGCCGGGTCCTCGCGATGCCGCATCCAGTAATAATCATCAATCCGGGTGTGGCCGTGCTGGGTGAGGGAGTGCGGGCGACGAGGGGCGACGGGGGCAGAGGACATGAATTATTAATTCCTGTTATATACAGCACCCTGAGCGGAGGCGTGGGCGCGTTCTTCGACTGCGCTTCGCTCCGCTCAGAATGCGCCCACTCCGTAGTCGAAGGGGGCAGCCTATGGTGTGTTATTGATTCCAATCGGCGGGGAAGGTGACGTAGACGAACCAAACGCGGTGCGGCGTCCCAAACGTGATGGTGGACCCTTTAGGGATGAAGACAGTATCGCCGGGGCCCGCGCGGACTTGCTCGGCCCCGCGCGTGATGACTAACTCCCCGTCAAGGACGATATCTATTTCGTCGTAGGTGAGCGTCCACGGAAACTCACCTTTATCGAGGGCCATGTACCCGGCGGCCATGGGGGAACCGTGCCCCGAGGTGATGATGTCTTTGAGCCGGACGTTGGTCCCGGGGGTGGCGAGGTCGGCCCCGAAGGAGTCCATGACTACGCTTGCGCCGCGCACCACTTTGAGGGGAGGTAAAACTGTGGGGAGTGAGGCGGGGGGCGCGGGTGACCCAGCGGGCGCAGACTCACGCACGAGGCGCACGCCCAACTCGCGGGCCACATCCACCGCTTCAGGGGTGATTAAATCGTCGGGGGCCAGCACCAAAACATCGGATTTCCGTGTTTGGGTGAGGTAGCGAATATCGGCGGCGGTGAAGAGTTGACGCATGGCATCAAATTCCAAACTTCAAAACTCAAACTTCAAATTGGGGGTCTGAAATTTTAAGTTTGAAGTTACGACTTGCCGCCGAATCCGCCCTTGCTGTTCTTAGGCAGGATCATTTCCACGTCTGTGTGCGGGCGCGGGATGACGTGGACCGAGACCAGTTCGCCCACGCGTTTGGCCGCGGCGGCGCCAGCATCGGTGGCGGCTTTCACCGCGCCGACATCGCCGCGCACCATCACGGTCACATAACCGCCGCCGACATATTCGCTCCCGATGAGGGTGACGTTGGCGGCTTTGACCATAGCATCGGCGGCTTCAATCGCGCCAATCAATCCTTTGGTTTCGACCATTCCGAGCGCAATCATGGCGATATCTACGGGCATGGGAGACTCCTTGAGTGAGAGGGTTTAAGAAATATGACTGGGTGACAGGGTGAATGTCACCTTGTCACCTTGTCAGAACTTAATCGGGTTCTGCGCCACTTCCAACACCGTTTCTCGAAACGCAATGGCGGCGGCACGGCAAGCGGGTTGGTCGCCGGTGAGGAGCGCGCCCATGTAGTTGGTCTCGGACGGCGGCATGGTGAGCGAGACGATGCGGACGGCGGCGGCTTTGAGCGCGGCATCCAGCGCGTACACGCCTTCGAGGGGCGGGGCGATGAGATACGCAATCGGTTCGCCGAGGGGGATGTTGCACATTTTGGAAAGATAGGAGCCGGTGCGCGAGATGACGTGCGGGAAGAAGGCGATGGAGTCATCCTCGTTGGCTGAATACCAAAGGGCCTCGTTCTTCATATAGGTGAGCGCGGCGCTGAGGCCCGCCCGCACCTCGGCAGGATTGGGGCCTGCGAGGACGGCCAGAATTTCACCGGATAACTTGCCCGACGCGTGTTTCGCGCCCGCATAAAATGACCGCGCATAGACGACTTCGACATCCGCCATCTTCGTGGCTTCGTCAATCGAAACATAAGTCGCGTCGTCGTTGTCGGCGGTGATGAGGCCGACGGATTTTTGATGCGGCGCGAGTTTTAAATTTTCGGCCAAATTTGCATCCACATTGGAAATGAGCCGGACGGCGAGGGGCGTGGCGTAGAGGGGGTCGAGGGTGGGCATGGGGACTCCTAGAGGTCAGAGGTCGGAAGTCAGAGGTCAGAGGGTTGGTGCTTGGGAGTAGGTTTGATTGGGGATGAAGGGATGGTGCGCCAGTTTTCGATAAGGCGATAGAGCATTTTGCAAATGACCGTGTATTCCTCGATAAGGCTATTACAGGTTTCGGCTTTGGAATAATTTAACTCCCGGGCGATTTCCAGATGCACAACCATCTCATTGGACGAACCAAGCGCAATGGAGAGGTAGTGTTTGAATTCTTTGGCCGATTTGCGCTTGCCATAACCCTCGGCGATATTGGTCGGAATTGATTTGCTTGCTCGCCGGATTTGGTCGGCAAGCACAAAGCGTTCGTAATCAGGAAAGGCTAGAGCCAATTTGTGTACAGCGACCAGCGCCGCCATTGAGCGTTGATACACCTCTAAATCTCTATAGGATGTGATTGCCATCGCTACTTCTCCGACTTCTGACCTCCGACCTCCAGTTTCTATTTCGTCGCTAACTTCAACTTCACCCCACTCGCCTGATGCTTCATCATCTTCTGCGTGATTTGGATGGTGAACGCCGCGCCTTCGAGCGGGTTGGTGCCGCCGTTCTCGAAGATGTTGCAGACCACATCGCGGTCCGCATCCGAGTCGCCCGCTTTGGGGCGGTAGGCCATGTAGGCGCTGAGCGAATCGGCGCGCCCGAGGCCGGGGCGCTCGCCGATGAGCAGGATGACCACATCCGGTTTAAGCAACTCGCCAATGTCGTTGAGGATGCCGACGCGGGCGTACTTGACGAAGAAGGGCGTGCCGACGGTGAGACCGGCTTGCTTGGCACCGTTGAGGATGACTGGAAACATCTCGCGGGCGTTGGCTTCGACGGCGGCGGCGCTCAGGCCATCGCCGACCACGAGTTGGAGGTTGGGCGATTTAACGCACTTGTCACTGATTACTTGTTTAGCGTCAGCACTCAGTTGTCGCCCTAAATCCGGGCGGAGCAAATATTCCTGTTTGCCGCCGGTGATGTTGGTTTGCACGGTGAAGAGGCCGAGGTCGTCGAGGAGCTTCTGGTCCACGTCACGGTAGAGGGCGTCCTGGGTAATGGCGTGGTCGGCTTGGAAGAGTAGAAGCGAGTAGGTGTTGTAGTGCGGGCCAGCGCGCCCCACGCCGATGCGGGCGGTGGTGGAGGCGATGAGGGCCTTGAGGGCTTCGGGGTCTTTGGCGTTTTTAACTCGTGGCTGGTAACGAGCGTTGGGCAAAGTCGGGTCGGGTAAATCTATGTGGAGCGGGGAAGTCGCTGGGGAAACAGGAATCCCAATGGGCGCGGGAGAAACGCTCGGGGCGGCAACCGCGCTGGGGAAGGCCGTAGTGGCGGGGGGCGCTGAGGCCGCGCGGGCCATCATTAATTCTTTAACCACGGCTTCGACGATAGCGTTGAGTTTGGAGTCATTCATTGGGGCGACCCTCCAGTTTGGCAAGACGTTCTTCGAGTTCGGCGACGCGCTCGCGCAAGATGGCAAACTCGGTTGGCGCTTCGCGGTAAGTGGTGCGCTGGTCGGTCATGGCCGCTTCTAAATTATCGAGGCGGCGGGAGTAGAGGTTTTCCATTTTCTTGAGGCGCTCATCAATCTTATCCACACGCTGGCCGAGGTCTTTGAGGCCCTTGTAAATCTCGGTAGCGTATGGCTCACAGGCTTCGATGAAGAGGCTTTTGAACTCGTCGCGCCGCACCATGTTGGTTTCGATGTTGTCGAGACGGGCATCTACTTTATCGAAACGCGCGTCCATGTTGTCGAGGCGCTTATCAATGCCGTCAAAGCGCTGGTTGACAGGCCCCAATGCCGTTTGCATTTCTTCTTTTACAACTTCGCGGACAATGTCTTTGATTTGATTGAGTTCTTGGGTATCCATGAGTTTATCTCTTCAGGAAAAACGTCGGGTCGCCTGCTTGCTCGGTGAGAATGCCGTTTCGCATGAGGCCGAGGTCAACCAGCCAGGCTTCGAATTCGGGCGCGGGGCGCAGGTTGAAGAGTTGGCGCAGGGTGGGCGCGTCGTGGTAGGAGGTGCATTGATACGAGAGCATGGAGTCGTCGCCCATGGGCACGCCCATGAAGTAGTTGCATCCGGCGGCGGTGAGCATGACGGCGAGGTTTTCGATGGCGTTCTGGTCGGCGCGGGCGTGGTTGGTGTAGCAGGCATCTACGCCCATGGGGATGCCGGTGAGTTTGCCCATGAAGTGGTCTTCGAGACCGGCGCGCTGGATTTGGCGCGCGTCGTACAGATATTCGGGGCCGATGAAGCCGACGACGGTGTTGACCTGATAGGGATGCCAGCGTTTGGCGAGGCCATAGTTGCGGGCCTCGAGGGTGAGCTGGTCCCACCCGTTGTGCGCGTCCGCCGAGAGCGCCGAACCCTGGCCGGTTTCAAAGTACATGAAGTTGGGGCCGGTGGGGAAGCAGTATTTTTGCGCGAGGGCGTAGGCCTCATCGAGCATCCCGACCGAGATGCCGAAAGAGTCGTTGCCTTTTTGCGAGCCGGAGAGTGATTGAAAGACCAGCCCCACCGGTGAGCCGGATTGCATACACTTCATCTGCGTGGTGACGTGCGCGAGGACGCAGTTTTGGGTGGGGATATTCCACGTTTGGATGATGTTGTGGGTCATGTCGAGCAAGCGCGCGACAGAGGAATACGAATCGTCCACCGGGTTGATGCCGATGACCGAGTCACCAGAGCCGTAGGACAGGCCCTCGTAGATTTCGGCGCGGATGCCTTCGGGGGAGTCGGTGGGGTGGTTGGGCTGGTTGCGGCTGGAGAGTGTGCCGGGCGCGCCGATGGTGTTGCCACAATGCGCGGTGCGCGGAATCTTTTTGGCGCAGTACATCAAGTCCAGATTAGACATGAGTTTGGTGACGGCGGAAATCATCTCGGCGGTGAGGCCGGCCGAGACGCGCTTAATCATCTCGCTGGTGGTGGTGTCGGCCAAGAGCCATTCACGGAATTCCCCCACCGTCCAGCCCTTGATTTCGTTGTAAACCGTCTCGTTGACGGCGTCCTGAATCACCCGCGTCACTTCGTCCTGGTCATAGGGGACGGCGGGGGTGGCGCGCAGGACGGAGAGCGGCACTTCCGCGAGGACGAAGCGGGCCGCGGCGCGCTCGGCGGTGGTCTCAGCCGCCACGCCCGCGAGCCGGTCGCCGCTCTTCTCTTCATTGGCTTTGCCCATGAGGAGGCGGATATCAGGGAATTCGTAGGTCTTGCCGAATAGTTTGGTGCGGAGGAGCATAGGCTTTTAGTCTTTCAACGGATGGAACGGATTAAGCGGATTTTGATTTCTTGTGTCGCTTAGCTTGCAAAGTTTTGCGGATAGCGGTTACTGCGGCATCATAATGCGCCCGAGCTTCATCCGCCGTCAAAGTATCGGCCCGAATGGCAGTGTTAATCTTGGCTTGCCTCACCAGCGCTTTGGCTTTGGCGCGTAAGGGCGAGTTGGAAGGCTTCTCAAGCAGAATGCCCTCGCCGGTTTGCCGCAAAACCACTGACTGCCCATCCACCCAATTCAAGGCCTTGCGTAGTTTTTCAGGAATGACAATCGTGCCATCTTTAGAAATGGCGACTGAGATAGCGGGCATGATGGTCATAGCATCTTCTCCAAACTTAATGATAAAACACCAACACTTTTACACGCAACGGCACGCGCCCGTCTCTACAAAGCCTATTAGTCAATTTGATTCCCTTGTTCAAGTATCCACAAAAACTCTCTGGCTGTTATAAATCGCACTGTTTCAAATTGCCCAAGAACAAGCAAGTCGTTGTCACCCGTAACCACAAACTCTGCTTTGCCCGCCAGCGCGGCCTCAATCACCATGTTATCTTTTGGGTCGCGGCAGATTGCAACCCTTCGTTCTGGTTTGACGAGTTCGCCTAACTCCGTTAGTAAACCAATAAAATCGGTCACTTGCTCGTCCGTTAGCTCATATCTATCCTTGATGCGCGGTAAAGCGAGTTTTCTGGTTAGTTCATCGAGCAGTGGTTGAGAATAGATGAGTTGATAGCGGCCTTCTTCCAGCCGAACAATCACCGGCCCAACCGTCCCTACCGGGCGGATGATGGCGCGAATCAAAATATTCGTGTCAATGACCGAGCGAGTCACTGATTGCTCCGCGCTTGAAGCTCTTCTTTGTCTATTGCCTCCAAATCGGCTTCGATTTCCTCATCGGAAAAGCGGGCATTCTTTTCACCAATTTCAGCCCAAGACTTATTGAAGCGCGCAATAATCTCTTGCCGTGCCATAAACTTGAGATATTCATCATAGGGGATGAGCACCACACTCGGCGCATTCTCGCGCGTGAGAATGTACGGCGTACGGGCTGTGGCGACCTCGTTCAGAATATATTCGATATCCTTCTGTAAGTCCGCCACTGCAATTGTCTTGTCCATCTCAACCTCCGTTCAATGATAAAACACCAGCGTCTTCACACTCAGCGGCACCACCCGCCCGTCCATCAGCGGCGTGCCAATGTCAATATAATCGCCTTCGCTCAGGCCCACCTGGTCAATGACCAGTAAGGGGTGGTCAGGCAACATGGCCTTCACGGTTTGGCCGAGGGCTTGCGCGTAATCGCGCTCGATGATGGCGACGAGTGGGCGGTGGGTGGGCAGGGTGCGCGCAAATTCGCTCAGGCCGTGAGCGAGTTGCAGAAGCAGAGTGTAGTTCAAAGGTTGATTCAGTTCAAGCGCGATAGCGAAGTCATCAGTGGCGGGGTTCACATCCCAGCGTTGAACGGCGGAGGTCACGGCTTCGGCGATTTGGGGGGCCGAGAGCGTGGGGAGCGCGGCAAGGTTGGGGCGGATGACGGGGACGTTGCGGAGGGGCAAGATGGCTTGCTCCGCCCAAATGGTGGAACCGGAGAGCGTGACCGTTTGGGTGCTGGCCCCAAGCACCGTGGCCCGCGTGGTCTCGGCGGGCCGCACGGTTTCGTAGGCCCGCAGGGTGGCGTGACCCCGGAGCGACTCGGCGAGGAGCGGCCCGAGGTCGTCGTGAATGGTCGCGTCGGCGACGGAATGAATTGTGAGTGGGCTATAGAAGTAATGGCCAATGCCGCCGGAAAGCATCAGCACCGTGCCGTGGCCCGAGACTGCCGCCGGGGCGGTGAGATAAAGTTTTTGCGCCAACAGTGAGGCCGTGCCTTCAATCAACTCCACCGTCAAATCCGCCATACGTTCGGTGAATTTGCGTAACTGACCTAACGAAGGTGAATCGCCAATCGCCAATCGCTCGCCGATGTCGGCCAAAATATGTTTGGCGGGTTCGGCCAAATGCCGCACCTTCCCCGTCGCGTGGTCAATCTCGATAATGCGCCCACCGTAGTTCATGGCCGAGGCCGCGACTAAGGCGCCCGCTTTGAACATGGCGCTGTTGGCGCTCCCCCCGCCGATATCCACGTTGGTTACCGAAGTGAAATGGGTCTGCGCGTATTGCGCCGCGCCCGCGCCACGCCCGGCGATGAGACTCTCAACGTGCGGCCCGGCCACCGTGACGACGAACTCACCCGCCATGCCCGCCAGGACGCGCAAAATCTCATCGGCGTTTTTTTTCTTGGCGGTCTCGCCGGTGATGATGACCGCGCCGGTCTCCACCTGTTTGGGGTCAACGCCCGCCGCCGCGTATTCCTGCCGGGCCAGGGCTTGTAGCCCTTCAGCGTCAATCGTCTCCCAGTCTTTGAGCGGCGTAAAAGTAATGGGGGATTGGTAAATGATGGCGCGGTCGGTGATGCCAATACGCGGAATCTGGCCGGGGCGCGCTACATCCGTGAGGGTGAGCCGCGAGAAGACGAATTGGGTGGTGGTCGTGCCGACATCAATGCCGACAGAGAGGAGGGAGCGGGAGTCGGGCATGAGGTAATTGGTAATTAGTAAGTGGCGAGTGAGAAATGCAATGGTTCGCCGTGCAAATCAATGGGGTGTTGCCAGTTGCCAGAGAGAGTCATGGTTTCGTTGACGATGAGGCGGCGAAAGGATTGGGTGTGTAAAAGGCGCGCACCTTGTTGCACTATGACTCTAGCATTGTTTCGAAATTCGCGGGAGCGAAAGCGCAACACCTGGGGCGCGGTGAGGCGTTGGGGGTAGACCCACGCAAGGGGGGCGGTGACTTCAACTGGCACCGTCCGCTCCGGCCATTGTTCGGTTTTCAAAAATTCATGTATGGCGTGCGCGGCGCGTTGGCCTTCGAGCGCCGCCCAGTCGGCGGTTTCGGCCCCATGCAAAAGATTGCCCGCCGCGAACACGCCGGGGCGCGAGGCGCGGAAGGCCGCATCCACTTGGGGGCCGCGCGTGCCCGGGTCCAGCGTCAACCCGCCGAGGCGCGCCAGTTCGTGTTCGGGAATCCAATCGCCCGTGAACACCACCGTATCGCAGTCCACTGTTTCGACGCGCCCGGAATCGAAATGTGTCACTTCCACGCCCTCGACTCGTTTGCGCCCGAGGATGTTCGTCACTTGCGTGCGAGTCACAATCGGCGTGCGCGCGGCCAAGAGCCACTGCATGGGCAGATACGGAAAATAAATTTGGTGACGCGGTTGGTCGGTGATGAACATGGCACAAGAGACGCGCGCGTGTTGCAGAGTCATCAGCGCCGATAGGCTGACGAGTTCGGCTCCGACGATGACGGCGCGCTGGCCGACGGGCAAGTGCTGTTCGTAGACGAAGCGTTGGAGTGAGCCGGTGGTGAATATGCCCGCTGGCCGATGACCGGGGATGAGGCGCGCCGCGCGCGGGCGTTCGCGACAGCCCGTGGCCAGCAACACCGCGCGGGCGGCGAGGGTTCCGCGCCCGCCGGGACTCGTGAATCCCCAGCCGCTGGTCGCGTCCCAATGCGTGATGCTCGTGTTAGTCTGAATGGGAATTGCGGCATCTTCCGCGCGTTGGCGATAGTGCGCGGCATAGGCCGGGCCAGAGAGCACGCGGCGCAAATCGCACAGACCAAAGCCGGTGTGATGACACAAGCGCGGGATGCCGCCCGCTTCGGGTTCGCGGTCAACGACGAAAACATCGCGCACACCCAGGCGGTGCAATTCAAGGGCCGCCGCTAATCCTGTCGGGCCAGCGCCGATGATGAGGACGTGAGGAAAAAGGGGAGGCATGAGTGAAAAGTAAAAAGTAATTGGTAAATGGTAATTACTTTGACAATGTCACATTCGAATCGCGATGTTATGGTATGAATTCCGGAATGA
>CAYUFY010000115.1:0-13775 GCA_964443795.1 uncultured Anaerolineales bacterium | reverse complement strand
TCCATCCATCACCTTCCGCGAGGCCCCCATGTCATCCCCTTCGACACTGCCCTGCTCCTCGCCTCATTGCCCGAGTCCATCTGGGCCGAAGCCAACCGCCGATTGCGGCTCATGCCAGAACTCTGGGCCCTCACCGAAGATGGGCGCATCCTCGGCGCGTTCTGTGGCCTGGGCGATGATTTGCGCCACTGGCAACCCGGGCGACTAGCCCTCACGGCCTACGCCACCCGTCACCCTGAATGCAATGGTAGCGCCGAAAAATGGCTATCCACTGATGGTCGGGAGCGCATGAACTCGGCCATTCTGCAACTGACCACCAGCGGCCAACCGCTCCACCCGGTGGATGAGGCGGTTCCGGCCGCCCTGGCCCTGTGCGTGCGCGGCTACACCACCAAAGATTGGAAATCCATCGCCGCCGAGGCCACAGCAGACCCCGAGCGTTGGCGTGTGCCCTTGCAGTATCTCTGGGGGCTTCTCAAAAACCCGCTTCCCTTATTTGCGGCTCTCATGCAAACGGGGCGGGCGGGTGCCAAATTGGCCGGGCAATGCCTGGTCGTCAATCAAACCGTCACCGAAGCGATTGAAATCGCCACCCACCTGCAACCCGATCTGCCAACCGGGACGTGGCTCACCTGTGCGCAGGCCATGACCGCGTTGGGTCAAAGCGACTACGCCCAAACCGTCATCCGCTTTGTTAGTCGTGATTACTCCAAAGCGGGTCACAACTTTAGCTTCACCCAAACCAAAGACACTCCCTTCCCCGCCGCTGACTTTCACACCGCGCTCGATCAAGCGCTATTGCTCGCGGCCACCGGCGACTACGCGCTGGCCCGCCCCGCGCTCACCACCATGTGGGAACAAACCCGGCAACTCACCGCCACGCTCGCCGGAAGCATCGGGCAACTGGCCCTGGCCGCCGCCGACCCCGTGGCCGCCCTCGCCGGATACACAGAAGCCCTCACCGAACAGCCGCACGATTCTCATTTGCGCGCCGGGCTGGCCCGCGCCTATCTGGCCGCCAACCAGCCCACCGAGGCATTGACCACGCTCGGGCCAACAGCACCCGCTGAGGCCCCAGCCCTGCAACTCGTGCGGGCGCGGACGCTCATCGCCACCGGGTCAACCGCCGAGGCGCGCGAACTCCTAAATCAACTCGACCGGGAAAATCTCCCGCCCGCCGAAAACGCCGAAGCCGCCCACATTTTCTTTGATCTCGGCCTGTTGTCCGATGCCGTGTGTTGCATGCATGCCGCCGCCAACACAGCGCGCACCCAAGCGCACTACTATCTCACTGCCGCTCAATGGCTATTGGCGGACGAACGCGCTCAACAAGCCCACCCACTGGCGTTGGAAGCCGTGGCCTTGCAACCTCACAACGCCGCCGCCCGCGAACTCCTGGGCGAAGCCTCGCTCAAAATTGGTGACCACAGCGAAGCCCTTAAACATTTTCAATCGGCCGTGGTCTTTGAGCCGACGCGCCACACCGCCGGGTTGGGGTTGGCGCGCGCCGCGCTTGCCGCGGGTCAAACCGCGCTCGCTCACGAATCCGCCCGGCGCGTGCTTACCGTCCTCCCGGCGCCCACGCCCAACATTGAGGGCCAGGCACACGTTATTTTGGGGCAAAGCCTCTCGGCCCAGGGTAACGCCGACGACGCCTTCGAACATTTCCATCGCGCCTCGGCACTAGTGCCCCATGCCCCCGAACCCTGGCACGCCATCGCCAAACATCACACTCAGCGCGGCGAGACCAGTCAGGCCATCATCGCCCTCGAAGCCGGGCGGCGCGCCCTCACCCAGGCCGCCTCCCCGCACATCGCCCCCCTGCTCGCCGATCTCGCCACCATCTATCAAACCCTGGGCCGCCCCACCGAGGCCATCGCCGTGCTCCGCGAGGCATGCGCCATCAACCCGCACAGCCACACCGCCCATCTCCGCCTCGGCACCCTCCTGCGCGAACACAGCTTCCCGGCCGACGCGGTGGAGGTTTTGAATCGCGCCCAGACCCTGCGCTCCAATGATGCGGTGACGCTCTTCGAACTGGGACGCGCCCACGAAGCGCTCGGCCAACCCGAACCGGCCCTGGCCGCCTACCAAAAATCCGCGCTCGCGCGGCCCGCCAACCCCGAGCCGTTTTACTGTCTCGGGCGGCTCACGCTCGACCAATGCCGCGCCAAAGTTCCCGGCGCCTCAGCCTTCCACGCCATTGCCGCCCTCACCGAATGTGTGAGCCGCGCCCCCGACCACGCGGAAGCCCACGCGCTTTTAGCCCAAGCCCATCAACTGGCGCATGAACCACAACGCGCCCTCGAAGACTACCAGCGCGCCCTCCAACTCGCGCCCACCCGCACCGAATGGTCACTCGGCCTGGGACAGGTCTGTCTCGACCTCCAGAAAAACGACGTTGCAGTAGCCGTCCTCCACGATGCCCTCACCCACGCGCCCGCCAACCCCGAGATTCACCTCGCTCTCGCGCGCGCCTATGCCCAAAGCAACTTGTGGTCCGAAGTCCTCCCCCTGGTCGAAAGCGCCCTGCCCCTCGATCCCGAAAATCCGGCCTTCTTCCAACTCCAAGCCGAAGCCCACACCCACCAGCACCAACCCGATCGCGCTCTAGTGGACTGGCAAAACGCCGTGCGGCTCAACCCCCGCGACGCGGCCATGCAAATCCGTTACGCCCAAGCCCTGCTCGAACAAAATCGCGCCGATGAAGCCCGGCTGGTCTTCGGCCACGCGCTCGATCTCGACCCGGATGCGCCCGCCATTCATCTCGCCGCCGGGCGCGCCTTCCTCGAACTCGATGAAGTAGACCACGCCTATGAGACTCTGGCGCGCGCCGCTCAATTCGCACCGCACTCCGCCGAAACCCACGCCGCTTTTGGCCACGCCGCCGCCCGCGCCGGAAAACACGATGTTGCCCACAGCGCCTTCATCCGCGCCAGCGAAATTGAACCGGACAACAGCGACCACTTGCGTGAAGCTGGCGAAGCCCTGTGGCGCCTCAACCGCACCACCGCCGCGGTCGCGCTTTGGAACCGCGCCCATATGCTGAACCCCAAAGACAACCGCACCCTGGCCCGCCTGGGCATCGCCCTCGTCCATCTCAACCAACCCGCCGATGCGCTCGAAAAATTAGAGCGCGCCGCCATCCACAACCCCGGCGATGCCGAAGTGGCCCGCGAAGCCGCCCGCGCCGCGCTGGCGCTCAAACAACTCGACCGCGCCGCGCATTACCTGGAACGGGTGGTCAATCTCGCACCCAGTGATGCCGAGGCCCGCTTCCTGCTCGGCGCGGTGCGCGAACAACAAGGCGCGCACGATGCCGCCCTCACCCTCTACCGGCAAGCCGAGCGCCTCAACCCCGGCGAAGGCCGCTATGTGGCCGCCGCCGCCGAAAACCTCGCCCACCTGGGCGATCTCAACGAAGCCGTGACCCTCATGGATCGCGCGCTCGCCATCAGCCCGGATAGCGCCGAAGTGCAACAACGCGCCGGTGAACTGTATTTACGCGCCCACCAGCCCGCGCCCGCCGCGCATGCCTTCGCCCAACTCGTCGCCGCGCGCCCGCGCGACCCGCAAGCCCATCTCGCCCTGGGCAGTGCGCTCGTTACCCTCGCCGAAAACGGCGAATACCTCACACGCGCGGGCCTCACCACCGCCAAATCCAATTCGGAATCCGACTTGCCCGCGCGGATGTTGACCGCCCTCAACCAAGCCTCGGCCCTGGGCGCCGACCCCTATACGGTGCGCTATTGGCTGGGCCGCGCCAAAGCCTGCGCGGGCGATCCACAAGAAGCCCGGGCTTTGCTCGAATCCATCCTCACCACCTCCAGCGACCAGCTCAAGGACGCGCACTTCTACCGCGCGCTCGGCACCGCCCTCCGCAAAACCGGCGAACCCGACCGCGCCCGCGAGGTCTTGCAGACCGCGCTGAACCACAACGACCCGGCGTTGTACCTCGAACTCGGCCACAGTCTCACGGATGCGGGCGACACACGCGGCGCGCTGGCGGCCTATAAACGCGTCGTGGCACTGGCGCCCGACTGGCCCACCGCGCATTATCATTTGGGCGAAGCCCTCGCCGCGCTCGGCGAAACCGCCGAAGCCGCGCAAGTGCTTCAGCGCGCGGTCACCCTCCAACCCACCGCCGCCGCCTGGCATTATCGCCTGGCCCACATTTATCAGGCGCGCCGCGAAACCCCCACCGCCCTGGCGCATTTCCAACGCGCCGTGGAGCTTGAGCCGACCCGCGCCGCTTACACCACCGACCTGGCCCGCGCGCTCGCCAAGGATGGCGATCTCGTCGGCGCGGTCAATTACTTCCAGCGCGCCACCGACACCAACCCGCACCACGCCGATCTGTGGGCCGAACGCGGTCAGGCGCATCTCGCGCTCAAAGACCTCATGGCCGCCGCCACCTGCTTTGCCCACGCGGTAGAACTCCAACCCGCGCATCTGCCCGCCCTACGCGGTAGCGCGCGCGCCAGTCTGGCGCTCAAAGACTTGCACACCGCCAGCCTCACCGCCGAAGCCGCCGCCCGCCTCGCGCCCGACGACCCCGAAGTGCTCACCTGTCTCGCCGATGTGCAAGCGCTCAAAGGTGATCTGGAGGGCGCCGAACGCAGTTACAAGGCCGTCGTCGCCAAAGCCAAAGACCCCGCGCCCGCCCTGTTCGCCCTGGGCCGCCTGTATTTCGATAACGGGCGGATTGACCAGGCGCTGGATATGCTGGAAAAAGCGGCCGCCGCCAACCCGATCTCCGATGAGATTTTTGCGGCCCTCGGGGACGCGCACCACGCCGCGGGCAACCACGCCCCGGCGGTCGCGGCTTACCGCCAGGCTTCCCAACTCTCGCCGCGCAACCCCCATCACTTATTCAATCTGGGGCGCGTCTTGCGCGGGCAAGGCCAGCTCGATCAGGCCCTCACCCATCTGCAACAAGCGCGCGATATCCTGCCCCAGGATGAAGGGGTGCTGTCGGAATTGGGCGCGGTTTATGAAAGCCGCAAGGAATACGACCGGGCGTTGGAAATGTTCCAACGCGCCGCCAAGGTGGCGCCGCGCTCCGCGATGCACCATGTGCGCATTGGTTTGGTGCACAAACAGGTGAAGGATTACGCCGCCGCCGCCGCCGCCTTTGAACGCGCGCTCTCGCTGGACCCCAAACATCTCGAAGCCACCAAGCAATTGGCGATTGTCGGCGCGGCCATTGTGTTCACCACCGATGTGAGAGTGAAAGTGTAGCCCTCGCTTCGGCAGTCAAGCGTGTTGGGGGATATCAACCGCCCCTCCTCACACCTCACGCATTTTCACCATGCGTGAGGTGTGCGTTTTATACCACCTGGCACACTCCTTGCACTTATAGATAACGCAAGCCATTTGCAAGTTCTCACTGGGCTTATCCCACCGTTGCCTATGAAACGCGCCGACCTCCTCAACCTGATTGATGCCTCGCTCACTGCCGGACAAGCCGCTTATGCGCGCCAGACCGCCCAGCGCTATCTCAATGACTGGCCCGGCGACTTGGGCGTGCAGTATGCGCTCGCCCGCGCCACCCTGGCCGATGGGGACACCTCGCTCGCCCGCAAACTACTTGAAGCCCTCACCGCCGCCGACCCCGAAGATTTCAAAGCTCACCGGCTCCTCGGCGATACCCTCATGGCGCAAGGCCAACAAGATTTTGCGACCTATGCCTACGCCAACGCCCACATTTGCGATGGGCTTGGGGTAAGGGCAGGTCTGAGACCTGCCCCGACCGAGATACCTTTACCCCTTTGGGCCACCGCCGCCCGCGCGGCCTATCTCGCCGAGCGCATCGGCGATTGGGAAGCCGCCCGCCGCGAAGCCGAGAAAGCCCTGGCCGCCGACACGCCCTCGCCCCTGCCATCGCTCATTCATCTGGCCGCGTTGTGGCATGCCGGACAATTCGATCTGGCCCTCCCCTTGGCGCAAGGATTTCATGCGCGCTGGCCGCGCGTCATCGTGTTCACCCTTTGCCTCGCCGAATGTCTGCTCAACAAAGGCGAGTCCATGCGCGCGCTCGAACTCTTGCACAACGCCGCCGCGCAAGATGCCACCGGGCGCGTCGCCATTCGCCACTGGGGCGAGAACCATGCTTATCGGGATATGTGGGCCACGGCCATCACCGCCGCCGCCGCACTCCCCGGCCCCCTCCCCGCAGGCCTCATCCAAGCCCTGGGGCTGAACCGCTTGAAGGGCGAAGTGCAAAGTTCAAAGCCCAAATTTCAAAATCCAAACCCGGCCGCGCCCTTGGCGGGCATTGATGCGCCTCTGCCCAATCACTACTCAACCATCCCCAATCAGCCAGCCTCAATTACAAATCCCCAATTACCAATTACCAATTCTCATCCGGAGTCGCTGGCCGACATTCAAGCCGAAATCAACACCATCGCCGCGCAATTGCGGGCCAAAGAAACACCCGCGACCACCCACCATTACCTCATCCTCACCAGTCGCACGCGCCTACTGCAAGTCTTTGGCCCCGAAGCCGCCGCCACGCTGGATCAAACGCTCACCACACTCGCCATCAATGCCGGGGCGCGCGCCAAAATGGCCGCGCGGGTGATCTACGTGGATGACCCCACCTCGCTCCAGTCTTTCAGCCTCAAGCCTGTCAACCCGGGCAACGCGTGGGATATCAAAATGCTCGTGCGCGACATTGCCAAAGGCCTGAAAGCAAAACAGGCCGACATCGGCGCGCTCCTCATTGTCGGCGGGGATGACATCATCCCCTTCCATCGTCTGCCCAACCCCACCGACGACGCCGACCCCGAAGTGCCCTCCGACAACCCCTACGCCACATCCGATGAAAATTACTTCATCCCTGAGTGGCCCGTCGGGCGCATCCCCTCCGGCAAAGGCGGCAATGCCGCGCCGCTCATCCGCGCCCTCAAAATCGCCGCCGGGACTTATCAATCTAATCCGCAGGCCGCCAACCGCAACTGGCTCGCGCGCTTGCTGGAGTGGCTCTTCAATTGGAAACTGACGGAAACCAGCCCCCAGAGTTTCGGCTACTCGGCCAACGTGTGGAAGAACGCCTCCCTCGCGGTCTACACCACCATCGGTGATCCGCGCGAACTGAAGACCTGCCCCCCGCTCGACGCGAGTGCGCTCCCGGTGGAGGGGCTCGCGCCCGCGCGCCTCTCCTACTTCAACCTGCACGGCGTCGAAGACGGGGCCGAGTGGTACGGTCAGCGCAGTTACGACGACTCGTATGCCCTGCCCGAATACCCGGTGGCCCTGCGCCCCGCCGATGTGGTGAACTCGGGCCGCGCCCCAGTGGTCGTCTTTTCCGAAGCCTGCTACGGCGCCAACATCTTCGGCAAAACCACCGAAGACGCGCTCTGCCTGCGCTTTCTGGACTCGGGCACGCGGGCCATGGTGGCCTCGACCAAAATCGCCTACGGCTCGGTGGCCGCCCCGCTCATCGGCGCCGACCTGCTCGGCAAACTTTTTTGGCAAAACGTGAATGCCGGCCTGTCGGTGGGCGAAGCCCTGCGCCGCGCCAAATTGCAAATGGCGCAGGACATGCACGAGCGGCAAGGCTTCCTCGATGGCGAAGACCAAAAGACCCTGCTCTCCTTCGTGCTCTATGGCGACCCCCTGCTGACCGCCCCGGGCGCGAAGCTCGATAAATCTATGAAACGCTGGGTTCCCAAATTCGCCGAACCCCCGCCGCCCGTCTGCGACCGCGCGGAGACGGCCAGCCAAAACGAGATTTCACCCGAAGTGGTCGCGCAAATCAAAAACGTGGTCGCGCAATATCTGCCCGCCATGCGCGATGCCACGTGGCAGGTGGCCCACGCGCACGCCAACTGCGACGGCCAACACCACAACTGCCCCACCGCTCAACTCGGGAAAAACGCCAAGGCCCGGCGGCTGTCGGCCAACCCGAACAACACCGTGGTCACCCTCTCTAAAACCATCACCACCTCCACCCGCGCCCATCCCCATTACGCCCGCGTCACCCTTAATGACAAAGGCGCGGTGGTGAAAGTCGCTGTGTCACGCTAGCTATAATTTCCAACTTCAAAATTCAAACTTCAAATTTGAAGTTTGAATTTTGAAATTTAGGACTGCCCATGACCTCCCTCGGCTTCCACTACTTCCCCGACGAAGACCATTACCGCACGGTGGACTTGCGCGCCTGGCTCCCCGAACTGCAGGCCCTCGGCGCGAAATGGCTCACCCTCACCGGGTCGCTGACCCGCGCGGTCCCCGAACCGTTCGTGCGCGGCCTAGTGCATG
The DNA here is from genome assembly GCA_964443795.1 of uncultured Anaerolineales bacterium. Classification (GTDB taxonomy): domain Bacteria; phylum Chloroflexota; class Anaerolineae; order Anaerolineales; family UBA6663; genus DATDRS01. Next base: position 5,510 of record CAYUFY010000115.1, on the reverse strand, counting down.
CGGGCATCGAGCCGATCATTCACCTTCCGGCCGCGCCCATCCGCCCGGTCAACCTGGCCAATCTCAAACCGCTGTTGGAATCCTACGAACACTGGGGCGTAAAGCATGTGGTGCTCTTCGACGAACCCAACACCCGCGCCATGTGGCCCACGCACGAATGGGGCAAAACCGCGCTCGTGGAACGCTTCCTCGACCTGTGCGTGCCAGTGCTCCTGGCCCAGGCCGAAGCCGGTCTGCAACCCACCTTCCCGGCCCTCAAAGCCGGCGGCGAATGGTGGGACACCGCCTTCCTCGAAGCCGCGCTCGCCGGCCTCGCGCGCCGGGGTTTACAAGACTTAATGAAACAAATGAGCTTTGCGGTGAAGTTGTGGACCTACAATCGCCCGGTGGATTGGGGCACGGGCGGCCTCAAACGCTGGCCCGACGCCCGGCCCTTCCGCACCCCGCCGGGGACGCAAGACCAGCGCGGTTTCCATTTGTTCGACTGGTACACCGAAATCATCACCGCCCGCGCGGGGGAGGCGCGCCCGCTCGTCTGCCTGGCCGGTGGGCCGCGCCTCGGCGACCTCACCGATCCCAATTTCCCAGCGGTGGACGAGGCCCGGCACGCCTCTTGCACCAAAGATATTGTCGAAGCGGTCAACGCCAACACCCTGCCCGGCCATCTGCTCAACATCAATTTCTGGCTCATCGGCGGCGGCGATGAAGCGCTCTATCGGAGTGACGGGCGCACCCTCCCGGCCGTGGATGTTTTCAAACACGCGGCGACCCAAAAAAATCTGCCGCCCCTGCGCCGCTCGGCTAAAACCGGCGCGGGCAAAGCCCTCCGACATTATTTGCTCCTACCGACCTTCGAATGGGGCGTCTCGGAATGGCACTGGCAAGCCGCGCTGAATTATGTGAAAGCCCATCGCCCCGCCTGTGGTTTTTCACCCGACGAAGCGCGGCAAGCGCAACTGGTGACCATCTTCGGCAACGAGCAGGGCGTGAGCAAGGAAATCGAAAACGCGCTCAAACAAGCCGGGTGCCGCGTCGAGCGTTTGGCGGTGGCCAATGATGGGCGCGGGAGTCGGTAAGAAAAAAGGGGGTTGGCTTTTGGGATTTGGGATTTTCAAGCCGTTGGCACAGTTCCTGCACTATATAAAGCCATCAGCCCAAAACGAGTTAGTGTCATCGGAGGTGTGAGCAATGAACAATGTGAAGAAGACAGTCATCAAAGTGATTGGCCTCGGCGGGGGCGGCTCGAACGCCGTAAATCGGATGATTGAGTTCGGCATTGAGGGCGTGGAATTTATCGCCGCCAACACCGATGCCCAGGCCCTCAAGCAAAGCGCCGCCCCGGTCAAGCTGGTGTTGGGCGCAGATAGCACGCGCGGCCTCGGCGCGGGTGGCAAACCCGAAGTGGGCGAAGCCGCCGCGCGCGAAAGCCGCGATGAACTGACCACCGCGCTCACCGGCGCCGACCTGGTCTTCCTCACGGCGGGCATGGGCGGCGGCACTGGCACCGGCGCCATCGCCGTCGCCGCCGAAGTCGCGCGATCGGTGGGCGCGCTCACCATCGCCATTGTCACCACCCCCTTCACCTTCGAAGGCTCCAAACGCGACAACAACGCCCAGTACGGCCTCTCGAAATTGCGGTCGCAAGTGGACACCCTGATCACGGTCGCCAATGACCGGGTCATGTCGGTGGCGGGCAAGACCATGCGCTTTGAATTCGCCCTGCGCGTGGTGGATGAAGCCCTGCGGCAGGGCGTGCAGGGCATCGCCGACATCGTCAACAAAGCCGGGCAAATCAACAATCTCGATTTCGCCAACATCCGCAACCTCATGCAGTGCTCGGGCAATGCCATGATGGCGATTGGCGAAGGCAAAGGTGAACACAAGGCGCTCGAAGCCGTGCGCCAGGCGTTGCGCATGCCGCTCCTCAACATCTCGTCAATCGAAAGCGCGTGCGGGGTGCTCGTCAATTTTGTGGGCGCGGATGATCTGGGGTTGTTTGAGGTGCATCAGGCCATGGAGGAAATCAACCGCGCCGCGCCCAACGCTGATGTGGCCTTTGGCATCACGCTTGACCCAACCAAAAAAGGCCGCGCCCAAGCGATTGTGATTGCGACGGGCGTTGAACTGCAACCCGCCGCGCCGGCGAAACCAGCAATCAAGCCCGCCGGAGTGCCGGCCCCCCGGCCTCAGCCTACACCCGTGGCGCAACCGCAACCCGCGCACCTTGCCGAAGCGTTATTCCAGCGTCCAGCCGACCCACTGGCCCAACCCTGGCTGGTGGCCGATACAGCCGGCGCCAAAAGCCCGCTCGACGTGCCGACCTTTATCCGCCGCCGCCAAAGCCTGCGGGATTTCGAGGACAAGCAACCCGGCTAACCGGGCGCGCAACCGATCAGGAGTCCCAACCTTATGAGCAATTTATCCACCGCCCAAATTGAAACCATTGCCAAGCAAGTCTATCGGCAGTTTCCCGAAATGAAGGATGCCAAACCATTGGTGCAAAATCCGACCGACGGCAAACAAGCCAAACTGCCCGGGGCCGCCGCGCCCGCCGCGGGCCAGCATTTTCTGCTCACCTTCAAGGGGCAGGCGCTCGGGCCGGGTGGTCGCCCCATTGCCCGCATCGTCCGCGTGGTCGCGGATGGGCGCGGGCAGGTCATCAAAATCAGCACGTCCAAATAACATCTTCCAGGAGCCAACCCCATGTACAACGCCATCTATCGTCTACCGCAACATTGGATGAGTGAAATCGAATTGAAATATTGGCAACAGCGCCTGCGCCTTATCAAGTTGGCCTATCGCGCCAAGCGTTGGATGAATCAGCTGGATGCCGTGTCACGCGATTACATCGAGCCGTTGGGAGATTGGATTTGGGCGCCCGTGGTTAGCGGGTTGGCCGGGGCCATGTTGGGCGCGTTCTACCTCATCATTCACTGAGGCATAGACCAGCACGCCCCGCAAAAATTTTTGTAAATTTTGGTTTGCTTTGGTTGGGGGTGGATAATTTAAGCCCATATAGTGTAAACTAGTCATGGTATCCGGCTGAGCGGATGCCATGACTGCTTTTATTTAGAGGCACAGTTCATTCGATCACAGCTTGATGATTCTTCAGTTGCATAAGCTTCGTGCGTGGGGCCGTGTATGAGTACCGGCATCCAGGCAATCTATAACACCCGCCGCCAACAAGGCATGGTGGCCATCGTGGCGATTTCCATCGTCACTTTTGCCATTTGCTTTGTCGGCGTGGTATTGGTGCGCCAAACCGCGCCTGACCCGGCTGGCACGCCAGTGGGGCTGGTGCCCCCCGGCGCGACCACGCCCAGCCCGGAGTACATTTCCATTTTGATCGTTGGCGTGGATGTGCTGACCAACCCGAACCCACAGTTGGAAGGGGTGTGGGTCATGCAACTCCAACCCAAGACCACCCCCAATTATTATTTCACCGGTTTCTCGCCGCAGACCAGGGCGCAAGTTAATCCCGGTGATCCGCTCCGCACGCTGGCCGAAATCTATAGCGGGGATCGGCGGATTAACGCGGGCAAAAGTGATTTCACACGCCTCGCGGTGCAACGCGTTGTGCCGGGGCTGATCTACCCTCAGGCGGAGGTCGTTTTCGACCGAAGCATGCTGGCCTCCGCCATTAACTTGCTGGGCGGCATTGACATCGCCGGCCAGACGGTGCGCGGCGCGGATATTCTTAGGCTGTATGATGCCATTCCGGTCGCCAACACCACCGACCGCCTCAATTTCCAGGGGAGTGTGTTGCTCGCCATAAGCGAGAAAGCCAAACACTATGAATGGGACGAGCCGGCCATCAACGCCTTCATGGCGATGGGCCAACAGTGGAATCCCGACCCACTATGGTTCCGCCATATTATTGACGCCGAGTTGCCCATCACCAATCGGGTATTCATCCCGGCTTATGCGCCATTGAGCGCGGAAGCCACCCCCACGCCGTAGCCCCTAACTGGCCCCTTTTCTTTCTAATCGCCGACGCAAATCAATCATAGCCGGCGCTCCCCCGCCGCCGGGGATTGCCTGGCTCCCATTCCTGGAGGCTGTATGCCCAAACACTTCTGGCGTTACGACCATCTCACCTGGAAAGAAATGAAAGCGGCCATTGCCCGCGACCCGCAACCGGTAGTGGCCATCCCCATCGGCGCGGTGGAAGACCACGGGCCGCATATGAGTATTTCAACTGATAACGACATCCTGGAAGGCGTGTTGGCCGAATGCGGGCGGCGCGCCGAGGGCGATCTGCTCATCCTGCCCACCATCCCTTTCGGCCTCGACGAGCATCACATGGACTTCCCCGGCGTGATTGCCATTGATATTGAAACCACGCTGGCCTATCTCTCGCAGGTCGCCATCTCGGTGGCGCGCCACGGCTTCACGCACATTTTGATTGTCAACGGTCACGGCTCGAACCATGCGATTTGCGACCTCGCCGCCCGCAAGTGTGGGCTGGCGACGGGCGTGATCTGCGCCTCGACGACGGTGAACGCCGCCGTAGACCCCGCGCTCGTGGGGGATGTGCTGAACGCCGAGCGCAAGGGCGGCCCCGGCTCGGTGGCCCACGCCTGCGAATACGAAACCGCCATGATGTTGCATTTGCACCCCGACCGGGTGGACATGACCCAAGCCTACCGCGACATCGGCCAGCTCAAACTCAAATATTTCAACTGGGATCATCCCCAGCCATCGGCGTATGCCTGGCAGGACTGGTGGAGCCGCTTCTCCAAAGAAGGCATCGCCGGCGATGCGGCGGCGGCCACTCCCGAATTCGGCCAACGGATGTTTGACGTGACTGTGGAACGCTTTGTAGAACTCGTGCGCGAGTTTCGCACCATCCCCATCCGGCCCCGGGTGGACCACCATTAAAAATTACGTGACTGTCACTTTTCGGCGATAGGCTGGCCCGTTTAAATTGACCACCTAAACGCCGAAGTGACAGTCACCTGCCTCACGCCCGCGCGACGGCCAGTTGTACCCGGGTGGAATGCAGACGCTCCATGGCAGTTTGGGCAATTTGGCGCATCAGCCCATACGCCAGTTTAGGATCCACCTCGCACAGGGCGCGCAAGGGCGCGGCGGGGATCCGCAACAGCCGCGCGGCCCCGGTCACCCGCACGGTCGAAGTGTAAAGGTGCGGCTCAATCAGCGCCGAAATGCCAAACACCTCGCCAGGGTTCAACTCGCCCACATAGAACTCCACATCCAAGCCGGGTTGCTCCGGATTGTTGACCCGATAGATGATGTCGGCGCCGCCTTCCATCAGTAAATACAGATGCTGGGCGGGTTCATCATTCTCAAAGATAATCTCATCGGTGCGGGCGGTCAGCTCTTCGGCAATCATGGCCACCGCCTTCAGTTGGGCGCTTTCCAGAAATCCAAAGAACGGATAGCGGCGGAGCAGTTCGGGGGAAATCATAGCGTCTCCTTTATCAAGTAAACTTGTATTAGTCAAGAGCATGACAGACAGTTGTAAATGTGCGAAAACGTTTTATGAT
>CAYUFY010000114.1:0-13949 GCA_964443795.1 uncultured Anaerolineales bacterium | reverse complement strand
CGATGACTTGGCGAAGTCAGCGGCTCGGCTGAGCAACCTGCCATGAGGCGAGCGGCCTACTGAGTGCCGATGCATTTTGCCTCACATTTTTTTCAGGTATGTATGACTGACGCCGAACTTCACTGCAATATTTATGACATTGCCACCGCGCTCGGTGCAACGCAATCCAAGCCCAAAGAGAGTTATTAATGAGATTCATTCATACGGCTGACTGGCATTTGGGTCGTTCCTTTTTTAACATTTCATTGATTGAAGATCAGGCGCACGTTCTCAACCAGCTGATCGAGATCGTGCAGGATAGCAAACCCGATGCCCTAATTGTGGCGGGTGATGTCTATGACCGGGCAGTGCCGCCGACGGATGCGGTGAGACTGCTGGATGATGTGTTGTGTCGTCTCATTCTGGACATCAAAGTGCCGGTCATTATGATTGCCGGGAACCATGATAACCCCTTGCGGTTGGAATTCGCGGCGCGCTTGATGGAATCGCAACGCCTATTTGTATTTGGCTCACTCTCTGGGCGTCTCCAAGCCATTGATATGTTCGATGCCTGGGGTAGAGTAGGTGTTTATCCAATGCCCTACGCCGAACCATCACAAGTCGGCGCCTATCTGCAGGACGAGGGTGTCGCGAACAACGAAGATGCGCTACGACACTGGATCGCTATCGTCAACAAAAATCGGATCGAAGGCTGCCGAACAATACTCGTAAACCATGCCTTTGTGGTTGGAGGTGAAGAATCGGAATCCGAGCGCCCAATGGATATTGGTGGAACTGGCATGGTTCCAGTTGAATGTTTCGATGGTTTTCATTATGTTGCCTTGGGGCATTTGCATCGCCCGCAATGCCTCGGAGATAGTCAGAACGTCCATTATTCTGGCTCGTTGCTAAAATACTCTTTTTCAGAGGCAACTCACACGAAGTGTGTCAAACTCGTTGAGATGGACTCGGTTGGGGTTTGCACAACGGAGTCTATTCCGCTGATACCTAAGCATGACGTGCGGCGTGTCGAAGGCACTGCCGATGATCTGCTGCATGGCCGAGTTGAGGTTGGAAACAGCGCTGATTATATTCAGGTGGCTTTGTTAGATGAGGGCGCCGTCTTTGACGCTATGGGGAGGCTACGGGATGTTTTCCCCAATCTGGTTAGCATTGATCGGCAGGGTTTGATAAACAACATTGGCAAAGTGGAACGCGTGGATCATCGCCAGCGTGAGATGTTGGGACTATTCCGGGAATTTTATAAATTTGTGACGGACGAGCCAATAACCGAGGAGCAAATGAGCGTCTTGGTCAGAGTGGCCAATCGAGTGCGGGAAAGTGAGCGTGAGGCATGAAACCGATCAAGCTCACGATGACAGCTTTTGGCCCTTACGCCGGTGTGCAAGAGATCGACTTCCGCAGTCTGGAGGGACGCTCATTTTTCCTGATCCATGGTGCCACGGGGGCGGGCAAGACAACTATTCTCGATGCGATGTGTTTTGCCCTCTACGGTCAGACTTCTGGCAACGACCGCAAGGCTGAGCAGATGCGAAGTCAGCACACCAAATCTGAGCTCACGACGGAGGTGGTTTTTGATTTCACCCTTGGCAACAGTGCTTATCGAGTCAAGCGCAGTTTGAAGCGTGAGCGGGTCAAGGACCCCGAATCTCCTTTCAAGTCCGACAAAGCAATCCTATGGAATCGCACCAACATAGCGAGTGAGCAAGACCTAGGCGTGGAGCTGGCCTCGAAGTGGACGAAAGTGACTGAGGAAATCGAAGCGCTATTTGGATTTGAGAGCGCCCAATTTCGACAAGTCATTATGCTTCCCCAGGACAAGTTTCAGCAGCTATTGAAGGCGAAATCTGACGAGCGCGAAAATCTGTTCAAGGTCTTGTTTCAGACCAAGCAGTTCGAGGATATAGAAGACGGGCTTAAAAAGGAAGCCGCCGCTCTCGCCCTGCAAATCCAAAATCTGATCGCTGACCAGAGGCTGGTCTTGCAAATGGCGGAAGTCCAAACCTTAGATGAACTTGAGGCTAGGCGAAAAGAGGCCGCGACTGCGCTGGAGAATAAACTGATCGAACTGAGCGAGTTGCGCGCGCACGAGCAACGGGTGGGGGATCAACTCAGGCAGGGCCAGGACATTTACAACCAGATGGCCGAACGCGAGCAGGCCGAAATACAATTAAGGGAGATCGAGTCAAAACTGGCTGAGTATACGGCTCAACGACACCGGTTAGAGCGGGCACGGCAGGCAGCCGAGTTGATCGAATTAGAGAATGCGATGCTCAATCAACAGCACGAGGCGGAGGCGATTGAGGAGAAACGCCAAAGGGCCCAAAGGGATTTGGAAACAGCCGTCGGAGTAGCGCGTCAGTCCGTTGCAGCCCTGACTCAAGAGCTTGGGCGGCAAGGTGAGCGTGACGAGGCCCGGCGGATAAAGGACCAACTGGATAATCTGCACGGGCAAGTGGGGGAGTTAGAGCAGACACGGGCAAAATTCAAATCTGCCAAAGCGCTGTCTGACGAGATGGAACGCAAACGAGAGGTCGCTAAAAAGCAGTTGGACAGCCTGCATCATCAGCTGGCAATCCTAGAGCAAGATTTGGAAAATGCTGGGGCCGTTGCAGGGGGATTGGTATCGGCCCAACAAGCTGAGATGAACGCCCAGAACGTGTATGAGCAATGGCTGAAACTGCGGGACATCGCCGAGCGTTGGAAGGCGGCTACCCAAAAAGAATCTGACGAGGCTCAGCGATTGCAACTGACCGAAACTGACTTGGCCCAAGCCCGCGACCACCGAGATCACCTGGAAGAAACTTGGCGAACAGGGCAGGCGGCCTTACTGGCTGGGCAACTGGCGGATAATACGCCCTGTCCTGTTTGCGGCTCAATCCATCACCCACAACCGGCTACTTCAAGCCATCTGTCGCCATCCGACGCTGATTTGAAGGCCGCCCGCGTCGCCGTTTCGGCATTAGAGGTGCTAGTCCAAAAGGCGCGCAATGAGTTGTTGCGATTGCATGAGGCCACCGTGCGGTTAGATGAGGCGCGCAAACCATTGATTGAAGCGTTAGGTGAAACAGCGCACCTCCAATTAGCACGCATCAAAAGCCAGCGTGAGGCGGCCAGTTCTGCCCTCAGCGAGGCCAAAGAAAAAGCAATCCAAATGGAGGCCGTGAAGCAAAAACATGGACCGCTCAAAGAGCGGCGCATAACGGCTGAAATGGCGCTGGTAGCGGCTGAGGGCGCCTATAAGGAAGCTGCAACCCAACTGGCGACAGCAAAGGCCCTCTTGGACGAGCGCCAGAGCAAGGTGCCTGCCGAACTGGATGAGCCACATAAACTGGGGGCAGCCAAAAAGCAAAACGATTCCATCATCAAAGAGCTTGAATTGGCGTTAGAAACAGCCCAAACCAATGACAGTCAAGCCAAGCAACGGAGCGCGGCCGGTCGAGCGACTCTCGACCAATTGTCTACGCAAGCCTCGACTGCCAAACAGCGAGCGGAGGAGCAGCACAGCCAATTTGTTGAGCGAACTGTATTGTCCGGCTTTGCCAGTGTCAATGATTATGAGCGCTCCAAGCTTTCGATGGTGGCCATAGCGAATCTCGACCGGGAAATTAGAACCTTCGACGGATCCTTGCAAGCGGCTAGGGAGCGCGTTGACCGGGCGCGTTTGGCGACACAGTCTCTGGTCAAGCCAGACCTAGAGCAATTGCAGATGGCCTATCGTCAGGCTAAAGACGACGTTGAAGCAGCCGTCAGGAACGAAAGTGAGTTGCAGACTCGCATAGCTAGTTATGCTGGATTTTTGGCAAAACTGAAGACGATTGAAAAAGACCTGAGCCAAAAAGAAGGCGAGTATGCTATTGTCGGCCGGATTGCTGAGGTGGCCAATGGTGACAATATCTATAAGATGACGTTTCACCGATTTGTCTTGTCCGCGCTTTTGGAAGATATACTGGCGGATGCGACCCAGCGATTACAGATCATGAGCCGTGGGCGCTACTTATTGCAACGGGCCGCGTCGCTACTGAAAGGCCGCCGGGTGGGGGGCCTGGATCTGATCGTGAATGATACCTGGGCCGATAACAGTCGCCCAGTTGAAACGCTTTCGGGCGGCGAGAGTTTCTATGCCTCCCTCGCTTTGGCGCTCGGATTGCGAGAAATTGTTCAAGCTTACGCTGGCGGCATCCGCCTCGACACGATATTCATCGATGAAGGTTTTGGCTCACTCGATACCGATACACTCGACCTCGCCATTAGAATACTCGAGGGTTTGAAAGAGGGAGGGCGTTTAGTCGGAATTATTTCGCATGTGGAAAGCCTGCGCGAACGCATTCCGGTGCGCTTGCAGGTGACGGCTGGGGTAAAAGGCAGTAAAGCTGAATTCCTGTTTAGTTGATGGGCCAATACAAAAACAAAGCTACAGAAATGGTTCACAATATATGGGTAAGGCTTGTCACTCTTCCGTATGGTCAACCACCCCCGGTATTCTTCATTGGGCAGATACGGATAGACCTTGCCATGCCAATCCTTGACGGTCTGTATCAATGACGGACGATCTCGGGACTCCCCCTGAAACTGAAAGTGAGCCGGTCACCCCCAACACGGCTTTTATCTTGCTGGCCCCAGACGGGAAAGTCGGGATAGGCGCCGGGCCGGGCGTGCCTCTACGATTTCTCCAAGATTACTTCTCCGAAGCCGAGGCGATCATTCGCATCGCCAGTGCCTACTTTACCCTGAGCGGCTACAAAATCGGACGGCGATATGCGCGTCCGGAGATCCAGTTTCGGGTTCTCGTCGGCAAGGAAGAAGGCAAGAATGTTCAGACAACCGTCTTGCATGAAATCCTAGAGGAACTCAGGCAACCAGAAATCGAGCTGTATGCGACAGTCGAAGAACTGGTGCGGCGACTGATGACTGGGGAGTTTAAAATCATGGATGCCCGCGCAGTGCAGACGGCTTACCACTGTAAGTTTTACATCTCCGACGAAAAAGCACTCTGGCACGGTTCCTCTAATTTTTCCAATCGCGGCTTGCGGCAATCTTCCGAACAATGCCAGGCATCTCGCTCACCTGCCGAAATTCTCGGCTTTATCCGCTGGTATGAGGAACAAGCGCTTCGGGCTAAGGATCTAGTAGCCGACCTGCTCCGCGAATTGCTCAAGTTTCTTGAACTCGCCGCACCTTTTGATGTTTATCTCAAAACGCTCATCCTGCTAAACGATTTGCCCGACCAACCCTTGCGCGAGGGCGTTCATCATCCGGCCTACTACCAGAAGGCCGTCGTAGCCCGTGCGCTTCGGCAACTGCGTGACTGGGGAGGCGCTTGCCTGGTGGTCGCCACGGGACTAGGCAAAACGGTTATCGGCGCGGAGATTGCGGGGCGAATGCACCAAAGCGGCGCGATCAAGCGTGTCGTACTTCTTACCCCACCCGGCAAGGTGCAGCAAAGTTGGGAGGTTGAAATACTTGGGCGGGACATTCCGCTACAGCCATTCAGTCTCGATAGCCTGTTTCGCCAAGCGAAAGAGCGCCACTACAAAGCGGCCCGCCTCGAAGAAGCCCTGCAAACGGCTGACGCACAAACGCTGATTCTGATTGACGAGGCGCACACCTACAAAAACGAAATCGCCAAGCAATCTATCCCCGGCGAAATCAGCCGGGTCTACGAGCGCATCCACGCGGCCACCCAGCGCGGGGCCAAAGTGGTTCTCCTCACGGCGACCGCCTACGGGACAAGCCATGAAAATCTCGATGGCTTGCTGTATTTGTTGCCGCATCGCGCCTCTCAGACGGATTTGTTTCAGCAATGGGAAGACCAGCCTTGGAAAGCGGCTGACTCGGATGCTTTTACGCGTCTACCACCGGTGACGGTGCTTGGTCTGCCGCACGTCCTCAACATGGCTCGCAAGCGCAACGACGTAGACGACGCCGGGCGTGTTTTTATCCTGAGGGGCGAGGAACGAGTTTATTTGCCGAAGACTATTGCGCGAGCAAGAGTTCGCTACACCTTGCCTCTGCTAGCCGAGGTGCTAGCGGTATTAGATGCTGGATGCTTCGACCAGAAAAAGCGGATCAGGCAGACTTACTATAACGATGATAAGCGTCAACACGAACAGGCGCCAGTCGACGCGGTGTACCACCACTCCGCGCTCATTAACTGGTTAAGTTCACCGCAGGCGTTCCGGGCCAGCCTCGAACGCAACCTGATTACGGAGGATGTGGACGAGCGCATCGGCCTGTTCAATCCCGAAGATTGGGACAAACCCGCGCGCAAGAAGAAACCTTCCCGATCGTCTAAACGCAAAAAAGACAAAAAGAAGAATGGGACAGTGCCCTATGGCACCCCCCTCGCCGTGTCCCATGCGGAACGGGAGCGTTTGCTGGTGCCAATCAAGGAGGCCTTCGCCAAAATTGCCCCGGAGGCGGATGACAAACTCCAAAAATTTCTCGGCATCATTACCGCGCGTTGCCAGAACCGGGCGAAGGCGATTGTCTTCGTGCGGCGCTATCAAACGGCCGTTTATTTGCAGGAAACTTTGAAACACTCTCACTCGCAATTGAACGTGGGATGCACGATTGCCGGGAGTAGCGAGGATGAAGCGACCCACCTGCTGGAATTGCGTGAGCGTGCTTTCTTGATTAATCGCTTCGCTCCCCGTGCTAATCGTTATCTATTCCGCAAGGGGGAAAAGGAACTTGACGTTTTGATTTGCTCTGACGCGGATGGAGTGGGCGTCAATCTGCAAGACGCTGATACGGTGATTAACTATGACCCACCGCAGAGTGCGGTCGAGTTGTTTCAGCGTGTCGGGCGAGTTTTACGGCCCACCACCGAGCCGGAGCGCACGATTTTCTTTTATACGCTGGAAGCCTCCTTGGAGACTGAGGCCAGTTCAACTTCAGAAACGGTGGCGAGTGTCCAGGCTGTTTATGACCGTATTCGCCGCCGTCACCAGCGGATGTCGAGCATTATTGGGACTTCCGTGCTGGCCGATGAAGACTATAGTGCCGTCTCGACCGAAACCGAGGTGGACGTGGACGAATTGATGCAGGACACGGACTTTGCCAAAGCTGTCAGCGCCATTGCGACGACCAATCTGCACAATGACGTTCTCGAACAATACCGGAAGCGCGCAGAGGCGTTGCCCGACATTCTGACGAGCGCCAGAGAATATGCGGAGGCTGACAACCGGATGTATGTCCTGGTGCAAAAAGGCAAAGACTATATTCCTATTCTCTACAACCTCTCTCGCCAACGCCTGGAGCCGTCACCTTCGGACACCGACTTATTGGAGATGATTGCCTGCGAAGAAAGCGAGCCAATCGCGAACTTCGTGCCTTTTGACCGGATTGAAAGGTGCGCCAACCAAACTGTCCGCGCTTGGTGCAAGGCGCAGGGCGAGGCGTCGGAGCATATTCACAAAGTATGTTCCATGTACCTCAAGTCGAAGCAGGATAATTATGCGCTGGAGGATTTCGTTGCTGAAATTCTCACGGAGGACAATAAGCCCTAAGTTGGTGTTAACATGAGCATAGGGACAACCACAGCTTATTCATCGCTATCCTGAGGAGGCTAGGCCACCAACGATTGTCTCCACCAGTTATGTGTATTTGCATTGGCAAAATGGGCACCGAACCGGAAGTTGCGTCAAGAAATTGCTCGCCATGGAGTATTCCGAAAGATGGGGCAAAAGCCCCTCCGGGCTAAAGTGGCGGAGGCCGCCTCCGAGAAGTTTCAAGTCGCTTGGCGGGCGATGTTAAATAAGCTGGAGCAACTGGCGAAAAGTGAGTGAAGCCCAGCAGTGGGATAGAAAATTGGAGTACTAGCGATGACACACAGTGAGTCTAACTCGGCCGTTGTGATTGGCCCGCCGCTGAGTGGCAAAACCACCAGGCTGGTCAGTGCTTTTGCGGACTCCGTCCGCTTGGTCGGCCTCTCCCCTGAAAATATTCTCTTTCTCTCCTTCTTCTCCTCGAATGCCGAGAGTATCCACCGCACGCTCCGCCCGCAGGTCGGCGAGTTCTTGCCCTGGGTCACGACCCTCCAACATTTTCAAATTCGTTTCTTGCGTGACCATGCCGAAGCGGCCGAGTTACCGGCCCGAGCACGCGAGATCAACGCGGCGGCCCGCGCGCTAGTGCTACAGCAGGCTTGGGCAGAAGTGGGTGGCCCATTGTGGCAAGCCTTTGGCGGGCAGCCAGGCGCGGTCAAGGAGTTGACCCGCGTCATCGACTGGATTTCTCAAAATCGGACGCGCTTCCGGGTCGGTGAGAATGAACTTGGCCCGCACGAACTCGCGCAAGTCTACGGCCATTACATCGAACTTTGCGGGCAGCATCAGTTACTTACTTTTCAAGAAGCTTCGCTTCGCTGTCTTGACCTTCTGGCTGATGCAGCCATCGGCCGCGCAACTCATCAGCGTTTCCAGATAATCCTGGTTGATGACCTTCACCTGGCCCGCCCAGACCAATTGGCGCTTGTTTCCGCCCTACGTGGCCCAGAGACACGTTTCCAGGTTACAGCTTGGCTGGGGCCCAATGAAGTGGCACCTGAGCTAGCCCATAGCTGGGAAACGATCCAGCATTGGAATTTAGCCGAAGTACGACTCGCGCCGGTGCCGACTGTTAACCCAGCCATAACTGAGTTGATCAGCCGGTTGGCCGGTGCTCCTTCAATTGATCTGGTAGCTGGCATTCCCGTTGGGCTCGCCCCAGCCTTCACGGTTGAAGACGAGCTACGGGCCGTAGCGCATGCGATGGTGGAAGCGCTACTCGCTGACGAGTCCCTGCAACCGCCGGACATCGCCTTAGTCGCGGCCGATCCCAGTCTCATTCCATTCGCCCAGCGAGTGCTGGCGGCCTACGGCTTGCCGGTCGCGCCGCTTTTGTTGTCCGCCCGCCAGACGCCGCTCATCGGTGGCGGCCTACACGCTTTACGCTGGGTTACTGAGGGAGGTAGCGCCGAACTCGAGCGCGACTTGCTGGATCTGCCCTTCATCGGCCTCGACCCAGTTGACTTGGGATTGTTGTTTGATAAGGCACAGGCGCTCGACAAATCTATTCTCGATCTAGAATTGGCGGAGATGAAGGGACTCCTGCACCTAGCGGAGACCAGGGCTGTCCTGGAGCGTGTCCGCACTGGCCTGCGTGGATTGGATGTTGCGCGCCCGGCTTCAATACTTATCCAGCAGGCGGTGCAGAATTTGGGTGGCCTGACGTGGGCTTGGGAGAGTGCGGAATTTACACGCGGCCAGCGCGACCAGTGGTTGCGCGCCTATAGCGACTGGGTAACGGCGGTCATTGAGTTGGAACAGACTGTCAGTCAACTGACCGCAACCCCAGTCAAGTTCGTTGACTTGGTCGCCGGCCTGGCAGATGAAATTTCAATCGGGCCAGTGGCCTCCCACTGGGTGAAGCTCATAGACGCCGGTTCTGCCTCGGGAGCGCGAGCCCGCTTGGCATTCGTGGTCGGCTTGTCGGAGAACGCTACGCCGGCGTTGCGTTCCAAGTTGCAACTCATCGCGGAAGAGCAGTTGCCCGCCCTCTTCGCAGACAGCCGCCAAGTAGTTCTACCAATGGTCGGCGAGCATGCGCCGTGGATCGCACGCGAGGCGCGGCAACTGGTTACGCTCCTCAGCCGGGGCACCGAGCGGCTACAGGTGTCCTATAGCCGGTACAACGCGGGTGGGAATTCTCAGCTTCCCTCACCCTTCTTTGAACGATTGCTGGGCACGGATGGCGAGATTGACCGGGATGGCAACCTCAGCATCACGCACCCAGGCGTTTGGGCGCAAGTTAGCCCACCCATGCACGCTCCCAGCCAACCGGGGCGCCCGGTGGCCGAAACAGCGTCGCAGGTTTTAGCGGATCACACCTTCTCGGCCTCGCAAATTCGGATGTACCTAACCTGTCCTCTGCAATTCTTTTATGGGCGGGTGCTGGGTATTGACTCGGAACCTGTGGCCAAGTTTGAGCGCGGCTCCCTCCTGCATGAAGTGTTATGCGCCAGCGTGGGCGATGGGACTTTGCGCGCGGTCGACCTGCAAGCGCGCCCGAGACCATCTTGGATGGGGAGCACGAAGGCGCTCAACACGCGGGCACAGACGGCGTTGGCTAAGGCCTGGACTGGGGAAGCGGTTAATCTACCCGGTGGCGGGCGGTATCAGTCGACGATGGTTTGGAGCGAGCGCTTTGGTCCGGCGCTTCAGCGCGAAGCCGTCCGCCGCTGGGCGGTTGACCTTCTGGCAGACTGGGCTGAGTTCGAGGTGAATGGTCTGCCCGCCGCAGCCGACCGGCGGCCGATATTGCTCGAGGTTCCCTTCACGTTTGAACTGAACGGTTACCATATTGTGGGCAGGATTGATCGGATTGATGAGATCACGACCCAGCGTGGGGTTGTCTACGAAATTATCGACTATAAGACTGGTTCGACCTCCGCCGCGTCGCTCAATGTTCACGTGCAGAAGTTCTTGCCGCCGGAAGGCGCTGAGCCTAAGGATTACCAATTGCCGTTGTATGCTTTGGCGCTATCAGCGGGCATCCAAGGTCTGGTGGCGACGCCCCGCGCCGTCACCCTGATCAACCTTGAGGCTTTAGAAACAAACAAGAATGGTACTTATAAAGCCGGGGCCGCTCGGTCAATTCAATTCATGAGTAACGGCGTTCTGAATAGTAAGACGGGCCAAGTTCCCGTCAGTGCCCTGACGGGTGAGATCACGCACGGCTTGGGCGTGACGCTGGCGGCCATGTCCCGTAGCCCATATCCGCCGCGCCCAGATTACCAGAGTTGCCAGTACTGCGGATTCCGCGCGGCCTGTGATCGTGGCCGAACTCAAGGAGGTGAGGCCCAATGACCACGTTTACACCTAACCCGGGTCAGGCGCAAGCCATCGCCGCTCCCGCCGCCAAGCCCGTGCGGGTGGTGGCTGGCGCTGGAACCGGTAAGACCGAAGTCATCGCGCGCCGTTTCGTCCATCTTCTAGCGCAACATCGCGACTGGCGGCCGGAAAACATCCTAGTGCTGACCTTCAGTGAGAAGGCCGCCGCTGAGATGCGGGCGCGGATCTTCCAAGCGGTTACTCAGGCACAACTGGGCTTCGAGCGGCTGGACATGGCGGCGGCCTTCATCGGCACCTTCCACTCCTTTGGCGCCCGGCTGTTAAATGACTATAGCCTGCGAGCTGGTATTGACCCGGAACTGCCGCTCTTATCTGAGCTCGATACTCAGGCCCAGTTGGAGCAGGCCCAGGAAGAATTCCTTGAGACCGGTTATCAGATGGTCTACGGTAACTTCGACCCGCTGGCGGTTGATGGCTACGACTGGGAGGATGGTGGGCCAATGGAGGTCGCCGTCAAACTCCTGGGCCAAGTGCGTAATCAAGCGATCAGTGCGGATGAATTCCAGCGCCAGGTCGTGGATATTAATCCACCGTCGGATCAGCATCGAGTGTTGGCTCCGCTGACTGGCTGGGTGTATCGAACTTATGCGCGCGCCCTCGAAGAGCAAGGCCAATTAGACTTCGATCGTCAAATCAATGGTGTCATCACTTTGCTGGAGTCAGACCCGGCGCTACAAGCCGACGTCCGTAAGCGTTACCACGCGCTGTTAGTGGACGAATATCAAGACACCAACCATGCTCAGGAACGCCTCTTGGCGGCTCTGGCCCCGGTCGGGCTGAATGGCGTTACGGTCGTCGGTGACCCGCGTCAGGCGATCTATGTCTGGCGGGAGGCGCGCGTGGAAAACATCGCTGGGTTCGCGGGGAGTGCCGCCGACCGGTGCGAGGCCCCCCTTACCGAAAACCGCCGCTCGCTCCGCCCCATCCTCGATGTCGCTAACCGCGCCATTGCTGGTTATGAGGCAGGTACGCCACCTGAGTTTGATCCGGCCGACCTCCTTTACCCGCATAGCGACCATGAGCACTTTGAAGGGACGGTGGTGAATCTGCAGGCCGCCCCCACGCGCGAAGCCGAGGCCACCGCCATTGTGGGCTGGATCAGGCAGGCCCGGGCGGCCGGCTATGCTAACCGCGACATCGCCCTCCTGTTGCGTGCCCGCACCTATTTGACGACATACACTGATGCTTTGATGGCTGCCGGAATCCCCTTTGAGCTATCGGCCGGGGAAGCGTTCTACCTGCGGCCGGAGATTCTCGACGCCGTGCATTTGGTCAACGTTTGTTGCAACCCAGCGGCAGAGTTGTCGCTGGCTCGCGTCCTGTTGGGTCCGGCCGTGGGTCTGACGCAGGCGCAGCTGGCAGAACTAAAACGTTTGGCCCGTGGCCGACTCTGGCCGGTGGTGACTGGCGAGGAAGTTGTCGAGGTGGGAGCCGAGATCTCTAGTTGTCTTTCCCGATTCCAGAGTTGGCAAGCGGAGGCCGGGCGGCAACGGTCGCTACTCACGCCAGCGGCCTTTGTCGCTTGGATCATTCACCGCTGTGGTCTGGACGCCGTCGCCGATCCGGTTGGGGAGCGCGCGCTGTCCAAACTGATGGCCGTTGCGCAGACCTATGCCACTGACCATCCGGCGGCGTTATTGCCAGAGCTGGCGGGGTATTTGCTTCAACTCGTTGAGAACCTGTCGCGCGAGAAAGCGCCCGAACTTAATGTCGATTCTGACGCGGTGTGGGTTCTAACCGCGCATGCCAGTAAAGGGCTGGAGTTTCCAGTCGTGATCTCGGCAGACTGCCGACAAAAAGTTCGGCCCCATCGTGATTGGTCGCCCTTCCACGAGTCGGGCGTCGGCTTGGTGTTCCCGGAAGAGGGCACGCATGAGCCGCCTGAGTTCGTCGAGCGGATGCGGCGCGCCCGCAATGAGGCCCGTTGTCTATGGTATGTCACTCTGACCCGGGCCAAAAGGCGGCTGATTCTCACCGCGACGAATGACAAAGAGTTGGTGAACGGGCAGTATGCGCGCGCGGAGACGTTCTTTGAAGACCTGTGGAATAAACAGGTCACTGATCCGATCAGGGGAGTCGTGCTGGGGCAAGCGCCGCCGGCCATAGGGCAGGGGGCGGCAACCTCCATTGCGCCAGCGAGTTCCGCTCCGACTCGCGTTTCAGTGGATCAGCTCCGACATCGACTCGCGGAACCGAGGCGCGAGTTTTCGTTTTCGCCCAGTGCCTTCCGGCGCTTCGAGGATTGCCCGGCATCGTATCGGTATTACAGTCTGACATCTCTCGGGTGGCTGGCGTCTGAAGAGACTGTAGATGGCGATGAAGAGATGCGCAGCCAGGGCGCGGCTATGGGGTCGGTGTTTCATAGCGCCGTCGCATCCCACGCGCGCCTGCCCGGCGCCACCGCCTCAGACCTCCTGGCCGCTGTCCTGCCTGACCTGCTCAGCACCCTTGCGTCCGAGCAATTGGACAGGATCCATGGCTGGCTCGAGCGGTATTTAGTTAGTCAGATTGGCAAAGCACCTCCCCGGCTAGAGGCGGTCGAGCGCCGATTGTCACTGACATTTGAATTTGGAAATGTCCGACTGAACATGTCGGGTGTAGCTGACCGACTCGAGCCACAGCAACTGATTGACTACAAGACGGATGCCGACGCCAGTCATCTGGTGGAAAGGTATGGCGACCAGCTTCGACTCTATGCGCTTGCTGCGCGGCAAGCGGGTCTATTGGCTTTGGCTAGTCAGCTTGCCCTATACCACGCCCCGACGGGCGTTATGGTCGATGTTCCATTTGACTTGGCAGACGATGAGCGCCTGAGCGCCAAGCTCTTAGCTCTAGCGCAATTTCTTGGCTTGGATGGATCGAATGCTCTGGCAATACCCGGAGAACATTGTCGCTGGTGCGCTGCGCGCGCGAGTGTGTGTGAGGTCGGGCGGAATTGGTGGGGAGACCATGAGGGTGCGGCGACCACAACTCAATAGTGGTGAGCGGCTTTGGTACATACACAGGACTTCAGGAAACCCGGCCCCAAATCACCGAACACAAGTCCGGCAAAGG
>CAYUFY010000113.1:0-13985 GCA_964443795.1 uncultured Anaerolineales bacterium | reverse complement strand
ATGCAAGGGTATCCGGTTTTGACTGAAAACGCCAAAATACAACTATCGAGGCTATAATACAAAAATGTTTAAAGAAAAAAGCACAGTGCCAACAAAAAAAACTAAGGTCGTAACAAAATCAAGCCGTCAAAAAAGTATCAGGATGGTTAAGGGTGCTACGGCAGAATATAAAACTGAAAACAGCGGCATAGATAAATTCATAAACGAAATTATTTGCGGCGATACAATAGAGGTTATGAAATCTATGCCAAGCGAAAGCATAGACTTAATTGTTACTTCCCCCCCATACAATCTAAAAAACTCAACCGGAAACGGCATGAAAGATGGACGTGGCGGGAAATGGAAAAATGCTGCGCTCGTAAAGGGCTATTCTCATTACAATGACAATATGCCGCATGATAAATATGTTGAGTGGCAAAGAAATTGCCTTAATGAAATGATGCGCTTAATTAAAAATGATGGGGCGATTTTTTACAATCACAAATGGCGCGTTCAAGATGGGTTATTACAAGATAGGCAAGATATAGTCAGCGGGTTTCCTGTTCGACAAATAATTATATGGCGCAGGAAAGGCGGAATTAATTTTAATCCAGGATACTTTCTGCCGACCTATGAAGTAATATATTTAATTGCAAAACCGAAATTTTTTCTTTCTCCAAAAGCAAACGCCTTTGGGGATGTTTGGGAATTTGTCCAAGAAATGAATAATTCTCATCCTGCGCCTTATCCTATAGCCCTTGCAAATAGATGCATTGAATCTACTAATGCTCAAATTGTTTTAGACCCGTTTATGGGGTCGGGCACAACGGCAGTAGCCGCAAAAAGATTAGGGCGAAATTACATTGGGATTGAATTATCCCCTGATTATTGCGGGCAAGCGAAAGAACGTATAAAAAACGATAAATTTCAATTAGCGTTGGACTCACAATGAAATCTTTTTCTAAGGGCGAAGTAAAATCTGAACTTATAAAAATACGAGAACAAGGTTTTATTCCTAATCACCGAAGGGGTAATCATGGCGGGATTGGAAATACTTTAGAAGATTTACTTGGGATTGAAGAAAATAATTTACCCATTCCTAATGCGGCAGAATGGGAATTGAAATGCCAAAAAATAGGAACAACTTCTTTAACTACATTATTTCATGTAGAACCATCTCCAACTGCAATGCGGTTAGTACCTTCCCAATTATTACCTCTTTACGGCTGGAAACACAAAAAAGCAGGCGTTTTGTACCCTGAAAATGAAATGAGTTTCAGGCAAACTATAAACAGTTTAGCGCGAAGTGACCGAGGGTTTCAAGTAATAGCAGATGAAAAACAGCAAAAAATTATGGTTTCATTTGACTCTAATTCAGTCAGCGAAAAACATAGTAAATGGCTACAGTCAGTTAAAACCCGTATTGGGCTAGGGGAATTAAATCCCCAGCCATATTGGGGATTTAACGACCTATTTCATAAAGCAGGTGCAAAACTTTTAAATTGTTTCTATGTTCAAGCAGAAGTCAAGAAAATAAAAGGGCAAATTTTTTACCACTATAAAGAGATAATGATGCTTAAGGATTTTAGCCCTACCAAATTTTTGACTGGAATAAAAGAAGGGTATGTACTAGTTGATTTTGATGCAAGGACGGGACACAATCACGGAACAAAATTTCGGTTGAGGCAAAATTATTTCCCAAAACTGTATGACTATGTAGAGAAAATCTAAACTGGCTTTCAATAATTGAATAGAGCGGAACAGGCTTAAGGCTTACTCCGCTCTGTTTTATGTTTTCGATAATCACTGCAAGCTTTTGCAAGAGAACGCCCAACATTAAATGGGTGGAAAAATTCCGTATAAAACTCCGGACAACTTACGGAAGGTAGCACCACATCTAATTGTGGAGTAATCCTTTTGGGTTATTTGGCGCATCAAGAAAACAGGCGAAACTACGCTTACCAAAGGAACCTATTAGGCCAATCTTGCGGCTAACCACGCTTAAGTGGGGTGTTACCCTTACGGAAAGAAACCACACTAAAATATCCGGCACGGGGGTTAATTGCGGAAACTTTCCGCATAATATCCCGCACGGGCGTTAATTACGGACCGGCTTTTCCGTAATTTCTCCCGTGCGCGCAATGTTAATTGCGGAACACCAATGCACATAATATAGGTCTTCCACTCCCTCTCGTCAAACACCCGCCAGTCACAAATTTCACATCGGCTTACGCGCCACCAATCACCTACTTCCGCCCACCGCTTTTGCCATTCGTCAGATACTTCTTCAAAAACTGCCCGGTATAACTCTCCTTCACCTTCGTCACTTGCTCGGGCGTGCCCTCGGCCACCAGGTAACCGCCCCGGTCGCCGCCCTCGGGGCCAAGGTCAATCAGCCAGTCGGCCACTTTGATGATGTCGGGGTGATGCTCGATGATGAGCACGGTGTTGCCCTCGTCCACAAAGCGCTGTAACACCTCCACCAGTTTGTGCACATCGGCGGCGTGCAAGCCCACCGACGGCTCATCCAACACATACAACGTCTTACCGGTCGAGCGTTTGGAGAGTTCCTTGGCCAGCTTGGTGCGCTGGGCCTCGCCGCCCGAGAGCGTGGTGGCCGGTTGCCCGATCTTCACATAGCCCAGCCCCACTTCGCTCAGGGTCTGCAGTTTGCGTTTAATCGGCGGGTGCGCGTCAAAAAAACTCAACGCCTCATCCACCGTCGTATCCAACAACTCGGCAATGTTCTTGCTCTTGAAGCGCACTTGCAAGGTCTCGCGGTTAAAGCGCGCCCCGTGACACACATCGCACGGCACAAAAATATCGGGCAGGAACTGCATCTCAATCTGCACCTCGCCCTGCCCCTGACACGCCTCGCACCGCCCGCCCTTCACATTGAACGAAAACCGCCCCGGCTTGTAACCGCGTATCTTCGACTCGGGCAGTTCCGAGAACAAATTGCGAATCTCATCAAACATCCCCACATAGGTGCCGGGGTTACTGCGCGGCGTGCGCCCGATGGGGCTTTGGTCAATGTTGATAATTTTATCAATGTGCTGGATGCCTTCCAGACTCTTATGCGCCCCAGCGTGTTCATGCGCCCCATGCAGTTTTTGCGCCAGCGCCTTATACAACACCTCCACCAACAACGACGACTTGCCGCTCCCCGACACGCCCGTGAGACACACGAACTTACCCAGCGGGATTTGCACATCAATATTCTTGAGATTGTTCTCCCGCGCGCCCTTGATGACGAGCGCGAGACCGTTGCCCGGGCGGCGGGAGGTGGGGACTTCGATTCGCTTGCGCCCCGAGAGATACGCGCCCGTCACCGATTTCTTGTCCCGCAGGATCTGCTCCACCGTGCCCTCCGCGACCAGGCGGCCCCCGTGTTCCCCCGCGCCCGGGCCCAGGTCCACAATCCAATCGGCGGCCAGCATGGTCTCATCGTCGTGTTCCACCACGAGGAGCGTGTTGCCCAAATCGCGCATCCCTTGCAGAGTCTTAATCAGCCGCGCGTTATCGCGTTGGTGCAGGCCAATGCTCGGCTCATCGAGCACATACAACACGCCCATGAGTTGTGAGCCAATCTGCGTCGCCAACCGAATCCGTTGGGCCTCGCCCCCGCTCAGGGTCGCCGCCGTCCGATTGAGCGTGAGATAGTCCAGACCCACGTCCACCAAAAATTGCAGGCGCGCGTTAATCTCCTTCAAAATCTGAGTCGCAATCTTTTGCTGGCGTGGAGTGAGCAGGGGCTTCAGGCTCTTGGCCCATTCCAAAGTTTTCAACACCGGCCACTGCGTCACGGTGATGATGTTTTGGTCGGCTACGGTGACGGCCACCGCCTCGGGGCGCAGGCGCTGGCCGTGACACACCTCGCACGGGCGCTCGGCCATATAGTCGCTGATCTTCTCGCGGATGTAATCGGACGTGGATTCTTCATAGCGCCGCTTCATGTTGGGGATGACGCCCTCGAAGGCGGTCTCCCACGCGGCCTTGCGCCCGTCGCGCGTTTCGTAATTCACTTTGATCTTCTCGCCCTGTGTGCCGTAGAGGACGAGTTGCTGTTGGGCCTCGGTCAATTTGTTGAACGGCTCATCGAGTGGAATCGCATAATGGTCGGCGGCGGCCTCCAGCATTTGCCAGTAGTAGCCGCCGTTCTCCATCGAGTTGCGCCACTCCATGGCCGTAATCGCGCCATCGTTGATGCTCAGGCTTTGATCACGCACCACCAACTCGGGGTCAATCTCCAGCTTCAGGCCCAGGCCCTGACACCCCTGGCACGCGCCGTGCGGGGTGTTAAATGAAAACGTGCGTGGCTCGATCTCCGGCAGGCTGATGCCATCCACCGGGCAGGCGAAGTTTTCGGAATACAACTGGTCTTTGTTCGTGGTCGCGTCGGTGATGATGACCGTGCCCGTCCCCAGACGCAACGCAGTTTCGATTGAATCGGTCAGCCGCGAGCGAAATTCGGTGGTCTCTTCATCTATCTGGCTACTGGCGACTGATTTCTGGCTTCTAATGACCAACCGATCCACCACCGCCTCGATTGAGTGTTGCTTGTAGCGATCCAGTTCAATCTCTTCCGAAAGGTCCAACACGCGTCCATCCACCCGCGCGCGGGTAAAACCGCTCTTGCGTAAATCTTCAAACGCGGGTTGATGATGCCCTTTGCGCTCTTTGATGACCGGGGCCAGCACCATGATTTTTGTGCCTTCGGGGTAAGCCAGCACCAAATCCACAATCTCCTCGGCGGACTGACTTTTGACCTCGCGCCCGCAGATGGGGCAGTGGGGGATGCCCACCCGCGCGTACAGCAAACGCAGATAGTCGTAAATCTCGGTCACGGTTCCCACGGTCGAGCGCGGGTTGCGGCTCACGCCCTTTTGGTCAATGCTCACCGCTGGGCTGAGGCCGTCAATGTGGTCTACATCCGGCTTTTCCAACTGCCCCAAGAACTGCCGCGCATATGCCGAGAGCGACTCCACATAGCGCCGCTGGCCCTCGGCAAAAATCGTGTCAAACGCCAGTGACGACTTGCCCGAACCCGACACGCCGGTAAACACCACCAGCTTGTCCCGCGGGATTTCAACCGTGATATTTTTAAGATTATGCTCGCGCGCGCCGACGACGAGGATGGAATTTCGCATAAGGGCCTCTCGAACAACTGAACTAATGTTCTGATTGAAAGAAAATTATACCAAAGCCTCGGCGTTTGCCTCGCCCTCCCTCCCGTTGTATAGTCTCTCCAACCCACCTTTAACCTGTTCACTCTTCACTCTTTACTCTTCACTCTAACTCCCCACATCTAACTCCCATGACCGACTCCCCTCAAGGCGGCATCAACATCACCGCCGAAAACTCCTCGTTCCAAATCGACGGCGATCTGGTCGGGCGCGACAAGATCATCAACAACATTCAGACCATTCAGAATGTGGTGGAGCGCGCGCTCACCGCCAGCGAAGAAACCGAAAAAGACCGCGCCCTTGAAGCCCAATATCTGGCGGCGGGCGTCACGGCCTTCATCAAAGACCTGCAACGCACCCTAAGCCTGCCCGACGCGGGCGGCACCCCCTACAAAGGCTTGCTCGAATATCGTCTCGGGGATGATGAATATTTTTTTGGCCGATCCACCGCCATCCGCGAAATCCTCAACCGGTTGCAGAACGGCCCGCTCACCGTCTTACACGCCGAGTCCGGCGCGGGCAAGACCTCCCTCCTACAGGCCGGGCTGGCCGCCCGCCTCATCGGGGCCGGGCACATCCCGGTGTATTTGCGACCCTACAATCAAGACCCGGTGCTCGTCATCAAACGCGCCTTCCTGCCCGACCCCAGTCAGACCCCCCTGCTCACCACCGCGCCCCTGCGCGATTTTCTGACGCGCGTTGGCCAAATGCTCGGCGAGACCGCGCAACTCATCATCTGCCTCGACCAGTTCGAAGAATTCTTCCGCCACCGTGACCCCGCAGACCGCGCCGACTTCGTGGGCGAACTCGCCGAATGCCTGACCGATAACGCCCTGCGCGTACGCTGGGTGCTGGGTATGCGGAGCGAGTTCTTCGGCAATCTCGCCACCTTCCGCCCGCGCCTCCGCAATCCCTTCGAAAACGAATACCGCCTCAACCGTCTCACGCGCGACGAGGCGCAGGAAGTCGCCACCCAACCCGCGGCCATGCGCGGCGTCAGTTACGAAAGCGGCCTGGTCGAAACGCTCCTCACCGACCTGGGCCAGAACGACATCGAACCCGCGCAACTCCAGTTGGTCTGCTCGGTGCTCTATGAAGAACTCGGGGACCGGCGGACGATTACCCGCGCGCTGTACGAAGCCAGTGGCGGCGCGCTGGGTATTTTGCGTGGACACTTGGGCAAAGTGTTGGATCGGGATGTGCCCCCCGACCAGCGATTGGCGGCCCGGCGTTTACTGGAGGCCCTCATCACCGCCGACGGCCAGCGGGTCATCCGCACCCGCGCGGATTTGCTGATCGAGCTGGGGCGCGCGTTCCCGCTCACCCCCGAGGCCTTCGATGCCATCCTCGAACAATTGGTGGATAGCCGCCTGCTCCGCGCGCAAGAGACTATCGCCAAAGCGGGCGAGACCTTTGAAGTACCCCCCGGTCTCTCGTACGAACTCGCGCACGATTACCTGCTCAACGAAATTAAACTTGACCCCACGGTGCAGGCGCGCAAGGCCGCGCAAGAACTGCTCGACCACGAGACGCGCGCCTACGAACGGCACGGCACGCTCCTCGGCGCAGATGAACTCGCCATCCTTGCGCCCCGCCAGGGCGAACTGGCGATGAATGCCAAAGCCAAAGAACTGCTCCAAAAAAGCGAGGCCCAACTCCGGCGACAACGCGGCTTTGTGTTGGGCGGCATTGGGTTGGTGATTGTGCTGGTCATTCTAGGTATCGCCTCGGTGGTCAGCGCCATTGGGGCGAGCAACGCGGCGACCCAAGCCGGACACTTGCAAGCGACCGCGCAAGCCGGGGCCGCGCGCGCCGCCGCGCGCGAGGCCGCCGCCAACGCCGTGGCCCAAACCCAGTTCGAGCGCACGGGGATCATCCCGGTGGGCCAAACCCCGACCGATATTATCTTCGATGGTCAACGCCTATGGGTCGCCAACTCCGCCGATGACACCGTGCAATCCATCGAGCCGGGCACCGGGCGCACGGGCACCGCTATCCCGGTGGGCCAGGAGCCGTTGGTCTTGCTGTTCGACGGCGAAAACGTCTGGGTCGCCAACGCCGCCGAGGGCACGGTCCAATCCTTCAATCCCCAAACCGGTGAGGTCAATGCGCCCATTCCGGTTGGGGAGCAACCGCACGGGTTGGCCTTTGATGGGCAACGGTTATGGGTCACCAACAATGCCGATAACACCGTGCAGGTGGTGGATGTTGAAACCGGGCAATCGGTTTTCGTCGTGCCAGTGGGGGAGGCCCCCGAAGATATTTTATTTGCGTGGGGGCGGGTGTGGGTGACAAACTATCTCGCCAATACGGTGCAGGCGCTTGACCCGCAAACCGGCGAGATTTTGTTGACCACGCCCACCGGGTCTGGCCCGGTGGCGTTGGCTTTTGATGGCGCGCGGATATGGGTGATTAATTACTTGTCGAACAGCATTCAGCCTATTGACCCGAACACTGGCACGCCCGGCGAAGCGATTGCGGTGGGGATTGACCCGCGCGATATTGTGTATGACGGGCATTTGTTGTGGGTGACGGCCTCGGGCGAGGATATCGTGCTGGCGGTGGACCCGACTGAAGACCACCTAGGTGCGTTAGTGCGCACCGGGGTGATGCCCATCAGCCTGACGTTTGATGGCGCGCGTTTATGGATTGTGAACCAAAGCGATCACACCGTGCAACCCATCAGCCCGGGGGCAAGCAAGGTCAGCGCGCCCATTCAGGTGGGCAGTGGCCCGGTGGCCCTGGCCTATGATGGGGCGCAAGTGTGGGTGGCCAATTATCTCAACGACACTTTGCAAGCCATCCATCTCGACACCCTGGTGGCTGGCCCACCGCTGGCGGTGGGGCATCGCCCCACCGCCCTGATCTATGACGGCGCGCGCGTGTGGGTGGCCAACTACGACGACAACACCCTGCAAGCGGTGGATCCTGCCAGCGGGGTGGTGGGCGATCCCATCGCAGTGGGCGTCCGGCCGATTGCGCTGGCCTTTGATGGCCAGCGCGTGTGGGTAGCCAACTTTGAAAGCCAGAGCGTGATGGCCATTGACCCGGCTTCAGGGGGGATCGTGCAAACCGTCGAAGTCAGCGCCGGCCCGAACGGTCTTTACTTTGATGGGCGCAAATTGTGGGTGACGTGTTATATGGACAACACCGTGGTAGTGGTGAACCCCGCCACCGGCCAGGTGGAGCAGACTCTGACCGTGGGTCAGCGCCCGCGCGGACTCGGCTTCGACGGGCAAGCAATGTGGATTACCAATATCAACGATAACACCATTCAACCCATTGACCCGCGCACCTATGCGCTCGGTGCCCCCGTGGCCTTTGGCAGTCACCCGCTGGTTTTTGCCTTCGATGGCACCCGGTTGTGGTCCCCCAACTACACCAACAACACGGTGCAGGCCTTCAACGTGAAGACCCAGCAAGCCGAGGCGCAAGTCCGCATTGGGCTCAGCCCGGCGGCGATGATTTTCGACGGCGCCCGCATTTGGGTGGCCAACTACGGCGAAGACACCGTGCGGTTTATCATGGCGGAAAAG
Source organism: uncultured Anaerolineales bacterium (assembly GCA_964443795.1). Taxonomy (GTDB): domain Bacteria; phylum Chloroflexota; class Anaerolineae; order Anaerolineales; family UBA6663; genus DATDRS01. The sequence goes on along the minus strand of CAYUFY010000113.1, from coordinate 5,284 downwards.
TAGGCGGAAGCCGCTTAAACTAAAACGCGCTGACCGGCTGTTCAATCTCAGCCGACCAGCGCGCCCATTTATCATTCGTCCGGCGGGTTAGTTGCCCGCCGCTTTCCGGCCATCGAGCAACAAGGTTTCCACTTCCTTGTTAGCCTCGGCGATGGAGATGCCGCACGCCACCGACCACTCGTGGCTCAAACTTTCCCGCGCGCGGCGCAAAATCAAGTTATCCGATTCGCCCAGCGGTTTGCGCCAACCGAGGGCGGTTAAATCACGCACCACCTCACACAACGACGTGAACGAACCGCCTTTGAGCCGCTCGTTCAACTCCATTTGCCGTTGATGGCGTTCGGTTTTCAGTGTGTTGGGCGCGCTTTTCAAAATAGTCCGGTAACGCTTAAGCTCGCTTTTGGAGGTGAGTGGGCGCAAACCCGCCGCGCTGGGCAACAACACCGGGGCCCAGACCGTGCTCTTGGGCGTGGTTACCACGTAATACCATTGCAAATCCGAACCCGGAAATTGTTTTTCCTCCAACCCCTTAATTTGGCCAACCCCATGCGCCGCATGCACCACATATTCACCGACCTTAAAAGCCATGGAGGATGCTCCTTTCCAAGCTAGCCACCAGTCTGTAAAAAAGCGCCCGCCTCAAACTTTGGGCGGGAAAATAAGGTATAGGTGTATTTTACTATAAAAGCGCATATAAAGCCCAGCAATTCCAAATTTGGCCCAATCGGCGATTAGCTTCCCCCACTTGCGCCATAGAAAACCCACAAAATTGGGTAGCGACCTTGTAAATGAGCCTCCAAATGCCTGCCATCCCCTACAAGTCATTCAAATTTGGAATTGCTGTATAAAGCCCGTTTTCCTTAACCATGCTACAATCTTTGCGTTATGTCTGACGCGCCCGCGCAACCCCCGGCCTCCACTGAAGGGGGCATCAACGTCACCGCTTCTGATAGCACTCTCAATATCAGCGGGGACGTCATCGGGCGCGACAAAATCACCAATGTCCAGAATGTTTACAACGTCTCCCTGGCCGATGGGGCGATGGTGGGGCAGGGTTTGGCCGCGCTCAAAGATTTATTGGGCCACTCCGCCGATGCCCGTCAGGCCGTGACGGCTTTTCAGACCGATTTCACCGCCTCCAGCGAACAACTCAATATCCTCGGCGATTACAAACTCCTGCACGACCTCCTCCACCGGCTCCAATTCAACTGCTTCAGCCCCATCACGCAGGAGGCGCGCCGGTTCCCCGATGACGAGCAGGCGGTTGAAAATCTTAACCTCCAAATTGTCACCCTCGAGGGGTTTGCCGAGGAACTCAAAACCATTGCCAGCCGCCCCACCCTGCCCGAGCAGGAAACCGCCTGGGGCACCGACCTCGCCGCCATTCGCGCCGACCTCACCGCCGCGCTCGATGCCCTCGACGCCGCCCCGCTCAAAAAGGTGACCGGGCGCCTCAACCGGATTCTCTCCACCCGGCCCGCGCGGGTGAACGCCTCCCTCATCCAGGCCGCGCGGACTCTGCGGCTCCCCACGCTGGTGGCGGCCCTCACGCAGGTAGCCGCCTCCCTCAACGCCGCCGACCTCGATGCCGAGAAAATCGGCGCGCTCCAAACCGGAGTGCAAACCCTCGACCAACTCAACACGCAACTCGAAGGGTTGGTCAATGACCATGATCATTGGCAGGGGCTGGATGTGGAATTGCGCCAACTGGAAAGCTCCATTGAAAAAGATATGAGCGAACTCGAGTGGTTGTGGCCCGACCTGAAGCCCAAAGCCGAGCCGCTCTACGCCGCGCTGGCCGACGACTGGGCCGCCGCGCTTCGCAAAGACAGCGCCGGGCTGGATGAAGCCCTGGCCGCCAATAGCCCGCCCAAAATCAAACGCAGTTTCAATAGCTTCCGCCGCCGCGTCAGCGAACGCTTCTACCGCGTGGACGTGAATTTAAAATTATTGTGCGAGACTCTACGCACAGTGGGCGGCCCGCTGGCAAGTGTGTTGAAAGTGATTGAATAATGGCGTCGGGGCGACGCATGCGTCGCCCCGACGCCATGCCCTTCTCGATAAAAAATCAGTTCCATCCGTTGATAAAAAACCATGGCCTCTGACGAATCAGTTCGCTTTCCTTCCCTCGCCTCGCTCCGCGCCGCGCATTCCGCCCTGATGAAAAAATACCGCGAGGGCGATTCGCCGGAACGCACCGCCGCGCTCGAAGACTTCATCCGGCGCGGGTGCGCCACGGGCGCGTTACTGGATAACGAAGATGACCGCCAAACCGCGCAAAGCGCGCTCGACTATTGGGGCACGCGCCTCTACCGCCCCGGTTACGAGCCGCCCGACGCCACCCTGCACGACTTCGATCCAGACCTCGCCCCCGAACTCCCCGACGACCTGTGCCCGTATGTGGGGTTGGATGCCTTCCGCGAAAACAAGCAGGGCGTCTTCTTTGGCCGGACCAAATTAATCAACGACCTGGTGCGGCAACTCCGCACCAACCGCTGGCTCGTGGTCTTGGGCGCATCGGGGAGCGGCAAATCGTCGGTGGTGCGCGCGGGCGTGCTCCCCGCGTTGGAGAGCGGTGGCCTCCCGGGCAGTCAGGATTGGTTCTACTTTCCACCGATGGTGCCCGGGTCCAATCCGTTAGTCAATCTCGCCAAACTCACGCAAGCCACGCAGGTTGAAGAAAGCGCCGCTGCTTATCTCACCAACCCGCGCTATCTGGCCGACCTGGTGCGTGAGCGGTTTAGTGGCACGGTCGTCATCACCATTGACCAGTTCGAGGAAATCTTCACCCTCTGCACTGACCCCGCCGTGCGCCGCGCCTTTGTCGAAAACCTCATCGCGCTGGTCAACGCGCCGGGCGCCGAGCATCGCGTGGTCATCACCATGCGCACCGACTTCGAGGCGCAAATCACGCTCCTGCCCGACTTCCAGCCCATTTTTGAATCGGCGGTCACGCGCCTGGCGCCCATGGGCGTCAAAGAATTGCGCGATGCCATTGAAGCGCCCGCCAATTTGATCGGCCTGAAATTTGAAGCGGGCGTGGTGGACGCGCTCCTGCAAGATATTCTGGGCGAAGAGGCCGCCCTGCCCCTCCTGCAATTTACTTTGTTGCAACTGTGGGAACGCCGTGAACGCAACCGCGTGACCTGGGAGGCTTACCGTAAACTGGGCGGAGGGCGGCAGGCGCTCGCCACCGCCGCCGACGAACTCTACAACCGCCTCATCCCCGAGGAACAGCAAACTGCGAAAAGAATCTTATTGCGCCTCGTCAAGCCCGGCGAGGGCCGCGAGGTCACGTCCTCCCGCATTCTCAAATCGTCGCTCTACATCAAGGCCGAGGCCAGCGACCGCATTGACCGGGTGCTCGATAAACTCCTCAAAGCGCGTCTGCTCCGCCTCACCGAAGGCTTTGAGGATGAAGACACCCAGATCGAAATTGCCCACGAAGCGCTCATCCGCAACTGGCCGCGGCTGGTGGATTGGCTGGACGAAGAACGCGTCCGCCTGCGCCAGCGGGTGCGCCTCACCGCCGCCGCCGAACAATGGCAACGCCTCGGGCGCGACTCGTCGGCGGTCTGGCGCGGTCTGCTACTCGAAGAAGTCCGCCGCTACGACGACTTGAGCGAACTGGAAAACGAATTTATCCGCGCCGGTTATTCCGCCGAAGAAGCCGAGGCCGAGGCCAAACGCCAGGCCGAAGCGCAAGCCCGCGAGGCCGAGACCGCCCGCCAAATCGCCGAGGTCGAGCGCAAACGCGCCGAAGATCAGACTAAGAACGCGCAACGCCTACGCGCCCGCAACCGGTTTATCACCGCGCTCAGCGTACTGGCCCTCTTCGCCGCCATCGCCGCCATTGTGATGGGCGTGCAAGCCTATCAAAGCCGTGATGTCGCGCAGGCCGCCAACACCCAATCGGCGGTCAACCTGGCGAAGGCTATGGAACAACAGGCCACCGCCGAAGCCGCCAGCGCCGAAGCGCAAGCCCAAACCAAACTGGCCGAGGCCGCCTACCTGGCCGCCGAGCGCTCGGCCCGCGAAGCCCTGGCCGAAAAACTGGCCGCCCAAGCCCGTGGCCCCGAGTCCGATCAATTTCCTCAACGGAGCCGCCTGCTCACGCTCGCCGCGCTCGATGTCACCTTAAGCCACGGCGACCCGGCCCTCGCCAGCGCGGAGAGCGAAGTGCGCCACTATGCGACCATTCCCAATGGCGTGCCGCTCATCGCCCACACCCAGGCGCTCAACGCCGCGCAGTTCAGCCCAGATGGTCAGTGGCTCGCGCTCGCCAGCGCGGATGCCACACTCACCCTGTGGGCCACCGACAACGCGTGGGAGTCGCCCATCCCCCTCACGGGCCACGCCACCGCCGTGCTCGCCCTCGCCTTCAGCGTGGATAGCCGCTGGCTCGTCTCCGGCGACGCGCAGGGTCACACCCTCGCGTGGGATTTGAGTCAATCCCCACCGGCCCCGCTCGAACTGCACGGCAACGGCCTGTTTGTATCCGTCATCGCCTTCAATGCTGATTGGCTGGCGGTGACTGGCGGCGATGGGCAAGTGCGGCTGTGGCCCGCCGCGAATCTGCAACCCGAGCCGACGTTCACCCTCGCCGCGCACACCGGCCCCGTGCGCACCCTCGCCTTTGGCGCGGATTGGCTCGCCACTGGCGGCGAAGATGCCCTGGTCAAACTTTGGCCCCTCACCGCGCCGGACCCCACCCAACCCCTGACGTTGTCGGCGCATCGTGGCCCGGTCAATTCACTCGCCTTTAGCGAGCCCTGTGTTCTCAGTTCAACCCCACCTTCCACGCGCGCCACGCCCGAGCAAAGATTCCGGTGTCTCAATTGGCTCGTCACCGCCAGCGCTGATAGCACCGCCCAGCTGTGGGACTTGGCCTCACTTACCCGCCCGACGACAGCGGGCCTCGCGCCCACCGCCGTGCTTAGTTCCGAAGAGACCCCCATCGCCTCCGTGGCCTTTGCGCCCGAATGCGCCGGGTGCCGCCGCTGGTTGCTCACCCAATTCGACGACAACACCGGTGGTTTGTGGGACCTCACCAGTCTCGTGCCGCCCGACACCACCGTTGATTTCGACCTCACCACCTACACCTTCGCCGCCAACTGCCAGGACACAACCTGCCAGCGCTATTTGGCCATCGCCAACAGCAACGCTTTTATACTGCACACGCTCGGGGTTGACCGCCCCTTTGAAGCCAGCGTCGCCCGGCAAAGCCACGAAGATGTCATCCGCGCGCTGGCCTTCAGCCCCGACGCGCACTGGCTGGTCAGCG
>CAYUFY010000112.1:0-13988 GCA_964443795.1 uncultured Anaerolineales bacterium | reverse complement strand
GGGGACGCGCCGATTTGCGCCGGGGGGGCCTGGCCGGTCATGATGATGTGCATGGCGGCTTCGGCTTCGGCGGGGGTGAGGTGTTCGCGGCGGAGGGTTTTGGCGATGTAGGGTTTGAGCATGGGGGCCTTGGGGAAAGGTAATTGGTGATTGGTAACTGGTAATTACTATTTACCAATTACTTCTAGTTCCGCCGACTCGGTGCCGAACAAGTCAATGGTGTCAGCGAAGAGTTCTTGAGCGTATGCCAGACCGGTAGCTTCGCGAACGAGGTCGAGGGTCTCGCGGGCTTCGGCTTGCATGCGGCGGATGCCGTTGGCGAGGGCATCTTGCACGATGAGCGGGTGCGCGAGGTAGTAGGCGCGGCGTTCGCGGAGTGGGTCGAGGAAACGGTTTAACGCGCGGGTCAGCTTTTCCTTCACTTCCACGTCTCCCACCCGGCCCACGACATACCGCTCTTTGAGGTCGGCCACTTCGTCCGGGTCATCGTTAAACGCATCGTGGTAGATGAAGACCGGGTTGCCCGCCACCGTGCCGGGGTCAGTGGCGCGCAGGCGCTTGGGGTCGGTGTACATGGTCTTCACTTTGGCTTCGACGGTGGCGGCATCGTCGGAGAGATAAATGGCGTTGTTGAGCGATTTGCTCATCTTGGTGTTGCCATCGGTGCCGGGGAGCGTGGGGACTTCGCCGATGAGGGCCTCGGGTTCGGGGAAGACTTCGCCGTAGAGGTTGTTGAAGCGCCGGGCAATTTCGCGGGCGACTTCGACGTGCGATTGGTTGTCTTTGCCCACCGGGACGATGCGCGCCCGGGGCAGGAGGATGTCGGCGGCCTGGAGGACGGGATAGCCGAGCAAGCCAAAGGGCATCGTCTCTAAATTCGCGTCGCGGGCCATGTCTTTGAGCGAGGGCACGCGCTCGAGGCGCGGCACGGTCACCAGCATCTCGAACAGCAGATTGAGTTCGTAAGTCTCGGGGATGGCCGATTGCACGAAGATGTGCGCCAGGTCGGGGTCAATGCCCACGGCCAGATAATCCAGCACCATCTCGCGGATGAAACTGGGAATCTCACGGATGAAGTTGGGCTCGGGCTTGGTGGTGAGCGTGTGCAGATCGGCGATGATGAAGAAGGCCTCGTACTCGTGTTGCAGTTTGACTCGATTGGCCAGACTACCAACATAGTGGCCGAGGTGCAGGCGCCCGGTGGGGCGGTCGCCGGTTAACAAGCGGGGTTTGGGGGTAGTGGTGGGCATAGGTGGTCTCCAGTGATGAGTAATCAGTAACCAGTAATCAGTAGCCAGAAATAAAAAAATCCCGACTCGTTCCCAATCTCGACTCACGCGAAAATACCGTGTGAGTTGCGAAATGGGACGAGAGGGGACTCCCGTGGTGCCACCCAAGTTAGGTTGACTCCCATCCACCCCCACCCTAGCCTTCCCCCATCGAGAAAACCACTGATAGGGGAGGGAAGTGGTAGGGAACAAAAAACCCTGTCACGATGATGACAGGGTTGGGAAGGCCAGCCTCACTCTTGTGGATACGCTCAGGTCGGACAACCACAAGGGTCATCCCTACTGATTAATATCCTTTGCTCTGATAACGGTAGCGATTCCGGTTTGGGCTATTTTCAAAGGCGACCACAAGGGTCGCCCCTACAATTTCACCCGCACAACTCGGAGGGCCATTCGGTTTTGGCGCTTGGGCCGGATTCTCAGCACGTTCCATCCGGCTCGCTGACCACCGCTTCAAAACTTACTTTGCCTCGTCGGCGTTTTTGGCTATGTAATTACCATGCTTATATCATGTTTGCGAAGGCCGGGTCAATGGACAAAGTTGCACAACATTTTGGTGCGGCATTTGTGCAAGCAAACCTTCAGGGTTTCCAAGAAACCGCAGATTTGCCCAAAACAAAACCTCCCGCAGAACCATCTACGGGAGGTTTTTCTTGTCACTCGTCACGTATTACTTGCCACCCTCAGTACCGCGCCAATTCCTGAATCACTTCCCGCGTCAGTTGGGTTTCGAAATGCTTCGGCCCGCTGGCGTCGGCGGTGAGGAAGGGCAGGGTGATGGTGGTGGACTGGGTGGTCTTCAATTCCTTCACCGCCTTTTCGGCGGCCTCCACAATCCGTTGATACGCCACTTTGTCGTCGGCCACTTTCACGCCGGTTTGCTCAAAGGCTTGGCTGAGCAACCAGCCGATGACCACTTGCACCTCGCGGTCGCCGCTAATCGCTACGGGTGGCAGGCGCGGGGGCAATTTGTTTTTCGCTGGCCCCACTTTGGGCGGCTCGGGCGCGGATTCACCGTTGCGGGCGCGCATATAGCGCCCCAACACAAAGGCAATAACCCCAACCACGATTGCGAGAACAATGACTGCACCAATACCCATATAGATTTGCCTATGAACTCTGCAAGTAGTTTAGCAAAGATTGCGGATTGGTCAATCGCCAATTGCCCGCTGAATTTCTTCGCGGACGGTGGGATGGGATTCCGTGCCCAAGCGGTCGCGCAAAATTGGAGCGGCAACCGCGCGCCCGAGCAGGTGCGCCAGCGCCCACGCGGCGTGCCCGCGCCCGAGCGGGGAGTCATGCCCGAGCAGAGATTGGAGAATGGGGCCGAATTCAGGTCGCCCGCTGTTGCCGGTGGCAATGACCGCGTTTCGGAGCAGGCGCTCCAGCCCGATCCGGTGAATGGGCGTGCCCCGATAGCGCGTGTCGAACCCCGCCGGGGTTAGCGCCAACAGCTCGGGCAAGGGCGTGGCCGCGCGGACCAGGTCGAGCGGGAAGAAATCTGTCTCCAGCGTTTGGACGGCGAAGCGATTCCATGGGCAAACGTTTTGGCAAATATCACAGCCAAACACCCAATTGCCCATTGCGGCACGGAGGTCACGGTCAATCCAATCTTTGAGTTCAATGGTCAGGTAACTGATACAGCGGCGCGCATCCAAAACGTAGGGTGCAGGAAACGCGCGGGTGGGGCAGGCCGCGAGGCACCGGGTACAGGTTCCGCACAATGTCTCGGGCGCAGGCGAATCGTAGTCGTCGAAATCCGCATCGGTGAGAATCTCGCCGAGGAAAAAATCGCTCCCGCCGCGCGGGTCAATCAACAGCGTATTCTTGCCAATGAAGCCGAGGCCCGCTTGTTGCGCGTGGTCGCGCTCGAGGATGGCGCCGGTATCTACATAAGCGCGGTGGCGAATCGCGCTGTGGCTTTCGGCGCGCACCCATTGCGCCAGTTCTTCGAGGCGGGGGAGCATGAGGTCGTGGTAGTCGCGGCCCCAGGCGTAGGTCGCGAATCGCCCGCGGGCGGGATCACTCAGGAACGGCGGGGCGGGCGTCCGATAATCGAGGCCAACGATGATGAGCACGCGCACGCTAGGGAGGATGGCGTTGAGATCGCGGCGGCGCTCTATGCGATCTGGCCGCGCAAGGTAGCCCATCTCGCCGTGCATGTTGGCGGCGACCCACGCCAGGTAGGCGGCCAGGTGCGGGGCCGGGCGGGCGGGGATGACCCCGACCCGGTTGAAGCCGAGGGCGCGGGCCTGTTCGCGCAGGGCTTTGGCAGAAAGCATACACAATCCTACCATTACTTCTTGGCTATTTGCCCCGACTGTTATAAAATCTGAGTCAATCACCCCTATTTCTCTCGAGGAGGAGAAAATCATGCGTAAGAAAATCATCTGGACATTGGCTGTGGTGCTGACGCTGGTCGTGACGGCCTGCGGCGGCGCCGCCCCCACCCAAGCCCCGGCCGCTCCCACCGAACCGCCCAAGGGTTCGCCGGTGCAGAGCATCGGCGCAGGCGAAGGCGAAGTTTCGATTGTGTCTTGGGCGGGCTATATTGAACGGGGCGAGACTGACCCCAACTACGACTGGGTCACGCAATTCGAGAAGGATACCAGTTGCAAAGTGACCAATAAGACCGCGGCCACCTCGGACGAAATGGTGGCCCTGATGAACGAAGGCGGTTTCGATCTGGTGACTGCTTCCGGCGATGCCAGCAACCGGCTCATCTCGGGCGGGCGGCTGCAAGAAATCAACATCAGCCTCATCCCGAGCTGGAGCAAAGTTGATTCGCGTTTGCAAAACGCCGCGTGGCACACCGTGAACGGCAAACACTATGGCGTGCCGTATCAGTCTGGTTCGAATGTGTTGATGTATAACACCGCCGTCTTTGGCGACCAGAAGCCCGATTCGTGGAGTGTGGTTTTTGAAGAGACCACCCTGCCCGATGGCAAGAGCAACAAAGGCCGCGTGCAAGCCTATGACGGCCCCATCTATGTCGCCGACGCCGCGCTGTATCTGAAGGCAACCAAGCCCGAACTAGGCATCACCGACCCCTATGCGCTCACCCGCGACCAGTTCAACGCGGCGATTGACCTCCTGCGCCAGCAACGCGCGCTGGTGGGGCGCTACTGGCATGATGCCTTCATCCAAATGGATGACTTCACCAATGAAGGCGTTGCGGCTTCGTCATCGTGGCCGTTCCAAGCCAACTTGCTGGCTTTCGGCGGCGCGCCCATCGCCTATGTCGTCCCCAAAGAAGGCGCGACCGGCTGGGCCGACACCACCATGATGCACATTGACTCCCAGCACCCGAACTGCGCTTACAAGTGGCTGGAATGGTCGCTCAATCCCAAACTGCAAGGCGACCTCGCCGCGTGGTTCCAGACCATCCCCGCCGTGTTGGAAGCCTGCAAAGGCAACGCGCTCTTGGGCGACACCGGCTGTGAAGCCAACGGCCTGAATCAGTTCGACCAGATTCAATGGTGGCGCACCCCCACCAGTGATTGTGGTAACGGGAGCAAAGACTGCGTCCCCTACCACGAGTGGGTGACGAACTACATCGCCGTGATTGGCGGGCGGTAAACCTTAGGCTCAATTGACGCACTACGCAATACGGAATAGCCTGCTCCGTATTGCGTAGTGCGTTCCCTGGCATAACCCTCATGTCCACTCCCGCCATTCGGTTTGTCAACGTCAGCCGCCACTTTGGAGAAGTGAAAGCGGTTGATAACGTGAGCCTCGATATTTTGGATGGCGAGTTCTTCACCATGCTCGGCCCCTCGGGGTCGGGCAAGACCACCTGCCTGCGGATGATTGCCGGGTTCGACCAACCCACCGCCGGGCAAATTCTTCTGCACGGGCAGGAAGTCTCCAACCTGCCGCCCTATGAGCGCGATGTGAACACCGTCTTTCAGGACTATGCGCTCTTTCCGCACATGACTGTCGGCGACAACATCGGCTACGGGCTGATGATTAAGAAGACCCCCAAACCTGAACGTGAAAAGCAAGTCGCCGAGATGCTCGACTTGGTGCGCTTGCCGGGTCTCGCCGGGCGCAAGCCCGCGCAACTCAGCGGCGGCCAACGCCAACGGGTGGCGCTGGCCCGCGCGCTTATCAATCACCCGCGCGTGTTGCTCCTCGACGAGCCGCTTGGCGCGCTGGACTTAAAGCTCCGCCAGCAAATGCAAATCGAGTTGAAGTCCATTCAACAGCGCGTGGGCATCACGTTTATTTATGTGACGCACGACCAGGAAGAAGCGTTGACCATGAGTGACCGATTGGCGGTGTTCAATCATGGCCAGATCGAACAAATCGGCTCGCCCGCCGAGGTCTATGAACGCCCGGCCACTGGCTTTGTGGCCGGGTTCGTGGGGGTCTCGAATTTGGTCAGCGGCGCGGTGGCGCAAGCCATCATCGGCTCGGCCCAAACCTTCACCGTGCGCCCCGAGAAAATTCGCCTGGCCGCGCCCGATGCTTCGGTGCCCGCCGATTGTTACGCCGCCGATGGCCGTATCCGTGATGTGGTGTATTTGGGGATGCACACGCGCTATCATGTGGAAGTAGATGGGGGCGGGGAATTGATGGTGGCCGAACAAAATCTGGCAACTACCTCGATGGATGCGCTGGCCCAACGCGGCAAGCGGGTGCGGCTGGTGTGGGGCAAGACGCATAACCAAATTGTCGGTTAGGCGGGAGTAATTTATGACAGCCTCACCGCCTGCCCCCTCGGTTCTCCAACGCCTGTCAACTTTTATTTACGTCCGCCCCCGGTTACTCCTCGGCATTTTGCTGGGGCCGCCCATGGTCTGGATGGGTGTCGTTTATCTTGGCTCGCTGGCGGCTTTGCTGGTCCAGAGTTTTTTTCACCTCGACGACTTCTCGGGGCGGGTGGTGCGACAGTTCTCGCTAGAGACCTATGTTGACCTGCTGACCAACATTTCCAATCTCGATATTTTTGTGCGGACAACGGGCATGGCCGCCAGTGTGACCTTGGCCTCGGCCATCCTCGCGTTTCCGTTGGCCTACTTCATTGCGCGCTATGCCTCGCCCCGCGCCAAAGCCGCGCTCTACTTGGCGGTGGTCATGCCCCTGTGGTCGAGCTATCTCATCCGCGTGTATTCGTGGCGGCTCATCCTCGCCAAAGAAGGCATCCTCAACTGGTTCTTTTCGCAACTGGGTTTGAGCGGGCTGATTGACGCGCTCTTGCAGGTTCCGTACATTGGTGGACCATCGCTATCGTTCTCGCCTATAGGGATGTTCTTGGTGTTTGTGTATGTGTGGTTGCCATACATGATTCTGCCCATCCAAACCGCGCTCGAGCGGGTGCCGAAATCGCTCCTCGAGGCCTCCGGCGATTTGGGCGCGAAACCGGCCGAAACGTTCCGGCATGTCATTTTGCCGCTGGCCTTTCCGGGCGTGGTCGCCGGGTCCATTTTCACGTTCTCACTCACGCTCGGCGATTACATCATCCCGCAAGTCATCGGTGATTCCAGTTTTTTCATCGGCATGGCGGTGTATTCGCATCAGGGCACGTCGGGCAACCTACCGCTCGCGGCGGCCATGACCATGGGGCCGATTGTCATTATGGGGATTTATTTACTGATAGCCCGCAAACTGGGAGCCTTCGATGCGCTCTAAAGCGAGTGATCGCGCCTCGTGGGGGTTGCGGCTGGCGACGGGCGCGGCCCTGTTGTTCTTGTATTTCCCCTTCGCGCTCATCTTTTTGTATTCCTTCACCACCGAAGATGCGGCCTTCACCTTTCCCCCACCGGGGCTGACAACCAAATGGTTTGGCGTGGCGTTGGCGCGGGCCGATATGTGGCGGGCGTTGACGCTCTCATTGCAAGTGGCGACCATCGCCACCACGGCCGCACTAGTGTTTGGCACGCTGGCGGCGGCGGCGGTGTGGCGGAGCCGGTTCTTCGGGCGCGAGGCCGTGTCGTTCCTGCTCGTCCTGCCCATTGCCCTGCCGGGCATCGTCACCGGCATTGCCTTGCGCGCCGCGATGGGGCTGGTGGATTTGGATTTTAGTTTTTGGACAATTGTGATTGGCCACGCCACCTTCTGCATCGTGGTGGTTTACAACAACGTGCTGGCGCGGTTCCGGCGCACCGGGCGCTCGCTGATTGAAGCCTCGATGGATTTGGGCGCCAACGGCTTTGAGACCTTCCGCCATGTGGTCTTGCCCCACCTCGCTACGGCCCTGCTCGCCGGGGGGATGCTGGCCTTTGCGCTCTCCTTTGACGAAGTGATTGTGACCACCTTTACCGCCGGGCAACAACAAACACTCCCCATCTGGATCTTCGCGCAATTGGTGCGCCCGCGGGACCGGCCTGTGACCAATGTGGTGGCCTTCTTCGTCATTGCGGCGACCTTCATCCCCATCCTTTTGGCGCATCGGCTAACGCAAGCCAGCAGTGATGAGGGCGGCAAGTGAATCAGCCAGCGTGACTGACGCAGTGCTTTTGAAAAGCGAACAGAACTGAAACCGACGTGGCCTTGTTGGGCGCGTCGGTTTTGTTTAAACCCTAAAAAGCGGACAAAAGGGGGCTTGTTTTTGTCAGGGGCGCAAGCATATCTGGTCAACTCGCGTTAAAATGGAACCGGAGCATCAATTGAAATTGATCGAGTGTGTGATGGGGTAGGGGATTGCTGGTGAACTACTGCGGCGGCTTATCTGAAGCCCGGGCAGTCCCGCTATCTGGAGATCACTGCGGACTAAATCTCTGACAGCGGCGTCAAACGGGAGTGGCCTGGTCACAGCCATTCCTGCGTGTCCGTTGGAGGTGATATGACTAGCCACTCTCGAAATATTTTATTGGTCGAGCCGGATCCGGCTTTGGCGTTACCATCCATCCGGCTTTTGGAACAAGCGGGGCATCAGGTCATCGGGGTGACCAGCGGGGAGGCGGCGCTCGTCTCGGCCGCTACCACGCAGGTGGCGGTCTGCCTGGTGGGTCTGGACGGCGGGGGCGAGTTGGCTGGCGTTCAGGCCGCCGAATTGATTTTGCGCCACCATGACCTGCCGCTGATTTTTCTGCTCACCTACCCCGACCCGGCCATCCTCCAGCACGTTCAAACGCTTATGTCTTACGGCTATGTGCTGAAGACGGCAGACGCCGCCCTGTGGTTGGCCGCCATTGAAACCGCCTGCCGCCTGCACGCGGCCCAACAGGCCGAGCGCCAGAACGCGCAAACGCTCGAAAATTTTTTTGACTTGACCCCCGACTTGCTATGCGTGGCCTCGCCGGACGGGTACTTCAAAAAAATCAACCCGGCTTGGGAGCGCACCCTGGGCTACCCCAGCGCCGAATTATTGGGCCGCCCGTTCACAGACTTTATCCATCCGGACGATTGGCCCGGCACTTACGTCGAAATTGAAAAACAATTACAGGGCGGCGCGACGGCGAATTTCACTAACCGCTACCGCCACCAGGATGGAACCTACCACTGGTTGGAGTGGACGGCTACCCCCGCCCAGAATGGCTGGTTGTATGCCGTGGCGTGTGATATCACGGCGCAGAAACGCGTGGAAAACGAACTCCGTCGGAGCGAGACCATGCTCAAGGAAGCGCAAAACCTGGCGCACCTCGGGCATTGGTACTGGGATGTGGTGGCCAGTCAATTGGTTTGGTCCGATGAGATTTTCAAAATCTTTGGGGTTGATCGGCAAACCTTTGCGGTGACCGCAGACAACTTCGAAAAAGCCATCCACCCGGACGATCTGACCCCGTTTTTAAAAGCCCGCGAGCAGATGCTGGCCAATGAAACGGAAACCGACATCGGGCACCGCGTTGTGCGGCCCACCGGCGAGGTGCGCTATGTGCTGGAACGCGCCCGCGTGTTGCGCGATGCTGCGGGTAGCCCACTGTATGTGATGGGCACGGTGCAGGACATCACGGAGCGCAAACGGCTGGAGGACGAGCTCAATGAACGCCAATATTTTGTCCAGCAGGTTTTGGACACCGAACCCGGCACGGTTTATATCTACGATCTGCTGGAGCACCGCAACCGCTACACCAACAAAGAATGGCTAAATGAATTTGGCTATACTCCGGAGGAGACCCAGGCCATGGGCGCCGACTTGATGACCCGGATTTTTCATCCGGATGATTTGGCGCGCATTCAGGCATATCATCAGGCCTGGCGGTCGGCCCCGGAGGGGGAAACCCGGGAAGTGGAGTATCGCTTGTGTACGAAAGCGGGTGACTGGCGCTGGGTGCACAGCCATGAGACCGCCTTCACCCGCGATGCCGCCGGGCAGGTGACCCAAACCCTCGGCATCGCGCAGGATATCACCGATCGCAAGCGGGCGGAGGAAGCCTTGCGCGCGAGCGAAGCGCAATATCACCAACTGGCCGATGAAAATGCCCGCCTCCTGCGCGAGGTCAACCACCGGGTGGGGAACAATCTCACCCTGCTTTCAGCGCTGGTCGAGACCGAGGTGGCGCGGGCGCAACACCCCGAGGCCCGCACAGCCCTGGCCAAATTATCCGGGCGCATCGGCAGTATCACCGAAGTGCACCGCTTGTTGCAAAGCAGTCATTGGGAACCGTTGGCGCTCGATTATCTGGTGTATCAAGTGGTCTCCGAATCCCTTTCGGCCTCGCCCCTGGCGGGTCATGTGGCCCTGGCAGTCACCCCGCTCCCGCCCTCGGCCCAGGTGGTCGCCAAACAAGCTTCCCAACTGGCGCTGATGCTCGGCGAATTAACCATCAACAGCGTCAAATACGCGTTTACCGGGCGTCTGACCGGACGGCTGGAAGTCCGGTTGGCGGTGACGGAGGCCGGGCGGGTGCATTTGGAATTTCGCGACGACGGCCCTGGTTGGCCGCCCGAGGTGTTGCGCGGTGAGCGCGCCGATGTGGGTTTGGAACTCATGCAATCCATCGTGCGCCACAGTTGGCACGGTGAAATACATTTACTTAATGACGGCGGCGCGGTGTTTGCTTGTGATTTTCAGTTGGCGGCGGAATAGCCAGTGTGACTCACTTGCCGCCAATGGCATGGCCGCGCGCTCGTGGCGGGCAAGCCGCCTTGCCCGTTTGGATGACCGCCAGCATTCCCCGCGAATTTTCAGACGTATTCGTAGCGACTCAGTAGATGCAAATTTGCGGGCCAGACATGCTTCGCCCGATGGTAAACCATCGGGCGAAACGGACGCAGGGCGCTTTAGCGCCCTGTTTTAGCCAACTTTAGTTGGCTTGGCGATTTCAGCCCGACGGTTCACCGTCGGGCAAGATGAACTGAGACTATGTATGCCAATGCATGTGGTTAAGCGCGACTGGGGCAAAATCGGGGGGGCGTTGCCCACGGCGGTTTTTCTGGGGGCGCTGATTTTTCTGTATCTCCAGCGGTCAGTGGTCACGCTGGAATCACCGCAAGTGTTGATCATACTAAACACGCTCTTCCTGTGCGGCATCCCGCTGGGCGTGGCGTATCTGGCGGCCAGGAGCCATCAGGCCACCGGCGCTTTGGCGTTCCTGCTGGTCGGGAGCGGGCTGGTGGTTTTCGGAGTCAGCAGTCTGCTGGCGGGCTGGGTGATGCCGCTGGCCGGTGGCCCCAATCCCACCGTCACCCTGCACAATCTGGGCAGTCTGTTCGCCGGGGCGTGCCAACTGGTGGGCGCGCATTGGTTCCTCGGCGAAGTGTTGGGCGTGTTGAACCCCCGCCCCCGCGTGTGGCGTTACCCCGTCCTCTACGCGGGCCTGGCGGCGCTGGCGGGGGTGACGGCCTGGCTGGTGTTTCAGGGGCAGTTGCCGGTTTTCTTTGACCCGGCCACCGGGCCTAGCCCCCTGCGGCAGGTTGTTTTGGGCAGTGCCATTTTGGCGTTCGGCCTGGCCGCGCTGGTGTTCGTGGAAATTTACGCCGCGACCCGCACCGAATTTGCCTACTGGTATGGGCTGGCGTTGTCGCTCATCATGCTCGGCCTCATCTGCGTCTTGGTGCAACCCAGCGTAGGCAGTCTGCTGGGCTGGACCGGGCGGATGGCGCAATATGTGGGCTGTGTCTATTTCATTCTGGCATTTGTGCAAGGCCGCCGCGAAGTGCTCCCGGCGGGGGCGGCCCCGGCCAGCTCCACCGTCTGGCGGCTCTGGCCATATCTTGAACAGCGCGTCAGTGAGCGCACCGCGCGCCTCACGCAGGCCAATGCGACCCTGCAGGCCGAAATCCACGAGCGCCAGCGGGTGGAAGCCGAACTGCGCTTGAAGACCGATGAGTTGGACGCGTTCTTCAACGTTAATTTGGACTTGCTCTGCATCGCCGACACCGAGGGGCACTTCCGCCGCCTCAACCCGGAATGGGAGCGGGTTTTGGGCTATCGGCACGCCGCCCTGGAGGGGATGCGGTTCCTGGATTTGGTGCACCCCGACGATTTACCCGCCACCCTGGCCGCGCTGGATTTGCTCAAAACCGGGCAAATGGTCGTGGATTTTGAGAATCGGTACCGTTGTCAGGATGGCACATATCGCTGGCTGGAATGGCGCGCGCGCCCGCGCGGCAACCTAATTTATGCCGCCGCGCACGATGTCACCGAGCGCAAGCGGATCGAGGCCTTGTTGCGCGCGAGTGAAGCGCGTTACCGACAACTGGTCGAGGGCATCCCGGGCAGTGTGTATGAATATTCCACCCAACGGGGCGGGACATTTTATTCGGCGCATACTGAAACCATCTTGGGCTACCCGGTGGCCGCGCTGTATGCCAACCCACACTTGTGGCACAACGCCATTCACCCCGATGATTTGGCGCGGGTGGAACAGGTGGTAGCCGGGTTTGTGCAGGGTCAGCCGTTCGAGATTGAATACCGCATCCGCGATGCGCGCGGCCAATGGCGCTGGTTGGCCGATCGTTCCACCAGCCGCTTGGCCGCCGAAGGCGAGGTGATCATTCAGGGCATCGCCACCGACATCACTGAGCGCAAACAAACCGAAGAGGCCCTGCGGGAAAACCGCCAATTCCTGGCCGACTTGATCGAACTGAGTAACGCGCTCATCTATGTCAAAGACCGCGCCGGGCGCTATGAATTAATCAATCGCCAGTGGGAGGCCGTGACCGGCCTGACCCGTGCCCGGGTGCTGGGCCAAACCGACGAGGTGTTGTTCCCCGGCGCCAGCGGCCAGCAATTCCGCGTCAATGATCAGCAAGTTTTGGACGCCGGGCAGGTGATCGAGGTTGAGGAGACGCTTGAGGACAGCACTGGCCGCCGATCATTCCTCTCGCTCAAGTTTCCCATCCGCACCGAAACCGGGGCGGTGAAGGCCTTGTGCGGGGTGACCACCGAGATCACCGAGCGCAAGCGGGCTGAAGAGGCCCTGTGCGAGAGCGAGGCGCGGTATCACCAGTTGGCCGATGAAAAAGCCGAGTTGTTGCGCGAAGTCAACCACCGGGTGGGCAACAATCTGGCTCTGCTCTCGGCGCTGGTCGAAACCGAAACCGAAGGCGCCGAACACCCCGAGGCGCGCGCCATTCTGCACCAGCTCCTGGCCCGCGTCAACAGCATTGTCGAAATTCACCGATTGTTGCAGGCCAGCCATTGGGAGCCTTTGCCGCTCGATTACTTGGTGTCTCAAATCGTCTCCGAAGCGCTGGCTGGTTCGCCGCTGGCGGGCCGGGTGCAGGTGGTGATCACGCCCCTGCCGGCCTCGGTGGAGGTGCGCTCCAAGCAGGCCGCTAACCTGGCGTTGATGCTCAACGAACTGACGCTCAACAGCATCAAATATGCCTTTGCCGGGCGTCCGGCCGGGCGGTTGGAAGTGCGGTTGGCGGTGTCGGAGGCCGGCCGGGCGCATTTGGAATTTCGGGACGACGGCCCCGGTTGGCCGCCCGAGGTGTTGCGCGGTGAGCGGGTGGATGTGGGGTTGGAATTGATCCAATCCATCGTGCGCCACAGTTGGCATGGTGAAGTGCGCTTGCAGAACGACGGCGGCGCGGTGTTTGTGTGTGAGTTTCAACTGGTGTAAGCCAGCGCCAGACAACGACGAACTCAGAGCGTGGTTGCAACTTGGCTGACGGCGCGCTCATTCATAACGAACTAGGAGTACAGACAGCAACCAGACATGGACAACCAACCCAAGACTATCCTGCTCGTGGAGGATAATGCTATTCTCGCCCTGGGGACCACGCAGCGCCTGGAGCGGGAGGGGTATCGGGTGGTGGCGGTGGCTCAGGGGGAAGCGGCCCTGGAGGCGGTCAGGCGGGAAACGATTGATTTGATTTTGATGGATATCGAATTGGGGCCGGGGCTGGATGGGGTGCAGACCGCGACCAGCATCCTGCGCGACCGGGAAGTGCCGATCGTGTTTCTCTCCTCGCACACCGAACCGGAGGTTGTGAATCGGGCCAAGCGAGTGGCCGGGTATGGCTATATCGTGAAAAGCGCGGGCGAGACGGTGTTGCTGGCCTCGATTGAGATGGCGTTTAAACTGCACGCCGCCCATATGCAATTGCGTGAAAGCGAGGCCAACTATCGGATCTTGATGGAGCAGGCCGCTGACGGGATTTTCATCGCCGACGCGCAGGGGCAGTATCTGGACGTGAACCCGGCCGGGAGCCATTTGTTGGGCTACTCGCGCGAGGAACTGCGGCAGTTGTCCATTCGTCAAATTGTGCACCCCGATGACCTGGCCGCGCGTCCGGTCCGATTTGATGTTTTGCGCGCGGGCCAGGTGGCGACCAATGAGCGGCGGTTGCGGCGCAAGGATG
>CAYUFY010000111.1:0-14093 GCA_964443795.1 uncultured Anaerolineales bacterium | reverse complement strand
TATCACCGCCCATCCCGTGGTAAATCGAGGCATTAGCGAGGCCGTGACCGGAGAAAAGCAGGCATGACTACCGTCCAAATCTACTACTGGAAAGACATCCCCTACGGCGTGCGCGCCAAAGATGAGGCGGGCCGCGTGACCAAGCATCTGCCTCCGGCGTTTGGCGCGGCGGTGGATGCGGCGGCGATGGCCGACGGCGCGACCGAGCAAAGCGCCTATCAAGCCGGGTTTGTCTGGGGCCCTAACGAAACCCGCGACGGCCCCGCCGAAGCCGTGGCCCAGACGGTAGTGGATGAAATCGTCGCCGCCTATCCGCCGCAGAGGTTGGCTAAGTTAGCTAAACGTCAGTCGGCCTGACCCCGGCCTCCCAAACCACCCATGTCTAAGAACACCCCCGCCGCCATCCGCGAAGCCTTCCAAAAAGGCGCGCCCGCCCAAACCCCCGCCGTGCTATTCGGCTCAGGACAGTGGGGCGCTTATCAGGTGGGGCGCGCCATGCGCGAGCTGGCCAGCGATGCCGATTTGATGACCGACATGGTGCTGGCGACTCAAAAGAAAATCCCCAGCCCCATTGTCTTCGTCGGTTCCGGCTTCAACAACCTGCTCATCGGCGCGCTCGGCGGGCGCATCCGCTACCCGCGCCTCGGCTCGCCCGAAGTGATCGCGCCCATTGTATTAGAGAGCGCTGACGAAGTGGATCGGCTCGACCTCGGCGAATTGGACCGCGACCCGGCGGTGTACGTGCTCCGCGAAACAGCGCGGCGCGTGGCCGAGGCTCTCGCGGACACGGCGATGGTGGCGGCCACGCAGTGGGGGCCGTTCACCACCGCCGGTCAAATGTATGGCCTCGACGGCTTTTTGCGCGCTACCATCACCGCCCCCGAGACCATCCATACCATGACGACTTTCGCCGTGCGCGCGCTCAAGCAATACTTCAAGCCCCTGCTCGAACACAAAACCATCAGTCTCATCAGCCTCGCCGACCACTCCGCCTCGTCGGATATGATTTCGCGCCGGGCCTTCGCCAAGTTCTGTCTGCCGCCGCTCATGGAATTCATCGAGTGGGCCAAAAAGACCTATCGGGTTGAGACGTGGTTGCACATCTGTGGCAACACCCAGGACAAATGGGATTTGATGATTGACACCGGAGCCGTCTGCCTCAGCCTTGACCAGAAAGTGGATCTGGCCCTCGCCAAACAAGTGTGCAAAGGCCGCGTGTGCATGGCCGGGAACATTGACCCGGTGCATGTCATGGATCAGGGCGGGATGGACGAGGTGTTTAGCGCGGCGCGCCACTGCCTCACCAGCGCCGGTCCCGATGGGTTCATCCTGACCACCGGCTGTGAGATGACCCCCACCACACCGTTGAGCAACGCGCAAGCCATGCTGGAAGCCACTCCATGACCACCCGCGTCGAGGTCTTCGCCGGAGTGTGCGGGCATTCGGCCATCATCGAGGCCAGTCAGATTGACGCGACTCATGTGCAAGTCGTCATCACCAGCGTCTGCGAGCAAATCACGGCCATGAACCCCGACCTGACGCAGTTGCAATGGAAAGGCAAAGGCCACGACGTGTTCAAGCGCATGACCGAAAGCACCGTCTATCAATCGGCGGCGAAGCACATCCGCCACACCGCCTGCCCTATCCCCACGGCCATTCTCAAAGCCATCGAGGTGGAAGTCGGGATAGCGGTGGCCAAAAACGTGACCATCTCTTTTAGCACGCCCGGTTCGCCGGACGCCCCGGTCGGCGATGCCTACACCGGGGGCCAGCCGACCGCGCCCACCGAGGAGTAACCCATGGCTGACTCAGCCGCGATGAAGGATAAGTTTTATCACTGGTCCAATGAAGTCTTTTCACAAACCACCTTTGACCCCAAGCAGGCCAACCTGATGGCGCTGGTGGCCTCGTTGACCATGAACAGCGATGGCGCGGTCAGCTATTTTTATTTCACCGCCAAGAAAGCCGGGGCCACCGAAGCCGAACTGGCCGCCGCCGCCGACATCGCCGCGGCGGTGCGGGGCATGAATTTGTATACGTTGTTGCCTAAAGAATAGTCAACGGATAGTTATCAGTCATCAGTTATCAGTGAAAAGTCAACACTGATAACTTATAACCGATGACTGTTTACTGCACCTCCCACCATGCCTGACAAACACCTCGTCATCTTCCAACCCTCCGGCTCGCGCGGCTATGCCGAGGACGGCGCGAATTTACTGGAGGTGGCGCGCTCGCTCGGCGTGGAAATTGAAACGCCGTGCGGCGGCATGCTCATGTGCTCCAAGTGCCGCGTCCGCATCGAGGAAGGCGAATTCGAGCGGTTTGGCATCACTTCCAGCATGAGCCATTGCAACCCGGTTTTGGAGAAAGAGCGCGATTTCTTCCGCTCGAAAGGCCTCACCGAGCCGAACCTGCGCCAGAGTTGCGCGGTGAAAGTGCATGGCCCGCTGGTGGTCTTCGTCCCCGAAGAGAGTCGCGCCGTCAAGCAACTGGTCCGCAAGTCCGCGCGCGAACTCCACATCCCCATCAAAGTGGCGGTGCGCCGATACTTTGTGGAAATGAAAGCCGCCACCTTGCGCGATTCGCTCGGCGACTGGGAGCGTCTGCAAAATGCGCTCAAAGAGCAACACGGGGTGGAAGGCCTGACGCTGGATTATCACGTGCTCACCCAACTGCAAAAAGTCGTCCGCACAGGCGGGTGGAAAGTGACCGTCTTCGTCTGGCTGGGGCGCGAAGTCATCCGCGTGACCCCCGGCTTCGCTGAATATTCGCTCGGCCTGGCGGTGGATGTCGGCACGACGACCGTGGCCGGTTTCCTGTGTGATTTGGACAACGGTCAGGTGCTCGCCGCCGAATCCATGATGAACCCGCAAACGCCCTATGGCGATGACGTGATGGCGCGCATCACTTACGCCATGACCCACACCGACGGACTGGAGAAGATGCACGCCGCCATTGTGGAGGGGTTGAACACGATTGTGGCGCGGGCGTGCGAGAAGGCGGGCTATCAACCCGACGATATTTGCGAAGTCGTGTTGGTGGGCAACACCTGCATGGATCACATCTTCCTCAATATCTTCCCCAAGTATGTGGGCGTCTCACCGTTTGCGCCAGCCATTCATCACTCGGTGGATGTGAAGGCGCGCGACTTCGGTCTGAAAATTTTGCCGAGCGGCAATGTGCATGTTCTGCCCAACGAGGCCGGCTTTGTGGGCGCGGATAATGTGGCCTGCATCATCGCCGAGGAGCCATACAATCAGGATGAAATCATGCTGGTGATTGACATCGGCACCAATGGCGAGATGGTGCTCGGGAACCGGGAGCGGCTCATTTCCGCCTCCGTCCCGACGGGCCCGGCTTTCGAGGGGGCGCAGATTCAGTTCGGGATGCGCGCCGCGCCCGGGGCCATCGAAAAAGTGGATATTGACCCGGTGACGTGGGAGGTGCGTTTCAAAATCATCGGCGCAGACAAGTGGTCCGATGAAATTCCGCCCGAGACCGTGCAGGCCCGCGGCCTGTGCGGGTCGGCGATGATTGATCTCGGGTGGGAGATGTACCGCGCGGGTGTGGTGGACGCCACCGGGCGCTTCTCGCGCGAGACGCATTCCCCGCGCTTGCGCGAGGGACCGGGAGGCATCGAGTTTGTCCTCGCGTGGGCCAATCAAACCTCCATCGGGCGCGACATCACATTTAATAACGCCGATATGCGCGCCTTGCAACTGGCCAAATCGGCCATGTACTCGGCGGCCAAAATTATGATGCGCCGTCTGGGTGTGTCCAAAGTGGATAAGGTCGTGCTGGCCGGGGCGTTTGGCAGTTTCATTGATAAAGTGAAAGCGATGGCGATGGGCCTGTACCCGGATTGCGAACTAAAGCATGTGTTCGCGGTGGGCAACGCCGCCGGGGACGGCGCCCGCATGGCCTTGCTGAACACCGACAAGCGCGAAGAGGCCGACTGGATTGCGCGCAAAATTGAGTATGTGGAGCTCACGGTGGAAGCCGATTTCGAAAAGCAGTTCGCCGCCGCCATGCACTTCCCACACATGAGCGATTCATTTCCGCATTTGCAGAAGATGCTGGACAAAGCTACCCAAGAGCGCGCGCTCCGGCATTTGCGTAACAACCCGCTGTTCGCGGGCGTGCATCCCAACACCTTGCGGCGGCTGGCGGGCGTCACCGACGAAGTGCGCTTCAAGAAAAATCAGGTGGTCTTCGCCGCTGGCGCTGATGCCACGACTTTCTATCTAATCAAAGAAGGCGTGGTGGCGCTGACCTTCGCGCCCGATAGTCAATCGCCGCAGACCACCGAACTTAAAGACGGCACCGCCCTCAACGGCCTAGCCGTCGCGCTGAACCAACCGCACCTGGTCACGGCCAAAGCCGCGGCGTTGAATACCAAATTACTGGCCATCCCCGCGCATGAGGTGCGGAAGGTGATGGACGAGACCGAGGGGATGCGGCACAGAATGACCCATACAGAAGAGGAGAAACCCCATGCCTGACACCGCTCGTACCGCCGTCCTCAAACTTTTACGCGGCGAAAAGCCCGACCATATCCCCAATTTTTCCGGAATGGGGAGCATCACCCTGCCCGGCATTTTGGAGTTGGGCTACAAGTTCAATGAAATCCACGGCGATGCGCGCAAAATGGCTAACTCGGCGGCCAGCACCCATCGGTTGTTCGGGTTCGAAAGCGCGGTCGTGCCGTTCGATATGGGCGTCGTCGCCGAATCGCTGGGGGCGGGGATGAAGTATTACGACAAAGCCGACCTGGGCCAAATCATCTACCCAACCATGACGCGCAAACTCGTGGATCGCGCTACGGTCATCGTGCCCGAGGGCCTGAGTGAGCCTGAGACCAAAACCTTCATCATGAAGGAAATCGAAAAGCAAATTACCAATTACCAATTACAAAAGCCAGCCGACCTCGCCATGACCGGTCGCATCCCGGTGGTGCTGGAGGCCATCCGCCTGCTCAAACGTGAATACGGTGAGCAACTGGCCATTGGTTCGTGGACGCTCGGCCCGTTCACCGAACTAGGCCAGGTGATGGATTTGGAGATGTTGCTCAAGCTGTCGGCCAAGAAGCCGGACGTGGTGACGCGCCATTTACAATTCATGGTGGATTACCTGGCCGAGGTGATTAGCCTGTATGTCGAAGCGGGCGCGGACTTTATCACCGTGCGCGAGATGGGCGCGACCTCCAGTATCCTCAGCCCACGGATGTTCAAGAGCCTCATCCTGCCGAACCTGCAAGCGCTCTTCCAGCGCATCAGCGTCCCCACCGTCCTCCACATTTGTGGTGACACGAACCCGATTGTCGAAATGATGGCCCAGACTGGCGCGAGCGCCCTGAGCATTGACCAGATGAACCGCCTCCCCGAATCCCGCGCCAAGGTACCCAATGTGGTCCTGCTCGGCAATTACAAGCCCTTCGGCGCGCCCTTCTGTGAAGGCTCCCCCGAAGAAGTGGACGCGATGATTAAGCAATCCATTGACGAAGGCGCTGATGGCATCTGGCCGGGGTGCGATATCTGGCCCCAAGTGCCCGAGGCCAATATGCATGCAATGATGGGCGCAATGAAGAAGTATGGAGTACGATAGCAAATGGCAAATGGCTAGTGGCGGATGGCAGATAGAAATCAGATAGCTGGTTTTCCATCTGCTATCCGCCATCCGCTATCTGTTATCCGCCACACACCAACGGAGATTACATTCATGGCAACCCCCGAACAGCAAACCGACATCCTTGAACGACTCAAGAACGGCGTGATTGAATATGACGAAGAAGCCGTAGTCAAAGCCTCGAATGATGCGCTCGCTACGGAAATGGACGCGTATAAAGCCGTCATGGATGGCCTCGCGGCCGGCATGGACGTGGTCGGCGCGTATTTTGCCAAAGGTGAATACTTCGTCCCTGAAGTGCTCATGTGCGCCGACGCGCTGTATGGCGGCCTCCACATTCTCCGCCCACACATCAAACTCGACCCATCCCAGCAGGTTAAAGGCTCGGTCGTCATCGGCACGGTTGAAGGCGATATCCACGACATCGGCAAAAATCTGGTCAAGATGATGTTCGAAGTCGCGGGCTTCACCGTCCACGACCTGGGCCGCGACGTGCCGCTCGACAGTTTTGTCGAGAAATATATGGAAACCGACTCCGACATCATTTGCATGAGCGCCATGATGACCACCACCATGATTGGGATGCCCGTCGTCATCGAAAAAGTCCGCGCCAAAAACCCCAGGGCCAAGATCATGATCGGCGGCGCGCCCATCAACGAAGACATTGCCCAAAAATGGGGGGCGGATGGCACCGGTAAAGATGCGCCCAACGCCCTACAAGAAGCCCTGAACATGATTGGCGTCTTGCGCGACCTCGGCGACCAATTCAAAGCCGAGCGCGAAGTCAAGGAATGGGGCGCGGATGGGTTGTTGGATGCGGCCAAGACTTAATTACGCATTACCATCCACCAGTAATTGGTAATGCGTAATTAGACCTGACTGTGGCCAACCAACTCCGCGGAGATGCCGGTCTGACCGATCTGCGCGATGCGCGCGATCTGCCCAAGCATGACCTGCGCTTTGAAGTGCTGGGCACGCTCGACGAGGCCTCATCGGCTCTGGGCGTGGTGCGGGCCAGCCACCCCAGCCCGGAAACGGGCGCGCTCATTCTGGAAATACAACGCGACTTGTGTTGGATGATGTCGGAACTGGCCGCCGTGAGCGACCGGAGCGGCGGAGAAACGTACATCACGGCGGCGCGCCTCACCCATCTCGAAAGAGCCTATCACGCCCTTACCACCGTTCACCCGCTGGGGGCGGCCTTCACCGTCCCCGGTGACAGTCTCGTTGGGGCATATCTGCATCTGGCCCGCGCCATCATCCGCCGCGCCGAACGGCATGTTACGCAACTGCACGCGGCCACCCCTTTCACCAATCCCAACATCATCCCGTATCTCAACCGACTCTCCACCCTGCTGTACGCCCTGGCCCACGCCGAAGAAGTGATCGCCGGGATTAAACCAACCATTGCGCATGAACCCCAAGGTGGCTTTTGAAAAACCTCGTCCCCCTTCCCTATCGCCGGGTCAGCTATCAACCTTACACCGGGGCCATGACCGCCGCCGCCATCACCGCGCACCTCATGGGGCGCGAAGCGTATCGGCGCACCGACTTTGTGGTGTTGCATCAGGACGCGGCCCATGCCCTCGCCGCCATCGCCACCCACGAACGCGAGAGTCTGTTTAGCCCAATCCATTCCGTCGAAGTCCTCGCCCTGCCCGATACCTGTCGCTTCGCTGATGCGCCCGATACCGACCCCGCCATCCCCTCGGCCATCGCCGCCAAAGCCCACGATCTTGGCGTGGGGCCGGAGGACACCCTCATCATCCGGGGCAAGTACGAGCACATCAACTTCATTCACCACCCCGACCCGCTGGTTATTCGGGTGGTGGAGGTCGCGCCACCCGATCCGCCCAAACTCTTCGGCCTGGCCCAACATGTTCTCAGTTACGCCGATCTGCCCCCCATCCGCCTTGAATTGGAGCGGGTGGATTTGAATGACCTTGCGAGGGACTCCGCCCAACAGGCCGGTGTGCCCCCGGCGGCTTATCTGGTCCCGTGCCGCTCCGGTGGCCTTGACCGCTTCCCCGCGCCCGTGCACTTTCTCGATGAGCGGCCCGAGCGTCACCCCTGGATCATGGTCGGCTGTGAGCGCAGTCTGCAATTCCACCGCCACTACTACGGCGACGAGCCCCCGCGCATTGAAATGTGCCCGCGCCGACTGACTGGCCACCGCACCGTGCCCACCCTGCTCAAGTGTTGTCTACTCGAATTCAATATCGAACAAGACGGCCAGGTCGCCATTGTCCCGTGGGGCGCGGATTTGCGGATGGTGGAGGAAGCGCTGAGGCGCTTAATTTCAAATTCCCAAGCTCAAACTTCCAACGCGTTGGTCTGAAATTTGGAGTTTGAAATTTAAAGTTTGGAGTTTTTATGAAGGCCTGGGCCGACCTCTTCCCCAACCTCGATACCCGCAGTCACAAACCGCGCGCGACGGGCGTGACGATGATTATTGATAAATGTCAGGGGCCGGATGGCACGGCGGATTTACTGGCCACCGTGGGCGACTACATTGACCAGTGGAAACTGTCTTTCGGCACTTCCGCGCTGCTCGATGAAAAACTACTGCGCGAAAAGATCGCGGCGGTGAAAGCGCATGACATTCTCGTGTACCCCGGCGGCACCCTCACCGAATATGCCGTGGTGTGCGGCAAGTGGCGCGAGTTTATTCAACGCACCCATGACCTCGGCTTCAACGGCCTCGAGGTCTCCGACGGCACCATTCACCTCGCCCCGGGCCTCCGCCATGACCTCATTCAAGCCGGGCGCGATCTGGGTCTCACCGTCATCGCCGAAGTCGGCAAAAAAGACCCGCGCCATCAGCCGCCCACGGAGGAACTGGCCGAGCTGGCCCTCAACGATTTCGAGTCCGGCGCGGCGTGGGTCATCGTCGAGGCGCGCGAGTCGGGCAAAGGCGTGGGCATTTTCGACGCCGACGGCCATGTGAGTGAGCAGGATGTGGATGTCATCACCACCGCGCTGAATAGCCACTTGCCTCGGCTCATCTGGGAAGCGCCCCTTAAAAATCAACAAGAGTATTTCATCCTGCGCTTCGGCCCCGATGTCAGCTTGGGCAATATCCAGCCGCGCGATATGCTCGGCGTTGAAGCCTTACGCTCGGGCTTGCGCTTTGAAACTTTGAAGCCGCTGGTCGAGCAAATGGAAAAAGAAGGCAAGGCCGATATCCCCTCGCTGGCCGACCGCGTCTCGCGGATGGCGCGCCGGAAGATACCGGAAGCGTGACTCGTGTTGCGTAACGCGTATTTCGCAGGGCATATTTACGCATTACGCGATAGGTAATCCACCAACCCTCTCAGGAGTTCTCATGGGCCTCTACCACTTCGACACCCCCCAAAAAGTCATGCACATCGGTCATATCGCCGTCGGCGGTCAACCCGGCGAGCGCCCGCCGGTGCTGTTCGCCAATATGTTCCAGACCGGTCACAAAATCGTCGAGAGCCGCAAGCCGCCGCGCTGGGACAAAGTTAAAGCGCTGGACGAGATTAAGCTCGTCGAAGAGATGTCGCACGAGACCGGCATCCCGGCGGTCATCGGCATTGTCGCTCCCACTCCTGACGAAATCCAAGCTTACTGCGAATGGTTCCTTTCCGTTAACGACACCATGGTCTTCCAGATTGATACCTGGACGGAAGAGGCCCGCCGGGCGGGCGCGCGGTTCGTGCGGGATGCCAAGGTTCAGCACCGCTTTAATTACAACAGCATCACCGCCTGGGACCCGGACATCCCCGACCAGGTGGCAGAACTGAAGGAGTGCGGCATCAAGTCCGTCATCCTCCAACCCTTCGACACCGAAGATAAACGCGCCACGGGGCGGCTCAAATCGCTCCGCAAAATTCTCAAGGACATCGAAGGCGGGCAGTTTGAATCAATCCTGGTGGACAGCACCACCATGAACCTGCCCACCCAGGGTTTTTGCTTCATTGCCAATCGCCTGGTCAAGGAAGAGTTCGGCCTGCCAGTGGGCAACGCGCCCGCCAATGGCTCGTATATGTGGAAAGAGGTGATTCAAAAATGGGGCCGCCCGGCGTTTCAGGGCATGGACGCCGCCATGCACGGCATTTCGGCGGTGATGTGGAACGACTGGATGGCCTATGGCCCAACCACCGGCACACGCCGCGTCTTCGCCGCCGTCGCCGCCGCGGTGGCCATGGTCACCATCATGGCCTGGGACGAAGGCTTGGAGCTCCCCGAAGACCCCAACCACCCGCTTAACAAGCACTTCCCCAAAGAAGTCGAGTTTATGAAAGGCCTGCGTTCCGCCAAAAGCGACCGGCTCATGGAACGTCAGCAAACCCTTGGCGAAAAACGCAAAGCCGCACGCGGCGAAGATGACGACGACAAAGACCTGATGCCCGATAGCGCGGCGGCGATTCAATAGATTCATCACCCGTAGGGGCAGGTCTCAGACCTGCCCCTACGCAATTTATATGACTGAACCTCATCGCCTCACCGAACCGCCCGCGCCCGAACTCATCGCCACGGCCTACACGCGCGAGGTCAGTGACGCCGCCCTGCTGTATGAGGGCATGAGCCTCGCCGACCTCGCGCACATCATCATGCTGGTCGAGGTTGGTGTCATCCCGCTGGCCGAGGGCGCGAGTCTGGCGCACGCCCTGCTCGCGATTCACCCTCAACCTCCGCTGGATTTCGCCCTCGACCCGGCGCGCGGCGACTTGTACTCCAACCGCGAAGCCTACCTCAAGATGCACACTGCGGCGGCGGGCTGGCTGACCACCGGCCGCGCGCGGAGAGAAGCCACGACCATTGGTTACCGGATTGCGACACGGGCGCGGCTCCTCGCATTATCAGCGGCCCTCGCCGATTGCCTCGCCGCCCTGCTCGATTTAGCCGCGACCCACGCGGTCACCCTTTTCCCCGACTACACCTACCTGCAACCCGCGCAACCCTCCACCTTCGGCCATTACCTCCTCACCTTTGCCTATCCGCTCCTGCGCGACCTGGACCGCCTACGCGCCGCCTTCGCCCGCACCAACGTCAGCCCGGCGGGGTCGGGCAGTGTCAACGGCAGCCGCCTTCCACTCAACCGCCCACGCCTCGCGCAATTGCTCGGCTTCAACGGCGTCATCCCCCACACCCGCGACGCCATGTGGCAACCCGACGGCCCGATTGAAATCGCCGCCCTAATAACCAATACCCTCATTACTTTTGATAGATTGTCAGAAGACTTGCAAATCTTTTCTACCGCCGAATTTGGTCTTGTGGAGCTCGCCGACCGCCACACGCGCATCAGCCTCATCATGCCGCAGAAGAAAAATCCCTACTCGCTGGCGTACCTGCGCGGGCTGTGCGGTGAAATGCTCGGCCTTCTGCCCGCCATGGCCGCAGTGGCCAAGACGCCCTCCGGCCAGATAGACAACCGCATTTTTGCTTACGGCGATATTCCCCGCGCGCTTGATACAACAGCGCAAGCCGTGCGCCTCATGGCCTCCGTCTTGCGCGGCCTGACCGTCAACACCGCCCGCGCCGCCGAACGCGCCGCCGCCGACTTCATCGCCGCCACGGACCTGGCCGAAGTCATCATGCAACAAGGCCAGTTAGATTACAAAACCGCGCATCACCTCGTGGCCAGCGCTGTGCGCCTGGCGCTGGAGAAGGGCGCGACCACATTTTCCATGGATTATTTGACTCAGGCGGGCCTGGCACCCAACATGCTTTCACCCGAGGCGCTTGCGGAGGCGCTCGACCCCGCGCGGATTGTCGAAACCCGCACGGGCCCCGGGGGTGCCGCCGAGGCGTCCATCCGGCAAATGCTGGCCGACTGCCATACAACCCTGGCCGACCACGCCCAGTGGCGCGAGGCTACCGCCATGCAGTTGCAAATGGCCGAGACCCAATTATTGATGACCACCGCCGCGCTAAGCCAGAATCGCCTCCTACCCGCCGCGCCCCTTCCCTCCGAGCCGCCACCTACGCCCCCCGCAAATCCCCAGCCGAAATCCTGGGAAGAAGCTTTCTACGCAGAATTTAAAGACCTGCCCCAACCGCGCAAACGCCATCGCTTTGATAGCGAATAATCATGCCCGCCCATATCTCCGACTCCCTTATCTACCGTAACTCCTGGGGCACTGACGAAGCGCGCGCCATTTTCGATGATGTGCCACGTACTCGCGCCTGGCTTGATATCCTCGCCGCGCTGGCTGAGGCGCAAGCCGAGGTTGGCCTCATCCCGACGGAGGCCGCGCACGAAGTCGCCCGCGCCTGTCGCGAACTGCCGCTGGATGAAAAGTTTTTTGAGGAAGTCCGGCAGGGGTTCGAGGCCACCAATCATTCCACACTGGGGCTGATTCAAGCGGTGCAACGCCGCTGCCCCGGCACCAGCGGCGAATGGGTGTATTACGGCGCAACCGTGCAGGATATCACCGACACCTGGTTGATGCTGGCGTTGAATCGCGTATGGCGGATAGTGGAGGGCGAATTACAAGCGGTTGAAAAGAATTTGCTAAAGTTGGCGAAAGAGCATCGGGACACCGTGATGGCGGGGCGCACGCACGGGCAGATCGGGTTGCCGATTACGTTTGGGTACAAGGCGGCCGTGTGGGCCAGCGAAGTCCAGCGACATCGGCAACGGCTAAAAGAAATAAAATCGAGATTAGGTATTGGCGCTTTATCTGGCGGTGTGGGGAGTCTGTCGTCGCTGGGGCCGCGCGGGCTGGAAGTGCAGGAAAAGTTCCTGGCCCGTTTGGGGTTGCGCGCCCCCGACATTACCTGGAACACCGCGCGAGACACAGTGGTCGAGTGGTTTGGCTTGCTCACGCTCATCTCCGGCACCGCCGATAAAATCGGCCACGAGGTCTATAACTTGCAGCGGCCCGAGATTAGCGAAGTGACCGAAGGCTTTGTGCCCGGCACGGTGGGGAGCATCACCATGCCGCACAAACGCAACCCCGAAATCGCCGAGCATCTGGGCACATTGGCGAGGGTTATCCGCCACAACACCGCCCTCATCGCTGAGAGTCAGGTACACGACCATGAGCGCGATGGCCGCGCCTGGAAAACCGAGTGGGCGGTGACAGCCGAGACCTGCCTGGCCGCGTGCAAACTACTCGCGCTTACCAATACGCTCACCGCCAATCTGGTTGTTCACCCCGACCGGATGCTGGCCAATTTGGAAGCGACCCAAGGCTTTGTGTTGTCGGAGGCGGTGATGCTGGCACTGGCAGAGAAGACCGGCAAGCAAACCGCGCACACCCTCGTGTATGAAACCGCGATGAAAGCGCATGAGGCGAGCCGCCCCTTGAAGGACGCCTTGCTCGACAATCCGGCTATCACCGCGCACCTAACGCGGGAAACGATTGAGGCCCTGTTTGATTACCGCCAACACACCGGCTTGTGCCGGGAAATGGTGGAGCGGGTGATGAATGCGACGCGGGAATGATTGGTACAACGCAATGTTCCCTCGCTACCCCCTCGCCCTGCTCCCCACCCCGCTCGTCGAAGCGCCGCGCTTGTCCAAAGCGCTCGGCGGCCCGCGCCTGTTTTTTAAACGCGATGATTTGACCGGCTTTGGCGGCGGGGGCAATAAAATTCGCGGGCTGGAGTTTTATATCGCCGACGCTTTAGCGCAACAGGCCGACGTGATTGTGACCGGCGCGGGGCCACAATCGAATCACATCCGCGCGACAGCGACAGCGGCGAGGGTGGCCGGGTTGAAGATGGTAGCCATAATGCATGACTCGCGGCCGGCGACGACACAGGGGAATTTATTACTGGATGAATTACTGGACACCCAATTACTATTTACCAATAACCCCGACCGGTCATTAATTGATGTCAAAATAGAGGAAACTGCCGCCGACTTGCGGCGTGCGGGGCAAAAGCCATATATCATCCCGCGCGGAGGAGCCTCGGCGCTGGGAGCGCTAGGGTATGTGGCGGCGGTGAAGGAAATGAACGTGCAGTTGGAGACATTAGGCGTGAGGCCGAATTGGCTGGTTTTGGCGACTGGCTCCTGCGGCACGCATGCCGGGGTGTTGGCGGGAACCAAAATTCACAAAGCCAGTTATGGGGTTCTGGGCATCACGGTGAGCCGCCCGGTGAGTGAATGTGTGGCGCGGGTGGAGCGCATCGCCGTCGAGGCCGGGCAACGGCTCGGGGTCAGCGTATCCCTGCGGGCAGAGGAAATTATCGTGCGGGAGGGGTTCATCGGCGCGGGGTACGGCATCCCCAGCGGCGAAGGCAATCACGCCATTCGGCTCGTCGCTCAAACCGAGGGCATTTTTCTGGACCCAACTTATACGGGAAAAGCGATGGCGGGGTTGATGGAAGAGATTCGCGCCGGGCGTATCGGGCGCGACGAAACGGTTGTCTTTTTGCACACGGGCGGCGAGCCGGGGTTGTTCGCTCATGCCGAGGCGATGCTGAATCCGCTGTAGCAAGAAAGAAATCTCCCGCTATGGGTCAGGTGGCGAGGAGAAGATTCGAACTTC
>CAYUFY010000110.1:0-14146 GCA_964443795.1 uncultured Anaerolineales bacterium | reverse complement strand
TCGCCGAAGCCGTGCCGTTGGCGCGGGCGAGCAATAACCAACTGACCTTGTGCCGTGCGTTGTATGCGCTGGGCGATGTGAGCTGGCGGCTGGGCAAACTGGACGATGCTCAAGTTGCGCTGGATGAAAGCCTGACCTTGGCGCGCGCGTTGGGCGACATGCCCCGCGAGTTGTTCGCGCTCAATCGGTTGGGGGCGGTGGCGCTTCAGCAAGGCTTAGCTGAAGCCGAGCGGCTCTACACCGAAGTCCACACGCGGGCGGTGGCGGCGGGCAACCGCGAGCGGGCGAGTACCGCGCTCAACAATCTGGGCGTGGTGGCAAGTGAACGCAAGGAGTACGCGGCGGCACAGAACTATTACCAGCAATCGTTGGCGCTCGCCCGCGAGATTGGCGCGCAAAATAGCGTCACGTTGGGACTCATCAATTTGGCGTCCGTAGATATCAAACTCGGTCAACTCGCCGCCGCGCGCGCGGGGTTGCGCGAAGGGTTGGCGCTGGCGATGCGGCTTGGCACGCTCCTGTGGGCGGTGCAAAATTTTGCCGAGCTCGCCCACGCTGAAGGGCAGACTGAGCGGGCGTTGGCGTTATTCGGCTTGGCGCGCAAACATCCCGCCTGGAGCAGTGACAACCAGCGCGAACTGGACGGGTGGCTCGCCGAGTGGGCGCTCGACCTGACGGTGGTGGCGGCGGGGATGAAGGCGGGCGAGGCGTTGGATTGGGATAAGACGGTGAGGGAACTGCTACAAAAGTGACAGTCACCTTTACCCTAAAGGGTGCTTCGCGAAGGTGACTGTCACTTGACCACCAGCGGCTCATTCCCATACGCAACTTACCCGCCCAGTGACAATCACCTCGATAGTGGCTGCCCGCCACGAACACGCGGGCATGATAACCCGCCTATCATCTCCCCTGAAGTGAGATTTTGTCGGGCAACCTGAGTGCTATAATCCTGCTTGAATAAAGGAGAACTTCACTATGACTCCCTTGCTGACTCCTATCAAACTCCCCCTTCAAGATTGGGACCGAATTTTGCAATTGGGTGCCGACCGCCGCACGCATGAACTGCAAGACGAGCTTGAACACGCCGAGCAAGCCATTGCCCAATTCACAGAGCGTTTTGGGATGTCCCTGCCTGAGCTTGAAAAAGTCGGCTTGCCGCCCACCGCCAGTTTTGAAACGCATGAGGCCTATATCGAATGGCAGAGTTGGGAAACCCGTCGCGCGGACTTGCAGAACCGCTTAATCACTCTCCAGGCTTTGGAGGTCCGCCATGCCGGTTAATGCGCTGGAACGCATCGCCGTCTTGCGCGAACTGGCCAGCGAAATTATTGCCGAGATTGAGTTACTCGCTACTCCCAACCCCAATCTAATTCGCTTGCGCGCCGACCTCATCAATAGCGACAAACTGCATATTCGGGAAGCATGGGATGAGGAAGTTATTTTACGCTACGCTTATTATTGGCTTAAGCAAAACGACGAACTGCGCGTTGGTTGGGATAACGCCCCGCATCATCCTCAAGTCGCTACTCACCCGCATCACAAGCACGTTGGAACGCAAGAGAATATCCAAGCCTCTGAAGAAACAAAGTTGGAAGATGTGTTGAGATTTATCAAAGAGCGGCTGGCGGTAGACCGACAACGTGAGTGAATCGCGCCACCACACCGATCCCGATGGGGCGCTTGACCCGTTCGTGGTAGGGGCGGGGATGAAGATGGGGGAGGCGTTGGATTGGAGACGACGGTGCGGGAACTGCTACAAAGTGACAGTCCCTTTAAGGTGACTGTCACTTGACCACCAGCCACTCATTGCCATACGCAACTTGCCCGCCCAGTGACAGTCACCTCGATACTGGTTGCCCACCATGACCGCGAGCATGACAACCGGTCTGTCAGGAACATCTACCGCAGAAAAGATTGATATAGCCACCCTTTACAAGGAGTCTCTAGTATGTCCATCCCCATTCGCCTCTTCACCGCCACCCACTGCGAAGACTCAAAGCGCACCCGCGCGCACTTGCAGGCGCTCGGCCGGCCCTTTGTGGAAGTCAACATTGACCACGACCCGGACGCGGAAATCTTCCTCAAGATTGCTAACGGCGGGGCGCGGAGCACCCCCGTCGTCATCGTCGGCGACGGCCCTCGCCGTTGGTTGCTGACTGAGCCAACCAACGCCGAATTGGATGAGGTCTTACACTCCGCCTCCGCCTGAGCGACTGTGCCTCCTTTTTAAATCGTAGACAAATACTGCCAGAAAAGCGAGACGGCGGCATCGCCATCACCGGTGGCGGCGGCGACCCCGTGTTTGGTGCCGTTGCGCACATCGCCAGCGGCGAAGATGCCCGGCACACTCGTCTCGAGCATCAGCGGGTCGCGGTCGAGCGGCCAATGCGCCGGGCGTTTGCCCGCTTTCACCAAATCCAGGCCCGTGAGAATGTGGCCCCGGTTGGTGCGCATCACCAGGTCCGCCACAAAATCGCTTTGCGGTTTTTGGCCGATAAAGACAAAGGCGGCGTGCGCGTCGAGGGTGGTGGTTTCGCCGCTCTGTCGGTGTTTAATCACCATTTCCTGAATGTGCTCCTCGCCATGCACTTCTACCAGTTGGGTGTGCAAGCGAATTTCAATCTTCTCGTTCGTGCGGATGGCCACATCCAAGTAGTTCGACCAATCGGGAGCGTCCCCGCGAATGAGCACCGTCACTTTGCGCGCATACTTCGCCAGAAACAACATCCCCTGCGCCGCCGAGTTCGCGCCGCCAATCACCACCACATGTTGGTCTTGATAATTGGCCGCTTCGGTATGGGCCGCGCCGTAATACACGCCCGCCCCATTCCAGCGCTCAATCCCGGGGATGTCGAGGGTGCGGAACCACGCCCCGGTGGCAATCAACACAATGCGCGCCGAAATTTCGGTGCCATTTTCCAGCGTGACGATTTTGGTCACGCCCTCCGACCGGACGCGTTGCACGCTCTGGGTGGTGAGGAGTTCGGCCCCAAAGCGCCGCGCCTGCATCACCGCCCGCCGGGTCAAGTCACTGCCCGAGATGCCGCTGGGGAAGCCGAGAAAGTTTTCAATCTTGGGGCTATTGCCCGCTTGCCCGCCGGGCGCTTGCCGCTCGATGAGCAACACCTTCAAGCCATCGGCGCTGGCGTACACCGCCGCCGACAGCCCCGCCGGCCCGCCGCCAATGATGATGACATCGTAGAGCGATTTTTCGGCCTGGGTGCGTAGCCCCACCTTCTCGGCCAATTGTTGCGGGGTGGGTTGCGCCAGCATCGTGCCATCGGGGAAGAACACCAGCGGCAGGTGCGTTTGGTCCTGACCGGCGTTCGCCAGTAACGGCTGGGCCGCCGCATCCCGCTCAATATCCAGCCATTGATAGGGAATCGTATTCCGCACCAAAAAATCCTTGACCGTGTGGCTGGCGGCGGACCATTGCGTCCCGACCACTCGAATGCCATCAAACTCCGGCCGCACCTGACTGCGCCAATCGTCCAACAACCCATCCAACACCGGGTAGAGATGGTCTTCGGGCGGGCTCCACGGTTTGGAGAGGTAATAATCCAGCCCGACTTTGTTGATGGCGCTAATGGCGGCTTCGGTATCGGCGTAGGCCGTCAGCAGGGTTTTGCGCGCTTCGGGGTACACCCGTCGGGCTTGTTCCAAAAATTCCACCCCGCCCATTTGGGGCATCCGCTGGTCCACCACAAACAGCGCCACCGTGTCCCCGCGTTGTTTAAGTTGTTGCACCACCTCCAGGGCGGCGACTCCCGAGCTGGCTTTCAGGATGCGATAGTCGCGCCCGTATTTCTGGCGCAAATCGCGCTCCACCGCATTCAGGACGGTCGGGTCGTCATCCACGGTCAGAATAATCGCTTTGCTCATTGTCGGGTTCCTTTTAAAAAATCAGGCTGAGTGAGAGGGGGCGAGCCGCCGGGGGAGACGCACCACAAACCGCGTCTGCCCTGGTTCCGAGATCAGCGTAATTTCGCCCTGATGTTTTCGGGTCACAATATTGTACGAAATACTTAGCCCCAGCCCGGTGCCCTGGCCCAGCGGCTTGGTGGTGAAGAACGGGTCAAAGATTTTCGCGCGCACCTCGGCCGGGATGCCGGGGCCGCTATCTTCGACTTCGACGACGACCCCGGCGGGTTCGGCGCGGGTGCGGAGGGTGAGGGTGCCCTGGCCGTTCAGCGCGTCAATGGCGTTATCAATCAGGTTCGTCCAGACCTGGTTCAGTTCACTGCCATGGGCTTCAATCGGCGGCAGGTCGGCGGCATACTGGCGTTCGATGCGGAGGTTGGCGGCCATGAGTTTGCTCCGCAGGATAATCAGCGTGTTCTCCAGGCCGTCATGCACGTCCACGGTTTGAATGGGGCCTTGGTCTAAATAAGTGTACGACTTAAGCGCCTTAACCAATTCCGAAATGCGCCGCGCGCCTTCCCCGACTTCTTTGGCTAAACTATACACGGTGCCGCTGTTCACCAGCCAGTTGAGCACCGCGCGCGCTTGCGCCGGAGTGAAAGCGGCCAAGTGGGGGGTCAACGTGGCCGGGGCCAAGCCCAGGTTGACCAGCACCGGCGCGGCCTCCCACGCCTGCTCGAGGGCGTGTTGCTCCAACCAGGTTTCCAATTCGGCTTCGTGGTCACTGCGCGCGAGGGTATCGAGATAAACCGGGTTGAGCAGATAGGCTTGCGCTAAACCATCCAGGGTTAGGAGGGTCGCGGTTTGCGCCGGGGTTAACGCGAGTTCGCTCAATTGCAATTGGCTTTGTTGCCAGCCGGTGAACACTTGCTGTAACTGCGCCGCGCCCCGTTGCACGGCGGCGGCCGGGTTGTTTAATTCGTGCGCCATCCCGGCACTGAGACGGCCCAGGGTCGCCAGCTTTTCGTTCTGGTGGAGCGTCGCTTCCTGTTGTAAAAATTTCTTCTCTAAATCGCGCAAGCTTTTCTTCTGCAGGCTGGCGTTCAAGCGCGCGCGCAGAAGCACCGGGTCGAAATTTTTAGGCAGGTAATCTTCCGCGCCAATTTCAATGCACCGCACCACGCTGTCCAATTCATCCACCGCCGAGATGATGATGACCGGGATGTCGCGCAAGGCCGGGTCGCCTTTCATTTGTTCCAATACCTGAAAGCCATCCATGCCCGGCATGATGAGGTCGAGGAGCACCACATCGTAGGCCCCCGCCCGCACCATAGCCAACGCCTGCTGGCCTTCTTCGGCGAGGTCAACCTGATGCCCTTGCTCTTTCAAGCCCAGCGCAAGTTTCAACCGACTCGTGCGGTTGTCATCTACGACCAGCAGGTGTCCGTGAATCTCGGTCATGGGGCCTCTTGGAGAGAGTGACTACGAACTTATCTCTAAACTTCCGAAAAACCTGTCAGGTCTAGAGATAGGCTCTAAGAAAGTTGGCCGGCTTGCTGAATCGCGTGTAAGGCGGCGGCGACCCGGGTATATTCAAAGCGGATTTGGGCGGTTAACTCAGCCGCGTGGCTTAAGTCGCCGCCTTTGCTGGCCAGTTCTAACGTTTGGCAGAGCTCGGTCAGTCGCACCGCGCCCATATCGGCGCCGTTGGATTTAAGCCCGTGGCTGAGGCGCCGCACCTCGGCGGCCTGGCCGCCCGTGGCCGCCGTTTCCAACGCTTGTAACAAACGCGGCGCGTCTTCCAGAAATGAAGCGATCAATTCTTGCAGGTTGGCAAAATCGTTGCCCAGGAGTTCCAGTAATTTTCTCAGAGCGCGCGGGTCAAGTACCGGTTCGGGGGCAGTGACCGCCGATGATGCCTCAGTCGCTCGCGGGGAGGGTAGGGGGGACGGGCTGGCGTTCATATCGCCCCGCGCGGCCTTCAGGGCGCGGACCAACTCTTCCAGCCGCACGGGCTTGCTCACGTAGTCGTTCATCCCCGCCGCGAGACACAGTTCCCGATCGCCGGGCATGGCGTTGGCCGTCATCGCCACCACATAGGGTTGCGCCTCGGGCGGCAGTTGGGCCCGAAGTTGGCGGGTAGTGTCCAGTCCGTCC
Source organism: uncultured Anaerolineales bacterium (assembly GCA_964443795.1). Classification (GTDB taxonomy): domain Bacteria; phylum Chloroflexota; class Anaerolineae; order Anaerolineales; family UBA6663; genus DATDRS01. Next base: position 8,128 of record CAYUFY010000110.1, on the reverse strand, counting down.
AATTCCGGCATTTGTAAATCCATCAGCACCACATCGTAAGTCTGGCGATGAAGCGCCGCCAAAGCCTCCAAGCCGTTGCCCACCACATCGGCGGTGTAGCTCAAGCGGCTTAATAACTTGAGCGCCAGTTTTTGGTTGGTGGCGTTATCTTCGGCGAGTAAAATCCGGAGCGGCCAGTCTTGGCCCAGGTTGGAGTCCGCTTGGGGCTGGGCCTCCTGCCGCCGGGCGATTCGCACCGGCCCGCCAGTCAAGATCCCCACCAGGGTATCAAACAAAGCCGATGGTTTGGTGGGCTTGGTCAGGAAGGCGGCAAAATCCTCCAACCCGGCGCGCTTCTCCCGCGGCCCCAGGGAAGTGAGCATAATCAGCGGGAACCCGGCCCCGGCGGGCAACTGGCGTAACGCGGTCGCCAACATCACCCCATCCATCAAGGGCATTTGCATATCGAGAATCGCCACATCAAACCGCTGACCCTCGGCGACCCAGGCCAGGGCCTCCTGCGGGGTACCCGTCGCTTGCGTTTGCATTTGCCATAGCTCGATTTGATGGCACAAGATGCGGCGGTTGGTGGCGTTATCATCCACCACCAGCACCCGTTTGTTATTCAGTGCAGGTTGCAGTTCTTCCAGATAAACGCGGCGCAGGGCGGGGGCGGCGGCGGCGCGGAGCGTGAAATAAAAAGTTGACCCACTGCCCGGGGCTGGCGCGAGCGTGCTTTCCACCCACATCGTGCCGCCCATCATTTCGCTTAAGCGCTTGCTGATGGCCAACCCCAGGCCGGTGCCTCCATAGCGCCGCGTCGTGGACGCGTCCACTTGACTGAAGGATTGAAACAGGCGATGGAGGCGGTCGGGCGGAATGCCGATGCCAGTGTCGCGCACTGCGAACTGGAGTTCGTATTCGTCCGCGTGCGCCGTCGCTGTCACGGTCAACAAAACATCGCCCTGCTCGGTAAATTTAACGGCGTTGCTGAGCAGGTTGATGATGATTTGCCGCACCCGCGTCATATCGCCCCAAATGGCTTCGGGGGTGGGGGCGTGAATCTGATACGCCAGGTCCAGGCCTTTTTCCGTGGCCCGCACGGCGAGCAAGTCCAGGGCGCTTTCGATACACTCCCGCAAGTCAAACGCTTGCCGTTCCAACTCCAATTTGCCCGCCTCGATTTTTGAGAAATCCAAAATATCGTTAATGATGGTCAGCAGGGCTTCGCCGCTGGTATGGATGGTGTCAACAAAATCCTGTTGTTCGGGGTCGAGCGCGGTATCGCGCAACAGACTGGTCATCCCAATGATGCCATTCATGGGGGTGCGAATTTCGTGGCTCATGGTCGCCAGGAAAAGGCTCTTGGCTTCGTTAGCGGCCATGGCCGCTGTCTGGGCCTCCTGCGCCGTCCGAATGAGACGCAGATTTTCAAGCGTCGTAGCCAGGATGGCGCTCACTTGATTGAGCAGACCTTCATCGCGCGCGCTAAAAAAAACGGCCTGGTCGTGGGCGAGGCACAACCCGCCCAGGGCGCGGTCGCCAATCAGCAGGGGCACGAACAACACATCGTAAAACCCCTGCGCCGCCAATTCGCCCGCCACCAAATCGGCGCTCCGCACCAGTCGTTTTTCGTGGATGGCCTGCCGGAGATACCCAGCGATCCAGCCTTGCTGTTCTGCGGGGGGCATCGGTTTACCCAACACTGCATAGTGGGTTAGTTCGGCTGTGGTTTCCTGACATAGGGCTAAACTCAAATATTCGGTGGGCACAATTTGCGCCAGCAAGCGCGCGACCACTTGTACCACTTGGGCTTGAGTGTTGGCCAAGCCCACTTCCTGTCCAAGTTGATTGAGGTGCTCCAGCCGATGGGTATGGTCTTGAACCTGGCTGAACAGCCGGGCGTTATCCAGCGCCAGCGAAGCCAGTTCGGAAAAGCGCGCCAGCAGTTCGATTTCGGCGGGGCCAAAAATCCGCGCGGTTTCAAACCCATAGCCCAACCCAATCGTCCCGATGACCTGGTTTTCCGAGCGCAATGGCACGGCGACAATGGCGCGGATCTCGCCGTACCCAAATCCGGCCGCGCGGCGGGGCCAATGATCGTAGTCAGCCACGGCCAGCGGTTGGCCGGTCGCCCAGACTATCCCGGACAAACCCTCATGGCGTTTGAGGCGAAAACCCATGAAGCGGGTGAAGGTGCCGACGGCCACTTTTTGCTCAATCTCATCGGCACCCGCCTCGGCTAAATAGATGAAGCCATGGTCGGTGCCGAGTAATTGTCCGGCGCGGTGGATGAGGGTTTCTAAAAGCTCCTTTAACTCCAACCGCCGCATCAACCCCAAGGTGGTGGCATGCAGGGCGTTCAGATATTCATTTTGGCGTTGCGTGGCGTCTTCGCTGCGCTTGCGGTCGGTGATGTCAATGACAAAACTGCGGACGCGTTCGCTATCGGCCACCGTTTGCAGGACTTGTTGATACCACACCTCCCCAACATGCATTTCGCGGATATGCGCGTGTTTACCCTCTCGCTGGAGGAAGGCCAACATTTCGGGCAAATCGGCGAGCAGGAGGTGGCGCGGGCTAGCGGTGCGCGCGTGGGGGAACAGTTGCTCCGCCGCCGAATTCGTGTAAGTGATGGTGCCATCCGGCTCCATCTCCACAATGGCGGCGGGGTTTAAATCGGGGAAAGACCTCAGCCAGCCCAATTGTTGCTGGGTTTGACGCAACTGTTGCGCTTGCTGGTGCTGATGCAACGCCAGCGCAAAGTGGGTGGCGATGAGTTCGGCCTCCGGCAGGCTCTCGGCCCCAAGCGTTTCGGCGGTAGTGAACCCACACAGCAATACCCCCAACTGCTCGCCATAGGCTACCAGCGGCAAGGCGACCACGACCTCCAAGCCCCCATCCCACATGGCGGGGTCGGCGGACCGAAGGGCGGCATTAGGGAGCGTCGCGGGGTGGAGCACTTGCGCGGTTGACCACCCGCTCCGGCTTTCGCCGAATAAATCGGTTATGGGGAGGGACGAAGCGGCGGGTTGTGCGGGCCGGAGTTCATATAAGGTCTGCAAGTGACGGCGGTCGTTTTCAAACGTGACTAACGTGCACCGTTCAAAACCCAATACTTGTTGGGCGGGCTTCACCAGCGCCCCCAGTAGCTCTGGCAGAGTCTGAGTCGTCACCAGGTGGTGCGCCATCTCGGCTAATTTCGCTTGCCGCGCCATTGGCGGGGGTAGAGAAGCATTCTCCATGTAAAGTAAACCTCGGTCGAGTGGTTTGCGATTGAATTGACAGGGGGCAATGGGTTGAACGGGCACCACCGGAGCGGATTTTTTCTCCGTTCAATACGCATCCACCAATAAACAAGCAACTCCAGCCGATTATAGCGCAAAGAAAAGCACTGGCTGTGAGGCCTCCTACTTCGATACCCGGCGAACCCTTAAAAGACGCAGGTCGGCGCGAAGCCGACCTGCGTGTGTGGAGCGCGTGAACTTACCGACGGTGGCGCTTAGAACATCCCCCACAGATATTGATTGGTCACATCATGGTGGAATTGCACCTCGGCGGCTTTGATGAGCGAGCCAAGTTTGCGTGGGCAACGGTCGGCGGAGGCCTGCTTAAGTTCGGCGTATTTGGTCTGCACTTCCGCGCCTAAAATCGCTTTCACAAACTCGCTGGCTCGGAAAGCGTCTAGCGCATCATAGATGTTATCGGGCAGGGTGTGCGGGGCTTGGGCCGGGTCAATGGGCGCGTGTGGCCCTTCGGTGCCCGCGCGGAGCAAGGTGTAAATAGCGAGGTGGGGGTTGGCATCCGGCGCGATGGAGCGCACTTCAATCCGGGTCGAGCGCTCATTGCCGATGGGGATGCGCACCATCGAACCCCGGTCAATGGGCGAGGCCTTAATTTGGTTCGGGGCTTCAAAGTGCGGGTCCAGCCGCCGATAGGCATTCACACTGGGATTGAGCACCAAACAAATATCCAGCGCGTTGTTCAAAATCCGCTCAATATAATCCCAGCCCGCCGCCGCCAAGCCCTCGCGGCCCTGCGCGGCATAAAATAAATTCTCGTCTTTGCGCGCCAACGACATATTAGTGTGCATTCCATTGCCGTTGACGCCGGTCACGGGCTTGGGCAAAAAGCTGGCGGTGAGATCGAGCCGGTGCGCCACCTGGCGACAGATGAGTTTGTAGAGCAACACCTGGTCGGCGGCCACGCCCGCCTCGGTGTAGGAGTAATTCATCTCGAACTGCGCCGGGGCTACTTCGGGGTGATCCTTCTCGTTGGCAAAGCCCAGCGCCCGTTGGGCCTCGGCGGATGTGTCAATAAACGTCCGCAGGGGGTCGCCGGGGAGGGAGTGGTAGTAGCCGGTGGTGCTGACGAACTCAAAGCGGTTGGTCTCACGGTATTGTTGTTCGGCCTGGCGGCTCTTGAACAAGAAGCCTTCAATTTCGTTCGAGACGTAACAGACCGTGCCGTCTTTTTCGTAGAGCGCGTTGGTGTGGGCCAGCAACCGCGAGCGCAAGTCGGCGGCATAGGGCGCGCCATCCCGCTCCAACACGTGGCCAAACACCAGCACTTTGCCTGGGCCAAACAAATCGGCCGGGAGCCAGTAGAAGGCCGCCCAGTCAATGCCCAGCCGCAAATCCGACTCGGCTTGTTGCGAAAAGCCGCGAATGGATGAGCCATCGAAGGTCAGATTGTCGGCGGATTTCAACAGAAACTTCTTGTCGTAATCCAGCATATGCAACCGCCCTTCCAAGTCGGAAAAACAGACGGTGACGGCCTTGACGCGTTTTTCATCGGCCAGGGCTTGCATACGTTTGTCGCGCAAAATGTGCGCCGGGGTGTGCGCCAGGCGCTCGGCTTTAATGGTTAAATTTAATTCTTCCAACTGGTCGTACGGCATTTCTAAAAAATCGCGCAAGGGGGTGGTCATGGCGTAAGGTCTCCTCTGGGGTTAGTCTGAGGCGAATTTTACCCGGTTTCAGGGAAAGCAGGCTGAATGGCGTGGGGTGAAATCGCGGTGGGGGGATGGTTTAGTTCGGGGCAAAGTAAACTTTATTTGGGGGAAAACTGCCACTCATAAATTGCACGAATTTTCACGTGCGAAATTTGTAGTCCAAAAGACCTATGCCGGGGGGTTTAATCTCATCCTTATCCAAAGCTTTCCTTTCCCCTCTCCTGCGTTCATGTGGGCTTAATCCGGCCCCGGCATAGTGGTGAATATCACCACTCACTCGGCTGGAGGCCCACATGCATTCGTTCACGCGTTTCAATTTCATTCACATCGTATCGGTTGTCTCGGTGCTGGGCTTGCTCTTCCCAGCCGCGTCAGTCAGCGCCGCCTCATCCACCTGTCAATTTAAAACCCCAACCACTTGGCCCACCCTCACCGCCGCCACGCTCACCGATTGCGCGGTCACGGTCGGCGGGCGGGGCGCGCAAGCCGGGCAAACCGAGGCGCGCGGGCGCTGGAATGCGCGCGAGTTTGTGGTGGCCGCCACGGGCGCGGTCACCTGGGCGGCCACCGGTCAACGCGCGGGCACGCTCCCCGATCTGGATGCGGATTCCCTGCGGTACGAGGCCTGTCCAACGGAAGCGGAAACCATCAACAACATCTTCGACACCGATGGTTGCCCCGACGGTTTGTCCGATCTCATGGATTTGGTGGCGCAAGATTTGGATGCCTTTTGGGGTGCGGCCCTCCCGAACTATGTCTCGCCCCGCGCGGTGACTGGCTACCAACAACGGGTGCGCACGGCCTGCGGGCGCGCGGTGCCTAACAATGCTTTTTATTGCGGGCGCGATGCCAGCATTTATTACGACGCGCGTTTCCTGGAGCGCTTGTTGCGCGGCGGCGACTTTGCCCCGGCGGCGGTGCTGGCGCACGAGTGGGGGCACTTTGTGCAACATCAACTCGGCCTGCGAAGCGCTTATAGCGTGCAAGTGGAATTGCAAGCCGACTGCTTTGCCGGGGCCTATGCCCAATATCTGGAGCAAGGCCACAGCCAACTTTTGCGGTTGGAAGCGGGCGATGTGGACGAGGGCGCGAACCTGATTTATAAACTGGGCGACCCCAAAGGCACGCCGTGGAACGACCCCGACGCGCACGGCACCCCCGCGCAACGGCAGGCGGCGTTTATGGACGGGGAGCAAAATGGCGCGAATTACTGCGCGGACAACTTTTAACCCCTTCCCCTATCCCCGGCCCCCCTTCACCCCCCATATTTGGCAGTTGACATTTGTTCTAAATTTTCGTATTATTTTGCCAGCCTCAGTGGAATTAAAACCTCCTCAACCTAGCCTCCACTGATAACGAAAGGATACCCCCCCATGTACCACAAAATCATACTCGTTGGCAATCTTGGTCGTGACCCCGAAATGCGCTATACCCCCAGTGGCACCGCCGTCACCAATTTTTCCATGGCCACCAGTGAACGCTGGACGGGCCAGGACGGCCAACCGCAGGAGCGCACCATTTGGTGGCGCGTGAGCGTTTTTGGCAAGTCGGGTGAAGCCTGCAAGAACTTCCTCAAAAAAGGCTCCAAGGTCTTGGTGGAAGGCACGATGACCGCTGATCCGAGTGGCAACCCGCGCATCTGGACCAAACAGGACGGCACGGCGGGCGCGTCCTTTGAAGTCAAAGCCTTCACGGTCAAATTCCTCTCAGGGCGGGGCGATGGTGGCGGCGGTGGGATGCCCGGCGGCGAAATGCTGGATGCCGAGCCCCCGCACGACGAGACCGAAATCCCCTTCTAAACTCAATCCTATAGCCCTGGTTTAACTCAGACCTGACAGCCTAAACTGTCAGGTCTGGTTCAACTTGCCTTGTGCTCCCTCTTCACAGGAGGCTATAATGCGCCCACGGATGAACCCGCCCCGCTTTCATCTGCGAAACTTTTTCCATCTGTTGCTCAATGATTCCCCTCGCTTTGGAGGCAAACTGATGTCTGACCAACCGACCCCGCCGGTCCCGACCCCCGCACCCGCACCCGCGCCGGGCCCCAGTCCGCAACCCATGCAAATCGAAATCCCAGCGAACTTGGAAGCCGTCTACAGCAACTTTGCCCTCATCACTCATTCGCCTTCGGAAGTTATCATAGACTTTGCGCGGGTCATGCCCAATATGCCCAAGGCCAAAGTCTACGCCCGCACGGTGATGACCCCCATGAACGCCAAACTGCTCCTCCGCGCCCTGGCCGATAACCTGGGCAAATACGAGGCCCAGTTCGGCGAGATCGCCGTGCCCTCCAATCTGGCCGACCAACTCTTCAAGCCGCCCAAACCGGAATAAAAATGAAAAACCTCGACCTCATCGCCGACCGCATCCGCGCCAACTTCACCGCCAAGAACGCCGCTCGGGATGGTGCGCTCGAACGCTCGCGCACTCTCATCCGGCACTGCGCCAATGCCATTCGCGCCACGCACCGCAACGAGCGCGACCTCGCCCGCCAGCACATCGCCGAGGCTAAGGAAATTGTGGCCGCCATTCGCGCCGACCTCGCCGCCTTCCCTGATCTCTACCACGCGGGCTACACCCAGGATGCGCTCAAGGAATTTGCCGAAGCCAATATCGTCTACGCGCTGGTGGGCAACGAGCCGATCCCCGAACCCGAGGCCTTGGGCGTGGAATACGCGGCCTATCTCAACGGTCTGGGCGAAGCGGCGGGCGAACTGCGGCGGCGGTGCATGGACATCATTCGCCATGACCATTCCGATGAGTCCGAGCGTTTGCTCGAGGCCATGGACGATATTTACTCCCTCCTCGTCACCGTGGATTACCCTGACGCCATCACCGGCGGCCTGCGGCGCACCACCGATTTGGTGCGCGGTGTGACCGAGCGCACTCGCGGCGACATTACGATGAGCCTGCGGCAATATCAGTTGCAAGAGGCGCTAAAACATTGGGAAGCAGGAAGTAGGAAGGAGTAACCCACCTTACGCACTATCACGCGAAGTTCAGCGCGAGCGGAGCGAGGCGCGTACGCGTCTACAATTGACGTAGAGACCCCTCGCCGCGTCAAGATGCGGCTCGGGGTGACATTCTAAAAACACGCTCAACTGCGTAAGGTGAGGTCGTAAAACCTTCTTCTTCCTTCTTCCTACTTCCTTCTTCCTACTTCCTTTCTGCTCTGCTCCTTCCTGTTTTCTTTTA